>NZ_JAOCBT010000004.1:0-417858 GCF_029840045.1 Pseudomonas sp. GD03903 | reverse complement strand
CCTACGGTTCTTGCAACATCGGCGCGAGGCCCCCTCACCCCAGCCCTCTCCCGAAGGGAGAGGGAGCCGTTCGGAGTGCTGGATCGGAAACGAAGGTAGCCGGAAAGCTCCAAGCCTCCCGAACGCAGAGGACAGTCCCCTCTCCCCTTGGGAGAGGGCTAGGGTGAGGGCCAGCCCTCGCGCGGGGCTGACCTGTAGGAGCGAGCTTGCTCGCGAACCGCCCAACCGCCCAACCGCAGGGCCGCCGGGTAATCCGTTCGCGAGCAAGAACTGGGCGTCCCCCTCGCTCCTACAAACACGCCGCCCCCAGGCACGCGAATTGCGCACACAAAAACGCCGGCCCCCCTTCGCAGGGAGCCGGCGTTTTCATATGGCCGAACGATCAGCCCAGGTTCTTGCCCAGCAACGCGTGGTACAGCTCGCTGTCGCCGAGCACGCCGACCACGCGGCTCTGCTCCTGCAGCACCAGCTTGTGGCCGGTCTGGTAGCGGATCTGCAGTGCGTCGCGCATGCGGATGTTGACGTCCACCAGGGTCGGCTCGTGCTTGAGCTTCTCCACCGGGTCGCCCGGGCGCCATTGCTGCAGGTCGATGATGTTGCTGCCCTGGCGTGCGGTCTTGATCTGGTTCGACTCGGTCAGGCCCAGCCAGCAATCGCGGCCCTGGTCGAAGCACACCTCGTCGGCCTGGCGACGGCACTGGTCCAGGCCACGCATCAGGCTCGAACCACAGAGGACGTTGAGCGGGTTGGTATGGGCGACGAAGGTACGCACGTAGTCATCCGCCGGGCTGAGCACGATTTCCTCGGGCTTGCCATGCTGGATGATGCGCCCGTCCTTCATGATCGCGATGCGCGTACCGATCTTCAGCGCCTCGTCGAGGTCGTGGCTGACGAAGACGATGGTCTTGTGCAACTGGCGTTGCAGCACCAGCAACTCGTCCTGCAACTGCTGGCGGATCAGCGGGTCCAGCGCGGAGAAAGGTTCGTCCATCAGCAGGATGTCGCCATCCATGGCCAGCGCGCGGGCCAGGCCGACGCGCTGCTGCATGCCGCCGGAGAGCGAGTCCGGGCGCTTGTCACGCCATTGCGAGAGGCCGACCAGTTCGAGCTTCTCGTCGATCACCTTCTTCCGTTCGTTGGCCGGGCGGCCCTGCATCTCCAGGCCGAAGCCGATGTTCTCGGCCACGGTCAGCCAGGGCATCAGCGCGAACTTCTGGAACACCATGGCGATGCGCTTGGTACGCATGGTCTTGAGCGTCGCCGGCGAGCAGTTGGCGATATCCACCTGCTGGCCCTCGTGCTCGATCAGCAGCTTGCCGCGGCTGACCCGGTTGAGGCCGTTGATGCAGCGCAGCAGGCTGGATTTGCCCGATCCCGACAGGCCCATCATCACGCAGATCTCGCCGCGATTGACGTCCAGGCAGGCATCCTCGACACCCAGCACCTGGCCGGTGCGCTTGAGGATTTCCTCGCGACCCAGGCCCTGATCCAGCAGCTTGAGCGCCTCCTTGGTGTGGGTGCCGAAAATCACATCCACATGTTCGAATCGAATCGCCGACATAGTGCTTACCTCCCCCGCAGCGAACGTTGCTTGCACACCCGGTCGAGCAGGATGGCGAGCAGGACGATGGCCAGACCGGCCTCGAAGCCGAGGGAAATGTCCGCGGTGTTGAGCGCGTTGACCACCGGCTTGCCGAGGCCGTCAGCACCCACCAGCGCGGCGATAACCACCATCGACAGCGACAACATGATGCATTGGGTGATCCCCGCGCCGATGCTCGGCATGGCGTGCGGCAGCTCGATGCGCGTCAGCAGTTGCCAGCGCGAGCAGCCGAAGGCCTTGCCGGCGTCCATCAGTTCCGCCGGCACGTCCTGGATACCCAGGCAGGTCAGGCGGATGGGCGCGGCGATGGCGAAGATCACCGTGGAGATCAGGCCCGGAACCACCCCCAGGCCGAACAGGGTCAGGGTGGGGATCAGGTAGACGAACGTTGGCACCGTCTGCATCAAATCCAGCAAGGGCCTGAGCCCGGTGTAGAACCAGGGCTTGTGCGCCGCCAGGATGCCCAGCGGCACCCCGATGGCGATACATACCACTGTGGCGAAGATCACCTGCGCCAGGGTTTCCATGGTCTCCTGCCAGTACCCCAGGTTGAGGATCAGCAGCAGCGAAGCCAGGGCGAATACGGCCAGGCCCCAGCTGCGCTGGATGTAGAACACCAGGAAGACCATCAGCGCGATCAGCGCCAGCGGGTTGAACCAGAGCAGGCTGTTGGTGACGCCGTGGATGAGGAACTCGAGGGTGTCGGAAATCTTGTCGAACACCGACGCGCCATGTTGCGTGAGCCAGTCGACGAAGGCGGCGATATGCTCGCCCAGCGGTAGCTTGTGGTCAGTCAGAAACATAATGCGGGCCCATCAGAAGCTTAGGGAATCGGCCAACGGCAATGACTTAGGCACTTACTTCGCGAATGCCACCTTGGCTGCCGCCAAGGCCGGTTTGCCGTCACGGGTGGTCACGCCGGCGAGCCAGGCGTCGAGCAGTTCCGGATGGTCCTTCAACCAGGCTTTGGCAGCCTCTTCGGGTTTCTTGCCCCCGTTGAGCACGGCGTCCATGAGTTTGTTTTCCATATCCAGGGTGAAGGTCAGGTTGGTCAGCAGCTTGCCGACGTTCGGACATTCCTGGGCGTAGCCCTTGCGCACGTTGGTGTAGATGGTCGCGCCGCCATAGTTGGGGCCGAACACGTCATCGCCACCTTCGAGGTACTTCATCTTGAAGCGGGTGTTCATCGGATGCGGTTCCCAGCCCAGGAACACGATCCACTGGTTGCGCCGGTCGGCGCGCCCGACCTGCGAGAGCATGCCGGCTTCGCTGGACTCCACCAGCTTGAACTTGCCCAGGCCGAACTGGTTCTTGTCGAGCATCCCCTGGACCAGGCGGTTGCCGTCGTTGCCCGGCTCGATGCCGTAGATCTTGTTGTCGAGCTTGTCGGCGAACTTGGCGATGTCGGCGAAGGACTTCAGGCCGCCGTCATAGGCCGCCTGGGTGACGGCCAGGGTGTACTTGGCGCCCTCGAGGTTGGCTTTCACCGTCTCCACCGAGCCGTTGTCGGCGTAGGGCTTGATGTCGTTGGCCATGCTCGGCATCCAGTTGCCGAGGAAGACGTCCAGGTCCTTGTTCGCCAGCGACTTGTAGGTCACCGGCACGGACAACATGGTCACCTTGGTCTTGTAGCCAAGGGATTCCAGCACCTGTCGGGTAGTAGCGGTGGTCACGGTGATGTCGGTCCAGCCGACGTCGGAGAAACGTACCGTGCCGCACGAGTCAGGTTCAGCGGCCTGAACCGCCAGCGGCGCGCAAATGGACACAGCCAGCAGCAAAGACTTGAAACCATTCATGAGCGTACTCCTCTGCGGGGTGGGGCGCCGGCGCTGCCCACAGTGGGGCGCGGCGGTCTGAATTATGGTTGGGGTCGGGAAGGACCCTTTTGTTGTCATTTCGTAAACGATCATGGAGCAGGAAAATTTCGTCGCCTACCGGGTGGGTCGCATCCAGTGCAGGCGAAGTCGTATTCAGCACCAGCCATGTCGCATCCAGTGGAAAGGCCCGGTTCCAGCGACTTGCAGAGGCCAGGATCATTCCATGGCGGCGGTTTTCTGGCCCCCTGGCGACGCGTTCGATGTACTCGGTGCGACGCCCTGCAACCAGCCATCGAGCACCTGCGGATTGGCCTTCAGCCAACTCTTGGCGGCCTGGCGCGGATTGCGTCGCTCGTTGAGCACCGCATCCATCAACTGGTTCTCCATCGCCAGGTCGAACTTCAGGTTCTTCAACAGGCGCGCCACATTGTGGCACTCCTGAAGATAGCCTGCCCTGACGTTGGTGAAGACCGTTGCTCCGCCATAGTCGGGACCGAAGTAGGAATCCCCTCCCGCCAGATAGTTCATCTGGATTCGGGTATTCATCGGGTGCGGCTCCCAGCCCAGGAACACGATCGGCTGCTTCAAGGCCCCAGCTCGCTTGACGTAGGCCAGCATGTCGGCCTCGCTGGATTCGACCAGCTTGAAGTCGCCCAGGCCGAAGGCTTTTTCCTTGATCATCTTCTGGATCAGTTGGTTGCCATCGTTGCCCGGCTCGATGCCGTAGATGCGCCCGCCCAGCTGATCCTTGAATTTTGCGATATCGGCAAAAGTCTTCAGGCCCGCCTCGTAGGCATAGCGCGGCACCGCCAGGGTGTACTTGGCGCCCTCGAGGTTGGCGCCCACGGTTTCCACCTGGCCCTTGTCGGCGAACGGCTTGATGTCGTTCGCCATGCTCGGCATCCAGTTGCCGAGGAACACGTCGATCTTCTTCTCCGCCATCGCCTTGTAGGTGTCCGGCACGGACAACCGCACCACCTGCGTGCGATAGCCCTGGTGGCTGAGCACCAGGCGGGTGACCGCCGTGGTCACGGTGATGTCGGTCCAGCCGACATCGGCGAAGCGCACCACGGCGCAGGACTCGGGTTCGGCTTCGGCGGCGCGCGCAGCGCCCGGTAGTACCACGGATAACGCCAACAGCGACGACACAAGACTCTTCATGAGGCCAGCCTCTGACTGCGGAGAAGGGGGGTGGATACGGGCGAACGCGGCCGTTCGTCGGTGGCGGATCATGGAACAGCAACCTGCCGCACGCCTATCGACCGGTCGTGGTTCACGGCACTCGCGTCGTAAAAAGGCAAGCTTTCGTCGGCCCCGGAACAGGCAACCCCGCGCCCCGCATCGGCGCGGTGCACAAGCGGCGTTATTGGATACGGCCGCGTCGCCGATGGACGCAGCCGGCGCCGGACTTGGGCCGATCATGGCCGGGCATCGCGGGCACAGGGACGTGCCTACTCATCCCTTCAAGAGATGCCCCTTCATGGATGCGCAGCTCGCCCGGAGTCCGGCATGGCAATCAGTGTGTTCGACCTGTTCAAGATCGGTATCGGCCCGTCCAGCTCGCACACGGTCGGCCCCATGCGCGCCGCTGCGCTGTTCATCGGCGCCCTGCGCGAACGGCAGATGCTCGAACGCACCAGCCGCGTGGAGGTGCGCCTGTACGGCTCGCTGTCCGCCACCGGCGTCGGCCACGGCACCGACCGCGCGGTGATCATGGGCCTGATGGGCGAATGGCCGGACCGTATCGATCCGCGCCAGATCGAACCGCGCATGGCCGCCCTGCGTGAATCCGGCGAACTGCTGCTGGCCGGCAGCCGGGCGATTCCCTTCGACTGGATCCGCGACATGCGCCTGCTCGAAGAGAACCTGCCCTACCACCCCAACGCCATGCGCCTGACCGCCATCGAAGGCGACCACGTGCTGCACAGCGACACCTACTACTCCATCGGCGGCGGCTTCGTGGTCGACGAGGAACAGGCCGCCTCCGGCAGCCTCGACACCGACAACAGCGTGCTGCCCTACGACTTCGCCAGCGCCGCCGAACTGCTCATGCTCTGCCGTCGCCACAACCTGCGCGTGTCCGAGCTGATGATGGCCAACGAGCGCGTGTGGCGCAGCGAAACCGACATCCGCGAAGGCCTCAAGGTCATCTGGCAGGCCATGCGCGACTGCGTGAACAACGGCCTGAGCCACGAAGGCATCCTCCCTGGCGGCCTCAACGTGCAGCGCCGCGCCGCGCGCCTGCACCGCAACCTGCAGGAAATCGGCAAGCCCAACGTCATCGGCTCGACGCTCTCGGCGATGGAATGGGTCAACCTCTTCGCCCTCGCGGTGAACGAGGAAAACGCCGCCGGCGGGCGCATGGTCACCGCGCCCACCAACGGCGCGGCCGGGATCATCCCGGCCGTGCTGCACTACTACATGCGCTTCAACCCCGACGCCAGCGACGACGACGTCACCAACTACTTCCTCGCCGCCGCCGCCGTCGGCATCCTGTGCAAGAAGAACGCTTCCATCTCCGGCGCCGAAGTCGGCTGCCAGGGCGAAGTCGGTTCTGCCTGCGCCATGGCCGCCGCGGGCCTCGCCGAAGTACTCGGCGCCTCGCCCGAACAGGTGGAGAACGCCGCCGAGATCGGCCTGGAGCACAACCTCGGGCTGACCTGCGACCCGGTCGGCGGCCTCGTCCAGGTTCCGTGCATCGAGCGCAACGCCATCGCCGCGGTGAAGGCCATCAACGCCGCACAGATGGCCCTGCGTGGCGACGGCCAGCACTTCATCAGCCTCGACCAGGTGATCCGCACCATGCGCAACACCGGCGCCGACATGCACGACAAGTACAAGGAAACCTCGCGCGGCGGATTGGCCGTCAGCATCATCGAGTGCTGACCCGCTATCGACCACGCCAGGCTCGGCGCGCCCCCTGATGGCGCAAGCGCAACGCCCGTCCCGACGACACAAGGGCGTTACCGTTCCGGGCACAGCTCCGCCGGTCGCGTGACCGGTGAGTGCTACCAAAAACCCCAGCCCACGATTCATGCGTATTTGCGACCTTCGAGGCGTCGCAATCCGGGCCTGCAAAAGCGGCATTCCCATGCCGTTTTCTTTTTTAATTGAACGCCCATTCAACCTAGGCACGGCATTTGCCTTGCTATTGGGTAGAGAGCAATCAGAGGAATGGCCCAGGGCGATCCCGGGGCGAATTTCCCAACAGAAGAACAAGCATAAGAAACGCCTCCAGCGAGGCGACTGTGACTAGCGTGAGGTGACTGAATGAATGCGTTCAACCCCGGAGTTCCCCCGCAAAACCGAGCTCCGCAGTCCATCGGCTTCCTGCTGCTGGACAACTTCACCCTGATCTCCCTGGCCTCGGCGGTGGAACCGCTGCGCATGGCCAACCAGCTGTCCGGACGCGAACTCTACCGCTGGCACACCCTGAGCCTCGACGGCCGCCAGGTCTGGGCCAGCGATGGCCTGCAGATCACCCCTGACGCAGCGTGCGACAGCGCCCCGCAGATGGACACGCTGATCGTGGTCGGCGGCGTCGGTATCCAGCGCAGCGTCACCCGCGAACACACCACCTTCCTCCAGGCCCAGGCGCGCCTGGGCCGCAAGCTCGGCGCCGTGTGCACCGGCAGCTGGGCTCTGGCCCGCGCCGGCCTGCTCGACGGCTACGACTGCTCGGTGCACTGGGAGTGCCTGGCGGCCATGCAGGAAGCCTTCCCCCGCGTGGCCATGAGCACCCGCCTGTTCTCCATCGACCGCAACCGCTTCACCTCCTCCGGCGGCACCGCGCCGATGGACATGATGCTGCACCTGATCGGCCGCGAGCATGGCCGCGAGCTGTCGGCGGCGATCTCCGAGATGTTCATCTACGAGCGCATCCGCAACGAGCAGGACCACCAGCGCGTGCCGCTCAAGCACATGCTCGGCACCAACCAGCCCAAGCTGCAGGAAATCGTCGCGCTGATGGAAGCCAACCTCGAAGAGCCCATCGACCTCGACGAACTGGCCGTCTACGTCAACGTCTCGCGCCGCCAGCTCGAGCGCCTGTTCCAGAAGTACCTGCACTGCTCGCCGTCGCGCTACTACCTGAAGCTGCGCCTGATCCGCGCGCGCCAGTTGCTCAAGCAGACCTCGATGTCGATCATCGAGGTCGCCTCGGTCTGCGGCTTCGTCTCCACGCCGCACTTCTCCAAGTGCTACCGCGAGTACTTCGGCATCCCGCCGAGCGACGAGCGCCAGGGCCAGCCGATCGGCCAACCGGTGATGGTCATGCCGATCCCGCAGGACCTCGCCCTCATGCCCAACTCCTCGGCCATCTCGGCCCTCAGCCAGGCCCAGGGCGAATCCACTTTCGCCAGCGTGCGGGTGCTCTGAGACGCTTTCCCGCAACCCCGAAGGGAGGCCCGGCGGCCTCCCTTCTTTCCTGCCTGTGACGCATTACTCCCCATCATTCAGATTCGTCTGAATCGCAAACCGCCCTGAATCCCGCAGTCTCCGAAGCGTCGGCCACCTCCGGCGAGCTTCGGAAGCACGGGACACATGGACACCGCCCTCGACTACCTGGCCCAGCGAACGCGGGAGCTGTACCGCACGGCCATCGAACTGAACCACTCGACGCTGACCGGCATCCAGTTGCTGCGCCAGCTCGAACGCCTGCGCCCGCAGGTCTTCGACGTCAGCCGCCACCTCACCGAGCTCTTCGGCGAGCACGCTGGCACCCTCGAACGGGCGCGGGCGGACAAAGCGGAAAAGCTCATCCTCGCCCTGCACCGACGGCTGCTCGGCGGCTACTGGCACCTGCTGCGCACCCGCCGAGCCGAGCGCAAGACCGCCGCCCTGCTGATGCAGCGCCTGGTGCGCAGCCTGCAGGAAATCCATTGCAGCTGCCTGCAGAACCACCACCCGGCGCCGCCGGGACTATGGAGCCTGCTGCACCAGGTGTATGGGCGCGCCCTGAAGCTCGAAGTCCAGCACCTGCCCATCGATGACGGCGAAGCCTTCGAACTGCACAGCCAGACCGTCGCCGGCGGCTACCTGCACTGCCTGCTGGTGGCCGGCTCCCGGCCGCTGGAGGTTCCCGCGCAATGCCTGCCGGCGCTGATCGAATCCATCCAGGTATTCGCCTCCGTCGTGCACATCCAGCCGGAACGGCCTGGTAGCCACTGGCGACTCGAACAAAAGGACGACCGTCCCTTCCTTGATCCCGGCGCTGCCAACCGCGAGCAAGGACTCGCCCTGGTGCTCGACGAACTACTGGACATGCTCAAACGCTTCGCCGCCGCGAGCACGGGCGATGCCAGCTTCGACCTGAATGCCCACTTGCTCGCCTGCTGGAGCGAAGCGGAAAGCTGCGCCGAACCCTGGCAGGTTTGCCGGGGCTTCCCTGAATTGCTGGCGCACCTGGGCGTGGCTGACGACACCCGACTCGACGCACGCCACTTCGAGCGCCAGCACCAGGTGAGCGACGTCTGGTCCCAGCACGCCGGCAACTGTGGCGGGCTGGATGAGGTCGTCGCGCACCCGCGCGATATCGAGTTCAGCCGCCCGACACTCAAGGTCAGCCTTCCAGCCACCCTGCCGTTGGCACAGCCCCGCACCACGGCGCAGCACTTCAGTGGTCACTGGGAAGACTCCCCACCGCCCGCCGTTGGCGAACTGCTTGGCATCCGCCGCTCTCCCGGAGGCTCCTGGCAACTGGCGCAGGTGGACAGCCTGCGCCTGCTTGGCGGCGACCGCTATGAACTACGCGGCGCCTGGCTCTCCTCGCAGCTGCGCCCCTGCCGCCTCAGCCTGCGCAGCAAGCTGCAGGAGAGCGCGCCACGCTATGCCCTGCTGCTGCCCGACGCGAACGGCCTGCGTGTTCTCTGCCCGACCCTGCCCCTGGATGCCGGCCGCAAGGTCACCGTGGAAGACCAGGGCCAGCGCTACCTGGCCCTGCTGGGAGAGCCGGTTGGCGACACCTTCCCGCTGACCCCGCTGGAAGTGGCTGCTGACCTGCCTTGAGTGCAGGCCCTGCCCTATGCCGCCAGCGGCAGGCTCAACTGCCACGACACCCCGACTCGCTCGCACACTCAGCCAATTCAGGCGCAGCCAGGGGAAGCTCCCGCAACCATGCAGGCGAGCCAACAGAACTGCGGCGAATGGAAACATCGGACAGCCTTCAAGAGCGGCACCTTGCCATTGAACCGTGCTCTCTGGCGCTGCATCATCGCTGGCTATCACATCACGCCAAGGAAGGACGTTGCTCGATGAAATGGCTCATGCTCGCCGCCGGCGCTCTGCTGCTCAGCGGCTGCAGCTACAACAAGACCAATCTGCACAACGAAGCCGAAGCGGCCAAGTACGATCCAGCCACCAGCGCGCGTCTGCGCATCTACTCCGCGCCCGAAAAGCTCGCCTCCTATGTCCCCGGAAAAACCTGCGAGGCCTACTTCAATCACAGGGTGAATGGCCGGCTGGTGGGCGATATCGTCACGCGCACCCACGACCCCAAGCAGCGCTACATTCTCTGGCGAACCTCCGATGTGCTGAACATGAAGGCTGAGGACTACCAGAATCAGGTAATCGGCATGCCCGCCACCGCGCACACCGAAGCCGTGAAGACTGATCGATTGGGCTACGACGAATTCGTGATCCCCGCCAACCAGCCAGTACTGGTCGATATCGGCTACATGGTCGAGAACGGCCACTGCTACCCACCGGCTATTCAGTTCGTCCCCGAGGCAGGCAAGGATTACGAGGCGAGCCTCGAGTTTCGCAAGGACAGCATCATCTCCAGCGCCAAGTGCTCCGTCGACCTTGTCGCCCTCAGCGGCAGCGGAGCCATCCAGGAAACTCGCCCAGTGCCCACCAACTATTGCGGCAATGACGGTCACGGGAATTACTTCACAGTGACGCCGTGATACAAAAAAGAAAAAAGAAAAGGGGAAAAAAGAAAAGGGGACAGATTTATTTTCGACACTCTAATCCTGACTCCGCGTCCAGCTTTAGAGTAGAAAAATAAATCCGTCCCCTTTTTGCTTTTAAGCTCTTTTCCAATCGGCACGCTCGATTCAGAAGATAGCAACCTGTAAAAAATCACTCATAAATAAAGTTTATCTTTATCTTCATGTCTTCCAAGTTTAACTCCACAAAACATTTGTTCCACGGCTTCTCTGATTCATAAAGCCCATTAACTTCGAAATAGCCTCTCAATCTAACCAGCGCATCTAACAATTCGCTATCAACCTTTGCACTGGGGGGCAGAAACCAATTCTTCACGCCACTTTTGCCAGCGTAATCAAACAATAACTTGCAATGATCTCCATCTAGGGATATTTCCGCCTCAAAAAATACAACAGCAGCATCTTCGGGCGCTATTGAAAGCAATATTTGCCCTATCTTTCGATAGATATCGTTGTCTTCAATCATGTTCCACCAAGCGCATTAACAAAAGTTTCCCTTACGGGGCGCTCAGATCCAATCTGATACGCAAGTACCCTCTGTATCTCTCAGGAGATGAGTTTATAAGTCCAGAAACATCCAGATTCTCAGCAGAGTACTCATCAATAGCTGCCTCAACAAAATAGTATTGTTCCCCAGGCAAACTACTCAGTTCATCAGCATTGGATTTTAATAGATCCGCCATCTCGTCAATAGCGATCTGATGCGAAATATAACGCGCCACCTCTTCATATGCCGAAATGTAAAGCCCATCATCTACAACACCTTCGACACCATTGAATTCCTCAAGAATTTCAGCAAGCTTCTCCTTGGAGAAGAGCCGCAATGACAAGACCCACGAGATGAACTTTAAAACGCCTCAGTGCTTGAGAGCATTATCCAAATCCTTTACTAACTCGCGAGCATAATCAACATACCGCTGGCTGTAGGGGTACGAGCCAGGGGGTTGATTATCCGCATTTCTGAAAAATTATTAAGCCTCGTCTGAACTTCGCGAGCTTTTTGCTCATGAGAAGCCTCAGACAACAGGTTTCCTGTTTTCTTCTCGTACCTCAACGCATCTGCTACACCACCATTACCCATGCGCGAACCAGTTTTGTCCTTTCCGAAGTAAGAGGTAAGAAAAAGGGGACAGATTTATTTTTCTACTCTAATCCTGACTCCGCGCCCAGCTTTAGAGTAGAAAAATAAATCTGTCCCCTTTTCGGTCGAGGCCGATCACGAGCAGAAGCGGGGGCGGCAAATCGCAGACAATAAAAACCCCAGCTCACTGGCTGGGGTTTTATCAACTACGGAAGCCTAGCAAGATTATCTCTCCAAGGATTAAGCAAACCATCCTGGAGAGTTCTATCTATCACTCCATCTTCAATGCTTCCAACATAAGTAGAGCCTAGCTGAAATTCAAAAGATAGGCTCTCTCGGCCAGACAACTCTTTCACATAAAAGATAAGCTGCTCCACTTCTTCTAAATTTCTAGAGTCTGCCTCACGCGAAAGCTTATTAGGTGGCAACGCTGAGTAAACCTCTAGCACACCACCAACCACTTCTTCACCAGCATCATCTACCTCATCAACGAATTCGGGGGGCGAAATGCTCCACCCCCTTGATAAGGCTAATTTTGAAATCACATCCCGAATACTATCTTTAACCTTCTCATCTATATCCTGAGCCAAATAGAAGAAAAAACTCTGCTTAGGGAAACTCTGCAATTCACTATGCATTATTCAACTCCTGGCTTTGGCGGGTATGCTGGCAACGCCGAGCCAGGGCCGCCTGGGTTATACCTAAAGCCTCCAGGCATGTGGGCATCCATATGCCTTGTAGCAGGCAGTGGTACCGTGAGCGGCATACCTTGAATATGGTGGATAGAAATCTTCTCCCCCTTCAAACCTGTATCTTCTGGGAATATTTTTATCCACGCATCATCAACCTTCGGAGTTCTTCCTTTAGCGATTGCCGCTCTATTCTCCACACTTAATATTTCACCATAACCAAGATCGTCCCATTGATCTCTGACTCCGCGCCAGTCAGATGCGTTAGTGCGGACAACTCCTGTACGAGTAGTGTTAGCAGCAGAAGTACCAGCAACTTCTCCGGTAGTCGCAGCCCCTTTTGCAGCCGCCGCCCGTTCAGCCCGCACTAACCCCCAATACTCGTAGGCCTTGTTTACACTAGATGACGCCCCTGGAGCAACTGTTCCGCCCGGCCGTTTGGCCCCGACTCCAGCGCCAGCCATTCCAGCTACAGCGCCAATAACGGTAGCACCGAAGCCATAAACTTCATCCAGGTATTCGCTAGCCCGAATACTGCGATCAATCAACTCGAACTTGTAGCTTTCGCAGGTAGCCGTGGTGCAATTCAGCTCCGCCAAGGCAGCCAGCCCGCCTTGAATCGAGGTCAGCAGATCCTTTGCCCGCACCGGACCAGCCGTCTTCAGAGCGTCCTCCAGGTTACCCAAGCTGTCCTGGTTGTAACCATTACCTACCCAAACGTTCTGCTGGCACTGAGTGTTGCTGCCACAGGCCGTGATGTCGTGAACAAAGTCTTGGGTCTGGTCGTGATTAAGGAAGTTGTATTGGGTGGCGCTCTTGGCTACCCAGCCGCCGGTCTGCAAGTTCTTCTGGTCTGAATCAACCAGCGATGCTGCCAGAACGCCCACCAACTCTGAGGACATCGACAGCAAGGCATCGCGCTTCTCGGGGCTCAATTGAGTGATCGCTTGGCGAAGCTCATTGGCTAGTGCTTCGTTAGCACCTGCGGCAATAGCCCCACTGCTGAAGTCACCACCAGCAGCCTCAGCAACCAGACCGCCGACCAGTGCGTGAGCCGTAATCTTCTGCGCACTTCCAGTCTTAAGACCCGCATCTCCTATCGCATTGAAAGCAACGGCAGCAATGGTGTTGTAGAGAGTACTTTGCAGGGCGTCGCCGAAACTTCCGCCCTCTCCCATTGCCTTGTTCAGCGCAGTAGCCGTGACATTCTGCAATGCCTGATTTGCAGCAAAGCCCCCAATACCGCTGGCCGTACTCAAAGGAGTAATGATCTTGTCAGTCGGCACCTGAGTTTTGGTGCCTGTCCAATCGTCGAAGTACCCTGTCGTCAATCCACCAACTACACCGGCGACCGCCATTTGCTTGAGGCTGTCGCTGCTGAAGCTGTCGTTGAGCACCTTGCCTAAATCGCCCTTGTTATTGATCAGGCTGACCGCCGCAGTGCTGGACAGGCTGCCTGCAACACCAACGCCGGCGCCCATAACAACGGTGCCGCCGGCCACTCCCGCGCTGCTCAGCGCTCCCGCTGCCGCAATTCCGCCAATGGCCGCCGCCGCAATCGCTACGGCCAATTGCGTGGCCGGGCCCATGCCGGAGTGGCTGTACTTGTACGAGTCGTGAATCTCCTTCACCGCCCGCCAATCCACATCCCCGCGCGCCTCGGCTTCCTTGATCCAGGCGAGGTTGGGGTCGGCCTGCACCATCGCATCGATAGCCTGGCTGACCGACTTCTGATCGATGTGCTTGTAGTCGATCTTCAGGCCGTCCACCGCCTTGATGGCGATGTTGCCCTGGGCGATCATCTGGGTCTGGCGCAGCGTCTCGTCGGTCTTGCCTTCGCCCTTGGAGCTGGTCCAGGCGAGGTCGCTGTCGCTCTTGGCGTGGCTTTCCTGGTGCAGGTCCTTGACTGCTTCGAAGGTGACTTCGCCGCCGCTGAGGATGGCGATGTCGTTGCCCGCGTCGAGCTTGGCGCCCTGGTATTTCTGGTCACCGCCGCCAAGCAGGGTGATGTCGGAGCCGGCGCTGATTTCGCTGCCCACGGCGCGGACATCGGTGACTTCGTCGCGCTGGGTCTTTTTCTTGCCCCAGCTGCCCTTTTCCTCCATGTCGTACAGCGAGTAGTCGCTGTCGTTGGCGGCGAGCAGTTCGATCTTGTCGCCGGCGACCAGGTAGGCCTCGTTGCCGGCGCCGATCTTGCTGCTGACGAGGGTGAGGTTTTCACCCGCGCTGATCAGGACGTCGCCGCCGGCGGTGACTTCGGTGGCCTGGTGGCCGACGTGGTCTTCCTGGGTGGTGACCTTTTTGCCGCCGCCCTTGTACTTGGCGTCGCTGTGTTCTTCGTTGGCGGCGGAGGCGAGGACGACGTCGCGCCCGGCGCTCATGGCGATGTCGCGCGCGGCGTCGATGCGGCTGGCGACGGCGCTGAGGTCGCGGCCGGCGTTCAGCTCCAGATTGCCGCCCACCTGCACATCGCTGCCGTGCTGGGTGACGCTGGTGACGTTGCCGGTGACGCGGCGGCTCTGGAAATCGAAGCTGTCGACCTCCTGCGCGGCTTCCAGGCGCAGGTCGCGCCCGGCGGTGAGGCTGGCATTGCCGCCGGCCTGGATGACGCTGCCGGCGCTGATCAGGTCGCGCCCGGCGGTGATCTCCAAGTCGCCGCGGGCTTCGATGCGGGCGGCGTTGTTGGCGATTTCCTTGTGGATGCGGTGCGCGTCGTTGCTGGCGTCGACCGAGGTGATGCTGCGCTCGTTGATGACGTCGCCGGTCAGCGCGGTGAGGCTGACGTCGCGGCCGCTGATGATGCCGCCAGCCGCGTTGCGGATGCTGTCGACGGCGAGCAGGTCGAGGCGGTTGCCGGCTTCGATCAGGCCGCTGTTGTTGAGGTTGGTGGCGCTGGCGGCGAGGTCGCCGCTGGCGCGCAGGGTGCCCTGGTTGGTCAGGTTGCCGCCGCTGATCAGGGACAGGTCGTTGCCCATGATCAGGGCGCCGTTGGCCGCCAGGCGGCCATCGGTCTGGGCGAGGTAGAGCACGGGCACCAGGACCTTTTCACCGTTGATGGTGGCTTCTTCAAGCCAGACGATGTCGTGGGTCAGCGCGGCGACCTGTTCGGCGCTGAGGCCGACGCCCAGTTGCAGTTGGAGGCTGTCCTTGTAGGCGATGGCGTTGTCCATCAGGTACTTGAACAGCGCTTCGTCGCTGGCCATGCCGTCGATGTAGCGCTGGCCGGTGCGGGCGACCACCGCTTGCTGGATCAGGCGCTGTTCGTAGAGGCCGTCGCCCAGGCGCTTCTGTGCCTTGTCCGGATCGTAGCCAAGCAGGCCGAGCAGGTAGTCGGAGCCGAGGAAGCTCTTCAGGCTGGTCAGCTCGGGGTTGGTTTCGACCAGGTACTTGTGGCTGTTGTCCGGCGTGGTGCTGCTGGGCAGGCCCTGCACACGCGGGACGTTGAGGGCGGCGCCTGACTGTGCGTCCGTGCTGGCGGCGTTATTGCCCAGGGCGACGTTGCCAGCGCCGGCGGTGCCGCCGCCCAGGCTCTGCTCGCGTTGCGCCGCGCTGATGGTCTGGCCGTTGAAGCTGAGATCGCCGGCGCCCTGTACGGCGCCGGTGCTGCCACCGCTGCCACCCTGGCCGCTGAGACGGAACAGGCCGTTCTCCCCCTGCGGCAGGCTGAAGCCCGGCAGGGTGACGGGGTTGACCTGCTTCTGGGCGAGGTCCGGCGGCAGTTGCGAGGTGATCGCCAGTTGCACGGTGGTGGCGCCGTTGGTGACCCCGACATCGCGCGGGCTGATGGTCTGCGCGCCGGCATCGCGCTTCACCACGCTGTTATCGAAACTCTGGCTGGCGTTGATCACCACGTTGCCGGTGGCCTGGATCACGGCGGAAGCGGCAGGCGTGCCGGAGACTGCCACGTCGGAGGTGGTGATGTTGAAGAAGCCACCCGGATAGCCGGCGGATTCGAAGACCTGCTGGCGGGTCAGGCGGCCGGGGTCGTAGTCCGGCGAGTTCGGGTCGTTGTAGCGGTTATACAGGTCCTTGTTGGCGCGGAAGGCCCAGTATTCGCTGTCGTTACGGGTGTAGAACTCGGCGTTGTAGTGGCGCTCGACGCCGCCGGCGGCACCCTGGTTGCGGAAGGTGGCCGTCTGGATGTCGATGTTTCCACCCGAGCCGATGCTGCTGTACAGGTTGTCGAAGGAGCCGCCACGGAAGCGGAAGTCGCCGCCAGCGGTGATCGACGCCTGGGGCGCGTCCTTGAGGATGACGTCCTCGGAGCGCTCCTGGGAAAGGAAGTGGACTTCGCAGCCCTTGCCGTCGCAGACGTCGTCGTACTTGAACTGGATGCTGCCGGAGACGATGCGCTCGCCGATCTGGAAATCGTCGGCGCGGCGGTTGTCGAAATCCTGCACCAGCAGGGTCATGGCGCCGGCGCTTTCGAAGCTGCCGGAGATGTTCTGCACGCTGCTCGCCCAACCGTCCTGGTCGTTGGCGGCGATATGCAGGGTGCCCAGGCTGTAGAGATCGGCGTTGCGGTTGGTGAAGTTCTGCGTGCGCAACTGCAGGTTGCCGCCGCTGAAGATCAGGCCGTTTTCGTTAAGCAGGTTGCTCGCGCCCAGGTACAGGTTGCCGGCACTGCCGAGGGTGCCACGGTTGTTGAGGCTGGCAGCGCTGACGCGCAGGTCCTGGGTGGCGGTCAGGCGGCCACCGTTGTCGAGGGTGCCGCCCGCACTGACGGTGGTGATGGCGCCACCGCCGGCGATGCTCCCGGCCTGGCCGACGCCGATGTAGCCGGCAGCCAGGTCGAGCCTGCCCAGGCTGCTCAGGCGGCCGTTGGCAGTGTAGTTGCCGTTCAGGTTGAGGTCCAGGGTGCCGTCGCTGGCGATCAGGCCATCGTTCGACCAGTTGCCGCCGCGGCCGATGAGGCTCTGCGCGGCCAGCAACTGGCCATAGCCCCCCTGGGCGAGCTGCCCGATGTCGAGGTTGAGCACACGCGCCTGGATGATGGCGTTGTTGGTCCAGCTGGCGGCCTGGTAGGTGAGGCTGCCATTGGTGGTGAAGTTGCCGCCAGCCAGGCCGGCCTTGGCCAGGTCGATGCCGAAGTTGCCACTGCCCACATGCAGCACGGTGCCGGCGCCGTTCTGCAGGGTGCCAGCTTGCAGGTTGAGGTTCTGTGCCGCGGTCTCGATGCGGCCGAGGTTGTTGTTGAGCAGACCCGAGGTGCTGACCTGGGTGGTGTCGTTCTGCCCTAGCGCACGAATGGCGCCTACCACGTTATTGATGCTGGCCGCGCCCAGGGTCAGGTTGCCGCTGCTTTCGATCAGGCCGAACTGGTTGTTCAGCGCGCCAGTGAGGTTGGCGTCGAGGTTGCTGGCGCCGATCCTGCCACCCTGACCGAGGGCCGCGCCTTCGTTGAACAACTGGTTGCCACGCAGGTAGAGCAGGCCGCCGGCGTACAGGCCGCCGCCCTGGTTGTTCAGATCGCTGGTGCTGATGCGGTTGTCGCCGCTGACCGCCGAGAGATGGCCGGCGCGGTTGTCGATGCCGCCAGCGGCGGTGATGTCGAGGCCCTTCGCCTGGGTAGTGCCGGCGTTGTTGCTGAAGGTGCCGGTGACCAGCTTGAGGTCGCCGCTGGCGGTGTTGAGGACACCGCCATTGGCGTTGTCGAGGCTGGCGCTGCCCAGGTCGAGCAGGCCGCTCTGGCTGATGATGCGGCCGCCCTGGTTGCCGATCGCACCGGTGGCCTTGAGGGTGGTGTCGCCCTGGCCCTGCAGGGTGCCCGCGCTGTTGTCGATGCGGCTGGCGCTGGCACTGAGCTGGCCGGTCTTGGCGAAGATCAGGCCGTCCTGGCCGTTGAGCAGTTCGCCGGTGAGGGTCAGGGTCAGGTCGGTCTGCGCGGCCACGGTGCCGCCGGCGCTGTTGTCGAAGCTGCCGGCGAGGACCTTGAGCAGGCCCTGACTGGCGAGTTGGCCGCCACGGTTCTGCAGGCTGCCGACATTCAGGTTGAGCGGGCCGCCGCTGGCGATTTTCGAGCCGGCGCCGTTGTTGAGCAGCGTGCCGAGCAAGCCGAGCCGCAGGGCGCCCTGGCTGATCAGGCTGCCGCCGCTGTTGTCGAGGCTGCTGGCGTCATAGTCGACGCTGGCGGCGCTGATCTGCCCGCCACGGTTAGCCACAGCCTTGGCGCTGCCGGTCAGGCTGCCCTGGGTGCTGAGCAGGCCGGCGCCGCTGTTGTCGAGGTCGCCGCCGAGGGTCAGGCCGAGGTCGCCCTGGGTGGAGACGATGCCGTTGGCGTTGTTCAGGCTGCCCGCGCCGAGGCTGAGCCTGCCCTTGCTGACCAGCGCACCCTGGTCATGGTTGTCGAGGGTACCACTGAGGGTCAGGGTCAGCGCGCCATCGCGGCTGGAGAGGGTACCGCCGCCGCTGTTGTCCAGGCTGGCGGCATTCACCACCAGGCCTTGCCAGCCGGAGAGCAGGCCCTGGTTGGCGTTGCGCAGGGTGTTGGCGTTCAGGTCGAGTTGGCCGGCGCTGATCAGGCGGCCCTGGTCGCGGTTGTCGAGGGTGCCGCTGACGGTCAGGGTGAAGCCCTGGCTGGCGGAGATTTCCCCGCCGCGGTTGTCGAGGTTGCCCAGGCCGTTGATCTGCAGGGCACCGGTGGCGCTGAGCAAGCCGCCCTGGTTGTCGAAGTCGCCACGCTGGGCGCCGTTACCCAGGTCGAGGGTCAGCTTGCCTTCACCGATCAGCGCTGCCTGACGCTGGATCAGTTGGGCAACGATCAGGTGCAGGTCGCCCTTGGCGGAGATTTCCCCGCCGCCAGTGGCTTCGAGCTTGCCGCCGCGCAGGGTCAGTGCGCCCTGGCTGGTGATCAGGCCTCCGGGTTTGCCGGCGGCGCTGGCGCCGTTGAGAACGTTGCCGGCGCCGAGGTCGAGGCCCTGGGCGCCGCTGATGACGCCGTCGCGGTTGTCCAGGTCGGCGGTGCTGCCGTCGAGGCGGCCCTGGGCAAGCAGGCGACCGTCGCGGTTGTCGGTGCTGCCGGTCGCCAGCAGCAGGTTGCCACTGGCAGAAAGCAGGCCGCCCTGGTTGTTCAGGCTGGCGCTGCCGACGTCGAGTTGGCCGCCGGCGACCAGTGCGCCGTCGCCGTGGTTGTCCAGCGCACCCTGGCTGCGCACGAACAGGTCGCCGCGGCTGGCGAGGGTACCGCCCTGGCTGTTGTCGAGGCTGGCGGCGGTGACGCTGAGACCATTGTTGCCCGACAGCACGCCGGCGCTGCTGTTGTTCAGCGCGGCCGTGGTGAGGGTCAGGCGATCGCTGGAAATCAGCTTGCCGCCCTGGTTGAGCAGCGTACCGGTGGAGAGGCTGAACGCGCGGTCGCTGGAGATTTCCCCGCCCCGGTTGTCGAGGCTGGCGACATTGCGCAGCACCAGCTGAGCCGGGCTGCCGAGCAGGCCGCCAGCGTTGTTCAGGGCACCGCCTTGCAGGTCGAGGTCCACTCCTGCCTGGCCGATCAGTTGGCCGCCGCCGTGCTGGTCGAGGCCCGTCACACGACCGTCGATGACGCCACGGGCGGACAGGCTGCCGCCCTGGCTGTTGTCCAGTTGGGCGGTGGCGAGGTGGATGGCGGCGTCGGTGACGATACGGCCTTTCTGGCTGTTATCCAGTTTGGCGCCTTGCAGGCTGATGTCACCGGCGGCGCTGAGGATACCGCCGGCGTTGTTCAGGTCGGCACCAGCGAGGTCGATGGCCGCGTCGCTGAGCAGCTTGCCGCCCTGGTTGTTCAGCGCGCCGGTGAGGCGCGAGAACAGCAGGCCGGCGCTGGAAACGCTACCGGCGCGGTTGTCGAGGCTGCCGGCGTTGAGGGTCAGGGCCCCCTGGCTGAGCAATGCGCCGTTGCCGCTGTTGTCCAGCGCGCCAGACAGTTGCAGCCAGACATTTTTCTGGCTGCTGAGCAGGCCGCCCTGGCTGTTGTCCAGGCTCTGCCCGGTGAGCGTCAGGCCGTCGCGACCGGCCAGGGTGCCGGCGCGGTTGGCGAGGCGCTGCACCTGCAGGTTGAGGCCAGCGTCGCCAATCACCTTGCCGGCGCCGTTGTCGAGGCTCGCTGCCTGCACATCGACCTTGGCGCGGCTGGAGATTTCACCGCCCTGGTTGAGCAGGTCGCTGCCTTTTAGCGTCACGCCGTTGTTGGCGGCGATCAGGCCGCCGTTGCGATTGTCCAGCTGCCCGGCGTCGAGGTTCAGCGCGCCCTGGGCCAGCAGTTCACCGCCCTGCTGGCTGAAGTTGTCGGCCTTGGCGAGCAGGTCACCCTTGGCATTCATGCTGCCCTTGGCGTTGCTCACCTGGCCGGCAGTCAGGTGCAGGGCCGCGCCGCTATCCAGGCTGCCGCCCTGGCTGTTGTCCAGTTGGCCAATGTCGAGTGTCAGGTCACCCAGGCTGCTGATCACGCCCAGCGCGCTGTTGTTCAGGCTGGCGCCGGAGACGGTCACGCCGGCATCGCCGACCACCAGTCCGCCGCGGTTATCCAGATTGCCGGCGTGCACGCCGAGCGCACCCTTGGCCGAGAGCAGGCCGTCGGCCTGGTTGTCGAGCTTCTGCTGGACGCGAGCCTGCAACGTGCCGTTGCTGACCAGATTGCCCTTGGCGCTGTTGTCGAGGCTGTCGAGAGTGAAGTCCAACGCCTGCTCGGCGGAGAACAGACCGAAGCGGTTGTCCAGCGCACCGCCGCTGACCTGCAGGCGGTTGGCGACCGCCTTGCCGTTGCGGTTGTCCAGGCGCGCCGCGCTGAGCGTCAGTTGATTGCCGGCGAGCAGGCGGCCCTGGCGGTTGTCCAGGGTGGCAGCGGTGACGCGGGTGTCAGCGCCCTTGAGCGCACCGCCCTGGTTGTCCAGGGTGCCGCTGGCGTTGACATCGAGGTTGCGGCTGGCGATCAGGCTGCCGCTGTTGCGCAGGTTCTGCGCGGTGATCGCCACGTCACCCTGCGCGTTGCGACTGTCATCCGGGTTGACCCCGGCTTCGACGATGCCGCTGTTGCTGACCTGCGCGGCGCTCAATGCCACACGCTGGCCGGCGGCCAGGCTCTGGCTGTTGCTCAGCTGACCGCTGGCGTTCAGCTCGACTGTGTTGCCGGCATAGGTCGGCCCGCTCAGTGCGATGTCCTGGGCCTTGGCGCGCAAACTGCCGGCGGCGCTGGTCTGCGCCAGGCTCAGTCGGCCGTTGGCGTCGATCTGGATGTCGCCGGCGCTGGCGGCCATATTGCCAGCCAGCTTCACGCCCACGCCCTGCTCGGTGCCCACCAGGCGGATGGCGCCAGCGTACATGCCACCCAGCGCGGAGCTGTCGATGGCCAGTTGTGGCTTGGCGCTGCCGTCGTCGGCCTTGGCGGTGGCGGCCAGGGTCTCGGCGTCCACCTGGTTGCGCCCGGTCACCATCGCGAGCTGCTTGGCATAGAGGTCAGCGTTGAGCTTGGCGCTGCGGGTGATCAGCTCGAACTGGTCGAGGTTGCTGGCGTTCAGGCCGGCGCCTTCGACGGTGATCTCGCCGCCGTCGACGTCATAGCCACGCAGGCGCTCGCCGTCCATCAGCGGCTTGCCGGTGGTCAGCGTGGCACGCGGGGTGTTGATAAACCCGCAGCCGTTGCAGGTGATCCCATGGGGATTGGCGACGATGACATGGGCGGACTGGCCCGCCACTTCGGTGTAGCCACGCAGTTGCGAGGGATTGCCCCCGGTGACTTCGTTGAGAATCTTGCTGGCCGCGGCGCCCTTGAGGTTGGGGTTGCCGACGATGATCCCGCCCAGCTGGGTGGACTGGGTCTTGCCGGTGGCGTTGTTGAGGATCAGGCCGTTCTGCCCGACGTTGTAGTCGCTGAACTTGTTGTGCGAGAGCCCCGCGCCGTTGGGCGTGGCGATGTTCACCACGGGGACGCCGTTACCCGCCGCGCCCAGGTGCGTATTGCCACCGGCTGCGGCATCCACCGCCAGCTCGGCGGCCGCCGCGACGATGGGATTGAGGATCAGGATGCCGGCCAGAACGCTGGCAATGGCCTGGTACAACGGGTGGCGTACGTCCATGTGGGAATCTCCCAGGTACTAGCTGCTAGCTGAAGAGCGAAGCGGTTCAGAAGAAGAGGTCGACGCGGAAATAAACCGGGTGCTCGCGTCGTTCGATGAGGTCGGGGCGCTCCAGCGAGCGCGCCAGGGTCACGGAGGCGGCGGCGTACTGCCCGCGCGCGCTGAACTCCAGGCCATGGCCGCTCATGCGCCCGGAGAGGCCCGGGTTGTAGCGGCCGTGCTCGATGGCGCCGACGTCATAGGCGTAAGCCACGCCGTACTCCTGCACCCAGGGCAGCAGCGGCTCCCAGGTCACGGCGCGGCGCCAGCGCAGTTGGTTGCGCCAGTAGTAGCCGGAGTCGCCGGAGAGGGTCTGGTCCTTGAAGCCGCGGATCGAGCTCAAGCCGCCCAGGCTGATGCGCTGCGGGCTGTAGAGCACGTCTTCGCTGTGCTGGCCGGTGGCGAGGCTTTCGAAGCTGAAGGCCTCGTCCCACAGCTTGAACGGCTGCAGGTAGCTCAGGGTCAGGCTGTACTTGTTGTAGCGGGCGGTGGGGCTGCCGTGGGGCGCGGCATGATCGTCGTCCTGCGCGCCGAAGGCACCGACACCCCGCTGCCAGCCGATGTCGGCGTTGACGAAGGCGCTGCCGATGCGCCGGCCATGGTTGACGCCGAGGCGGAATTCGCTGAGGTGGGTGCTGGAAACGTCGAGCAGGGTGTCGTCGATGTAGTTGCGCGTGCGCTGGTGACTGAGGCCGAAGTTCACTCCGGTCTTGCTCACGTCGTCACGGTGCAGCACACGCTCGGCGCCCAGTTGGTGGGTCTCGTTGTCGCCGTCGTACTTGAAGGCGAAGCCGGCGTCTTCGTTGCGGGTGCGGTAGTAGTTGCGACTGTAGCTGTAGTTGAAGGTCCACCAGCCGTAGGGAACGCTGTACCAGAGGCTCTGGTTGTCGGAGTGCTTCCAGTGGTCGCTGACCACGTCCTGGCCATAACGCAGGCCGAACTGGTCCGCCAGGCCCAGAGGGCTGTCCCAATCCAGGCCGACGCCGGCCTGCTGTTCGCCGGAGGTCGCGTCGCCGTTGTTGTCACGGCTGGCGGACACCCGCCAGGGTTTGCTGCGCTCGCCCTTGAGCTGCACGCGGCTGCCGCCGACTTCCTGCCCCGGCACCAGCTCGATCTGCGCCTGGCGCGAAGGCAGGCGGTTGACCTGGTCGACCAGTTGCTCCAGCTCGCGCAGGTTCAGAACGTCGCCAGTGGCACCGGGAAAGGTCATCGCCAGTTCGCGATCGCTGGCCAGCTCCGACTGGTCGAACCCCTCGAAGCGCCCCTCGACCACGATGACCTTCAGCTCACCGCTGGAGAGGTCCTGCTGCGGCAGGTAGGCACGGGTGGTGACGAAACCCCGGGAGAGGTAATGGTCGGTGATGCCCTTGAGCAGCTCGTTGAGCTGGTTGACCCCCAGGCATTGGTCGCGATAAGGCGCCAGCAGCTTCGCGCGCGAGCGTGCGTCGAGGTGCTCGGCGCCTTCGAGGGTAATGCTGCGGACGGTGAAGCAACGGGTATCCGGCGCGGTGGTCGAAGGCGCCTCGCTGGGCGCTTTGCCGGGGAGCTGCTGGAGCTCTTCCAGGCGCTTCTGCTGCTCGCGCAGGAGTTGTTCCTGGCGCTGGCGCTGGAGGTCGTTGTCGCCCGGAGTGGGCAGTGGCGCGGCAAAGCTTGCCGAGGCACAGCAGAATGCCAGGACGGGCATCCAGCCACGGTAGAGAACATGCATCCTTACGATCCCTGTCTTCTGGCCTGGCGGCCAGTCCATCCCAAAAAGCGGATTGGATCATATTTGATACATGATGCCCTTAGGCCATTATCCCGACGAAATGTAGGCTGTTTCCCATTTTCTGGGAGACGTTACGCACAAACAGAGGGTGCTTGTGCGCCCGATTGTCACACTTTCGGCACCAGCGCCGGCAGTAACTGGCGGGAGATGGCCTCGCGCACGGCGGGTAGCAGGGTGGCATTGCCGGCGAGCATTTCCTCCACCAGGCGCCGCAGCGCCAGCGAGCGCTCCGGCGTCAGGCCACGCACGGCGTATTCGCAGGCCTGCTCCGCGGTGACATCCGGCGGGACGGCGAAACCCAGGGCCTGCAGGCGTTCGCGGAAATCGTCCTGGTCGATCAGGTCGGCGTGCATCATCGCGGTTCTCCTTGGGAGCGGCAGGGGTCTGCATGGATTCTGGTAAGCCCGCAGAGACGCGGCAAGCACCTCGCCGACGGAATGTCCGCGGCGGGCAAGCACAGGTCGTTTTCGGCTAACCGGCAGTGCGCGGTGGCGCGCAGACTGGCTGCCATACCCCAGCCGTCGGCTCCGGCCCTGGCGGGTGGGGCCTCGCACACTGAGAGCCCGAACCGGCTCGATTTGTCCCCTGCCGCGCGTCGGGCGCCGCAGGGGATTTTTTTGTCCAGGCGAAAGGGCTTTTGCAGGAGCGAGCCTGCTGGCGAACGAGCCTGCCGGCAAATCCGTAGCTGAGCGGTTCGCGAGCAAGCTCACTCCCACAATGTACGGCACAGCGCGGAGATATCAGCGCTCGCGCTGCAACACCAGGATGCGCGAGAGCAGTTCGTCGCGATCGACGTAGCAGCCTTGCAGGTGGCGCTCGCCGCTGGCCGGGTCGAAGGCGGTGCGGGCGTGCAGGGTGCGGCGATTGTCGAAGCACCACATCTGCCCGGCGCGCAGCTTCTGTTGCAGGCGGAAGCGCGGATCGCGGGTGAACGTGAGGAAGGCGCGCCAGGCGTGGTAAAGCGCCTCCATGCGCTCGGCCGGGGCGTCGAAGGGACCGCGCAGGAAGTTGGCGATGCGGATTTCGCTGACCTCGCCCAGGGCGTCCAGGGCAATCACTGGCGCCAGGCAGCGGTAGTCGCTGCGGCGGTCCTTGTTGCGGAACTCGATGGGCATTTCGCACAGCGTGCGGAAATCTTCCGGCAGCTCTTCGCGCAACGCCCGGGCGATGGCGAAACCGTCGACGAACACGCTGTCGCCGCCATCGGCGTCGTTCACCAGGCAATGCAGGAATTGCAGCCCGGGCTGCAGCTCGCGGGTCGGCAGGTCGGTGTGCAGCGGCAGGTTGAAGGCGGTGTAGGCGTTGCTGTCGGCGGCCGCGGCCTTGGACTTCACGTCGAACAGCACGCCGAAGTTGGTCTCGCGGATGAAGGCAATGCGCTGCGCGATGCGGTGCAGGGAGCCCGGCGCGGTGGGCACTCCGTCCACACGGCTGAGGCCGAGGTCACGCAGGGCGAGCATCCACTCGAGCAGTGCAGCGTCGTCGTCCATCAACTGCTCGTGCTGGAACGCCGGTACCGCGAAGTCGCTGTGCCAGACGCGGCTGGTGCGGCGCGCCGCCAGGCGCTCGGCGCGGGAGTCGTCGTCATAGGCATGCGCGCGCAGCCAGCCCGGGTCGTATTGGCTGCGGTGACCATCGCTCCAGTGCACGCACAGATGGCCCAGTTCGATGGCGGCCCGTTCAGGGGCAAGGTCGGCGGGCACGTCGATGATTTCCAGTACCTGTTCCCGGGTGACCGCGTAGACGCACTCACCGCACGGGCAGTTGTCGCGCAGCCACTGGTGATGGAAGGGGCTGACGCGGCCATCGTCCCAGACCAGCTCGAGGCGGTTGGCCTGCGGACGCAGCGCGGTCAACGCAGCGGTCTGTGGATAAGTACGCCAGTCGGCGATGGTGGGACGTTCCAGCGTCGTTTCCATGCTCGTCTCCTTGTCAGCTCAGGCTGCGGCGCAGGGCCGCGATCAGGGCGCCGCGCAGGGCCTCCACTTCCGCCACGCGACGGGCGCGCAGGCAGCCGTGGACCAGCCCGGCACCGGGGAAGTAATCCACCGCCACGCCGGCTTCATGCAGGCGGTCGCGGTACAGCGCACCGTCATCGCGCAACGGGTCGAACTGGGCAACGGCGATGAAGGCTGGCGGCAGGCCGTCGAGGTCTTCGGCGAGCAAGGGCAGCGCCAGCGGATCGCGCCAATCCGCGGGGCGCGAGAGGTAGGCGGCGAGGTATTCGTCGACGGCGGCACTGGTCATCAGCGGCGCGTCGGAGCAGGTGCTGCGCGAGGGCGTATCGAGGTTGCCCAGCGCGGGGTAGACCAGCGCCTGGGCAAGCGGCAGCGGCTCGCCGCTGGCGCGCAGGGCCAGACAGAGTGCCGCAGCGAGGTTGCCGCCACCGCTGTCACCGGCGACTGCGATGCGGGTGTTGTCCACAGGCTCGTCGAGGCCGCCCTGCTGCAGCCGACGCCAGGCATCGAGGCAGTCGTCAAGGGCGGCAGGATAGGGATGTTCCGGCGCCAGCCGGTAGCTGATGGCGACCACCAGGGCGCCGAGTTCGGCGGCCAGGGGAATGCAGATCATGTCGTGGGTCTGGGCGCTGCCCAGCACCCAGCCGCCACCGTGGATGTAGAACACCGTGGGCCAGCCGTTCGCCGGTGGCGCGCCGTCAGGACGATAGAGGCGCAGCGCGACCAGGCCGTCCGGCTGCACGTCGCGCACCAGCAGGCCCGACGGCACCGGCGGGGCGAAGGCGGCGGCCATGCGCTCGTAGTTTTCCCGCTGGGCATTGAGCGTAGGGCCCGCCAGTGGGTGAGCCTCCGTCTCGGCGACGAAAGCCTGCATCGCATCGGACAGCGGATAGCGCCGGTTCATGCCGCTCAGCCCGGTAGGCCGATGACGCGGCCAACGTAGTCCGGGCGCGGCAATGGACGATGGGCTTCGGCCAGCGCCAATACGCGCTCCAGCACCACGCCTTCGAAGGGGGCGGAGCGCGCGCCACCGTCGAGGCTCACGTGCAGCAGCATCTGTTCGCTGGCGGCCAGGGCGAGGGCCTCGCCGGCACGGTGCAGGCTGTGGAATACGTGCAGGCGCTTGCGGTCGTGGGCAATCAGCTGGGTGCGCACTTCGACCTTCTCGCCCTCCTTCACCTCGTGCAGGTAGTTGAGGTGCACTTCGAGGGTGAACAGCGAATGGTGGGTCGCCGCGCGGTGTTCGGCATCGAGGCCGAGGTGGTCCATCAGGGAATCCGTGGCATAGCTGAACAGCAGCAGGTAGAAGGCGTCGCGCAGGTGGCCGTTGTAGTCGGTCCACTCGGCGAGGATGGGAGTTTCCCAGGTTTTCAGGGCGTGCATGGCTGTGCGTCCGTGAGGCCCTCACCCCAGCCCTCTCCCAGAGGGAGAGGGGGCGGTTCGGAGCAGGTGATGAACCGTGAGGTTAGTCGGCGAAGGCGAAGCCGTGTTTGGACTTGGTGTCCTTGATGGCGCCGAGCACCGCCAGCAGGCAGTCGTCGCGGTAGCGTTCCAGTTCGGCAATGCTGCGCGAGCCTTGCTGTTCACTGGTGCCCTCCACCACGCGGTCGATCAGGGTGTCGGTGAGTTCCGGTGCCGGCAGGTAGGTCCAGGGCAGTTGCAGCGCCGGGCCGAACTGGGCCATGAAGTGGCGCATCCCGGCATTGCCGCCGGCCAGGGTGTAGGTGAGGAAGGTGCCCATGAACGACCAGCGCAGGCCGGCGCCGAAACGGATCGCATCGTCGATTTCACCGGTGCTGGCGACGCCGTCGTTGACCAGGTGCAGCGCCTCGCGCCAGAGCGCTTCGAGCAGGCGGTCGGCAATGAAGCCGGGGACTTCCTTGCGCACGTGCAGCGGGCGCATGCCGAGCGATTCGTAGACCTTGATCGCGGCCTGCACGGCCTCGGGCGCGGTCTTCGCACCGCCCACCACTTCCACCAGCGGCAGCAGGTACACCGGGTTGAACGGGTGGCCGACCACACAGCGTTCGGGGTGCGTGGCGTCGGCGTAGAACTCGCTGGGCAGCAGGCCCGAGGTACTGGAGCCGATCAGGGCGTTGGGCTTGGCGGCAGCGCTGATCCTGGCGTGCAGCTCGCATTTCAGGTCGAGGCGTTCGGGGGCGCTTTCCTGGATGAAGTCGGCGTCGCGCACGCATTCCTCGATGGTGGCGACAAAGCGCAGGCGGTCCTGCGAGGCGCCGGGGGCAAGGCCGGCTTTTTCCAGCGCCGGCCAGGCATTGGCGATGCGCGCGCGCAGAGCGGCTTCGGCGCCGGGAGCCGGGTCCCAGGCGACGACGTCGAGGCCGTGGGCCAGGGCGCGGGCAACCCAGCCGCTGCCGATGACACCGCTGCCGAGGGCGGCGAAGGTTTTGATGTCGGTGATGAAGGGCATGGTAGCTCCAGCAGGAATGAGGGATTACCTGTAGGAGCGAGCTTGCTCGCGAACAAAGTCCGCAGCGGGGCTGGTTCGCGAGCAAGCTCGCTCCTACGAAAAGCAGCTGTGTAGGGCGCATAACGCGCAGCGTTATCCGCCGTTTTGGTACGGCGGCGGATAACCCATCCCGGGTTATTCGCCCTACGGTGTTGGGGCTCGTAAATCAGCGCGGCTTGAGGTTCATCTTCCTGCGCCCCTCGGCCGGGGTCAGGGCGCGGCCGCCCAGGCGCTCGATGATCTCGATGGCGCGCTCGACCAGTTGGCCGTTGCTGGCATGCACGCCGCGGTCGAGCCAGATGTTGTCTTCCAGGCCGACCCGTACGTTGCCGCCCAGCAACATGGCCTGGGCAACCATCGGCATCTGCGAGCGGCCGATGCCGAAGCCGGCCCAGGTCAGGCCGTCGGGAATGTTGTCGGCCATGGCTTTCATGGTGGTGGTATCCGCCGGGGCGCCCCATGGGATTCCGAGGCAGATCTGGATCAGCGGGTCTTCCAGCAGGCCTTCCTTGAGCATCTGTTTGGCGAACCAGAGGTGGCCGGTGTCGAAGATTTCCAGCTCGGCCTTAACGCCCAGTTCGGTGATGCGCTTGGCGCCGGCGCGCAGCTGCGCCGGGGTGGAGACGTAGATGAAGTCGCCATCGCCAAAGTTCAGGGTGCCGCAGTCCAGGGTGCAGATTTCCGGCAGCAGTTCCTCGACGTGCTTCAGGCGCTCCAGCGGCCCGACCAGGTCGGTGCCGGCGCCGAATTCCAGCGGTTGTTCACCCTGGCCGATCTGCAGGTCACCGCCCATCCCGGCGGTGAGGTTGATGATGACGTCGGTGTCGCTCTCGCGGATGCGCTCGACCACTTCGCGGTAGAGCTTCACGTCGCGGCTGGGCTTGCCGGTCTGCGGGTCGCGGACGTGGCAGTGGGCGACGGTGGCGCCGGCCTTGGCGGCCTCGATGGCGGCGGCGGCGATTTCCTTCGGGGTGACGGGAATGGCCGGGTGCTTGCCGACGGTGTCGCCGGCGCCGGTCACCGCGCAGGTGACAATGACTTCGTAGTTCACGGTGGCTGTCCTTCTTGAGGTCGAACGAACCCACCGCGCGCCGGGCGACGCGCAGGGAGTTGCTTGGAGAGGGTTACTTGAGCGAGGCCTGAACGGCGGCGAGGCCATCCTTGCCGTCGAAGGTGGTCACACCCTCGAGCCAGGTCTTGAGCGAATCGGGGTTTTCCTTCAGCCAGGCCTTGGCGGCATCCACCGGCTGGCTGCGGTCGAGGATCGGCACCATCACCTGGCTCACCTGCTGGCTGCTGAACTTGAGGTTGTGCAGCAGCTTGGCGACGTTGCCGCACTGCGTCTGGTAGCCGCCGGCGGTCATGATCGAGACGGTGGCGGAGCCTTCGTTGGGGCCGAACACGTCGTCGCTGCCGGTGAGGTATTTCATGTCGATCTGCAGGTTCATCGGGTGCGGTTTCCAGCCGAAGAACACCACCCACTGCTGGCGCTTGATGGCGCGCTTGACCGCGGTGAGCATGCCGGCCTCGCTGGATTCGACGATCTGGAAGCCCTTCAGGCCGAACTTGTCCTTGGCGATCATGTCGGCGGTGATGCGGTTCGAGCCACTGCCGGGCTCGATCAGGTAGATCTTGTTGTTCAGCTTGTCCTTGAACTTGGCGATGTCGGCGAAGGTCTTCAGACCGCCCTCGTAGACGTAGCTCGGGACGGCGTAGGTGGACTGCGCGTCGGGCAGGGTCGGCGGAGTGATGACGTCGATCTGCTGCTTGTCGAGATAGGGTTTGGCCACCGGCTGCATGGTCGGCTGCCAGTAGCCGAGGAACACGTCGAGCTGCTTGTCGGCCATGCCGGCGAGGATGATCTGCTGCGAGGCGCTGGTCTGCTTGACCTTGTAGCCCAGGCCGTCGAGCACGGCTTCGGCCACGGCGCTGCTGGCCACCACGTCGGTCCAGTTCACCGTGCCCATGCGCACGTTCTGGCACTGGGCGGGCTCGGCGGCCCAGGTGGTGCTGGCGGCGGCCATCAGTACAGCGCAGCCGAGCGCTTTGATCGATCGCTTCATGACTTCTCCCTCAAGGCCTTTGCGGCGTTGGTTATCGTTTTTGTAGGTCATGGCCCTCACGGGGGCTGGAGAACAAATTACGCAGGCGTCGCCCCGGTGGATCGCACAGCGGCGACCAGCTCTTGCACAGCAGCGACCTCCCCGATTGCCAGGGCGACGACCTTGGTCCATAAGCAGAGGCAGGCTGCCAGTATGCTGCCCCCAATTGCACGGTACCCGCCATGTCCCAAGACTTCTGGTTCCTGCTGTTGCCCGGTTTTTCCGTGATGGGCTTCGTCTCCGCCGTGGAGCCGCTGCGGGTGGCCAACCGCTTCCGCGGCGAGCTGTACCGCTGGCACCTGATGAGCCTGGACGGCGGCCCGGTGCTGGCCAGCAACGGCATGTCGATGAACGCCGACAGCGGCCTGGAGGCTTTGCGCGAAGGCGACACGCTGCTGGTGGTGGCCGGCTTCGAACCACTGCGCGCCTGCACCCCGGCGCTGCTGCACTGGCTGAAGCGGCTGGACCGCGACGGCGTGACTCTGGGCGGCATCGATACCGGCAGCTTCGTGCTGGCCGAGGCCGGGCTGCTGCAGCGCCAGCGCTGCACGGTGCACTGGGAGGCGCTGGACGCCTTCAGGGAGACTTATCCACAGGTGCAGGCGACCCAGGAGCTGTTCGAGATTGACGGCCCCCGCATCACCTCCGCTGGCGGCACGGCATCCATCGACCTGATGCTCGACCTGATCGCCCAGGACCATGGGCCGGAGCTGGCGGTACAGGTGTCGGAACAGTTCGTGGTCGGGCGCATCCGCCCCCGCCAGGATCACCAGCGCCTGCAGGTCGCCAGCCGCTATGGCGTCTCCAACCGCAAGCTGGTGCAGGTGATCGGCGAGATGGAGCGCCACACCGAGCCACCGCTGACGACGCTGGAGCTGGCCGAACGCATCCAGGTCACCCGGCGCCAACTGGAGCGCCTGTTCCGCCTGCACCTCAACGACACGCCATCGAACTTCTACCTCGGCCTGCGCCTGGACAAGGCGCGCCAGTTGCTGCGCCAGACCGACATGAGCGTGCTGGAGATCGGCGTGGCCTGCGGCTTCGAGACACCTTCCTACCTGTCGCGCAGTTACCGGACGAAGTTCGGCGTGTGTCCGAGTCAGGATCGGGTGGGGTTGCGCAAGGTGGCGGCCAAGGCCGTCATCCCGCACACCCTGTAGGAGCGAGCTTGCTCGCGAACCCGTCCAACTCTCGCGCCGCCAGGTAATTCCGTTCGCGAGCAAGCTCGCTCCTACGAAAAGCAGGTTGGCAATATCTGTGGGATTACCGTCATTTACCCCATGACAGTTCGGACGGAGTATGGAGACCAGGCTCCAAACCCCACTGCCTTTCGGAGGCCACCATGAGCGAAGCCCGTCCCCCTCTCCCGCCGTTCACCCGCGAAACCGCAATCCAGAAAGTCCGCCTCGCCGAGGACGGCTGGAACAGCCGCGATCCGCACCGCGTGTCGCTGGCCTATACACCGGACAGCCGCTGGCGCAATCGCGCGACCTTCGTCCAGGGCCGTGAGCAGATCGTCCAGTTCCTCACCGCCAAGTGGGTGCGCGAGCAGCAGTACCGGCTGATCAAGGAGCTCTGGGCGTTCACCGAGAACCGCATCGCCGTGCGCTTCGCCTATGAGTGGCACGACGACTCCGGCAACTGGTTCCGTTCCTATGGCAACGAGAACTGGGCCTTCGACGAGAACGGCCTGATGTTCGAGCGTCACGCCAGCATCAACGACCTGCCGATCAGCGAGGACGAACGCCTGTTCCGCTGGCCGCACGGACGCCGGCCGGATGATCATCCGTCACTCAGTGATCTTGGCCTGTAAGCCCGGTTATCCACAGGAGCTAACCGGCGACACTTCGTAGGATGGCGTGGAGCGCAGCGATACCCATCGATTACCGGTAAGTCCGCTGATGGGTATCGCAAGCTCCACCCATCCTACGATCGAGCAAGCAGGAACTGTAGGAGCGAGCTTGCTCGCGAACGGATTCAGCCGGTGACGCCATGAGCCGGGCTGGTTCGCGCGCAAGGGCTAGGCGCCCCTCTCGCTCCTGCAAAGAGCCGTCAGGCGGGGACGGCGCGGGAGGAAACGGTGGAGGAGATGCGATTGTCTTCCAGGATCATCGCCGCCGCCCGCTCGCCGAGCATGATGCACGGCGCGTTGGTGTTGCCGCTGATGAGTGTCGGCATGATCGACGCATCCACCACACGCAGGCCCTTCAGGCCGTGCACGCGCAGGCGCAGGTCGACCACCGCCATCGTGTCCTCGCCCATCTTGCAGGTGCCCACCGGGTGGAACACGGTGGCGGCGTATTCGCGCAGGTGTTCGAGCAGTTGCTCGTCGGTCTGCACCTGCGGGCCGGGGAGCATCTCGGCGCCACGGATCTTGTCGAACTCCGGCTGGGCGAGGATCTTGCGCGCCAGCTTGACGCCTTCCACCAGCACCCGGCCGTCTTCCTCGTTGGCGAGGAAGTTGTAGTCGATCTCGATATCACCGCCGGGCTTCACGCGCAGCTCGCCGATGCTCTTCGGGCGCAATACGCAGGTGTGCACGGCGTAGCCATGGCCCCACTCGAACAGGCGGCCACGGTGGCTGCGGTAGCCGGGGACGAAGTGGAACTGCACATCGGCCAGCGAATCGGCCAATGGAGTGCGCGCGAAGCCACCGGCTTCGACGTAGTTGGTGGTCAGCCAGCCCTTCTTCGCCAGCAGGTACTTGAACGGCGACAGCAGGATCTGCGCCAGCGATCCGAGGGAGAAGCCCAGGCTCAGCGGGCTCGGCGAGCGAACGGTAACCAGGCCGTCGAGGTGGTCCTGGAGGTTCTTGCCCACGCCCGGCAGGTCGTGCTTCACCGCGATGCCGGCGGCTTTCAGTTCTTCGCCCGGACCGATGCCGGAGGCCAGGAGGATCTGCGGCGAGCCGAGGGAGCCCGCGGACAGAATCACCTCACGGCGCGCCAGCAGGCGTTCGCCGCTGCGCAGCTCGAGGCCGGTGACGCGCTCGCCCTCCAGCAGCAGACGGCCCACCTGGCGGTCGGTCAGCACGGTGAGGTTCGGCCGCTGCAGCGGCGCGACGAAGGCGCGGTAGCTGCTCAGGCGCTTGGCGTCCTTCTGGGTCACGTTGTAGATGCCGACGCCTTCGAACTCGCGGCCGTTGAAGTCATCGTTGCGGCGCAGGCCCAGGTGTTCGGCAGCCTTGATGAACAGGTGCGACAACGGGTTGGGGTCGCGCGGCTTGTCCACCACCAACTCGCCCAGGGTGCCGTGCAGCGCCGGGTCCTGGCCGAGCAAGTTGCGTTCGGATTTCTTGAAGAACGGCAGCACGTCCTTCCAGCCCCAACCGGGGCAGCCGTCCTGCTCCCAGCGGTCATAGTCGGAGGCGTGGCCGCGGATGTAGATCATGCTGTTCATCGAGCTGGAGCCGCCCAGCGCCTTGCCGCGCGGGCAATGCAGCGAGCGATTGTTCAGGCGCTTCTGCGGCGCGGAATAGAAGTTCCAGCTGAAGATCTTGCTCTTGTACAGCGTGATGGTGCCGGCCGGGGTCTGCACGCGCGGGCTGGCGTCGCTGCCGCCGGCTTCCAGCAGGCAGACGCGCACGGACGGGTCGGCGCTCAGGCGGTTGGCCAGCACGCAGCCGGCGGAACCGGCGCCGACGATGAGGTAGTCGTAGGTGGAATCGTTGGAGGAGGACATGGGGGCTCCCTTTGGAGTCGTGCGTGAATGGCAGAACCCCTCACCCCAACCCTCTCCCGAGGGAGAGGGGGCCGAACGGTGCTGCAGCGAATCACCGCATCGGCCGGCGCCCTGCAGGAGGCGCCAGCCGGCGGCAGGTCAGTGCGCTTCTTCCAGATCGTCGTGCAGCAGCCCGAGGATCTCGCGCTTCATCTCGATGAACTGGCGGTCCATGACCATGTCCAGCGAGCGCGGGCGCTCGATGGGCACGTCGAGGATGCGTTTGATGCGCCCCGGGCGCGCGCCCATGACGTAGACGCGGTCGCCCAGCAGGATGGCCTCGTCGATGTCGTGGGTGACGAACACCACGGTCTTCTTGCTGTGGTCCCACACGCGCAGCAGCAGTTGCTGCATCTGCATGCGGGTCTGGCTGTCGAGGGCGCCGAAGGGCTCGTCCATCAGCAGGATCTGCGGGTCGTTGGCCAGCGCGCGGGCGATCGCCACGCGCTGCATCATTCCGCCGGAGAGCTGCTTGGGATAGTTGTTCTCGAAGCGCCGCAGGCCGACTTCGTCGAGGTAGTAGTCGACGATCTCGCGACGCTCGGCCGCCGGCATGCCGCGACGCTTCAAGCCGAACTCGACGTTCTGGCGCACGGTGAGCCAGGGGAACAGGGTGTAGCTCTGGAACACCATGCCACGGTCGGCGCCGGGGCCGTCCACCAGCTGGCCGCCGACATAGATGTCGCCCTCGGTGGGTTCGGCCAGCCCGGCGGTGAGGTAGAGCAGGCTCGACTTGCCGCAGCCGGAAGGGCCGACGATGACGGCGAACTGCTGGTCCGGCACTTCGAAGGAGACGTTCTCCAGCGCGCTGAAGGTGCCGCCGTCCGGCGTGCGGTAGCGCAGGCTGACGTTTTCCACCCGCAGGCGCGGCGGTGTGGCGGGTTGCTGACCGGTCACGGCTGGTTCTTCCTGCTTGATCGCTACTGCGCCCATGACGCCACCTTCAGTCGAATGAATCGGAACAGTTGGTCGGTGATCAGCCCCAGCAGGCCGATGATGGCGATGGCCAGGAAGATCACGTCGACCTGGAAGCCGCGCATGGCCTTGAGGCTGATGTAGCCCAGGCCGCTGGAGGCGGCGACCAGTTCGGCCACCACCAGGTAGGTCCAGGCCCAGCCCATGGTCACGCGCAGGGTGTCGAGCACGCCCGGCAGCGAGGCCGGGCCGAGTACGTGGAGGACCACGTCGCGACGGTTGCAGCCCAGGGTGTAGGAGGCGTTGACCAGGTCCTTGGCGACGCCGCGGGAAACGTCGGCGATCATCACCAGTTGCTGGAAGAACACGCCGAAGATGATCACGGTGACGCGCTGTTCCAGGCCGATGCCGATCCACAGGATGAACAGCGGCACGAAGGAGGTGACCGGCAGGTAGCGAATGAAATTCACCAGCGGTTCGAGGAAGGCCTGGACGATGCGGAAGCTGCCCATCAGCAGGCCCAGCGGCACCGCCACCAGCGAGGAGATGATGAAGCCGATCATCACCACCTTGACGCTGGCCATCACGTGGGTGGCGAGGGTGCCGTCACTGGCCAGGCGCACGCCGGCTGCGAGCACCGCGTCCGGGGTCGGCAGGAACATCGCCGGCACCACGCCGCCGTAGGAAAGCCCGGCCCACAGGCCGAACACGAGCAGCCAGCACAGGGTGCCGGCAGACCAGACCAGCTTCAGCGGCAGGTCGACCTTGGGCGTCAGGCAACGGCTGAGCCAGGATTGCGAACGACGAGGCATCGCGGATTCCTCCAGGCGAGCGGCACGGCGCCGCCCGCGGGGCCAAGAGTGAGACGGTTACTCGGAGACGAAGCGCGGATCGACCAGGTCGTCGTAGCTGACTTCCAGGCGCTTGCCCTGCAGGCCGCTCCAGGTCTCGTTGGCGAGGCGGATCAAACCCTTGATGTCGCCGGGCTTGCCGGGAGTGCCAATGAGTTGCTCGCTCATGGCCTTGTCGTAGAAGCGCACGCCCTTGGCGGCGTCGGCCAGGGCCTTGGGATCGGAGAGGTAACCGCCGACACCCTTGGCCATGATCGCGTAGGCCTCGTCCGGGTGCTCCTTGGTGTACTGCACGGCCTTGTACAGGCCTTTCACCAGGGCCTTCACGTCCTCGGGCTGCTTCTCGATGACGTCGCAGTTGAGAGCGACCACGTCGACGATCACGCCGGGAGTGGTGGAGCTGTCCACCAGCACCTTGCCCTGCTGCTTCTCGCGCACCAGCGAAAGGTGCGGCTCCCAGGTCACGGCGGCGGGCACGCGACCGGCAATGAAGGCGCTGGCAGCGTCATCGGCGGTCATGTTCTGCACCTTGATGTCGCTCATGTTCATGCCGGCGTGCTTGAGCAGGTAGGCCAGCCAGAACTGCGAGACCGAGCCTTCGTTGACCGCCACTTCCTGGCCCTTGAGCTGGGCCAGGCTGGTGACGTCCTTGCCCACCAGCACGCCGTCGCCGCCATGGCTGTCGTCCAGCGCGGCCACGGCCTTGAAGCAGAACTTGGGCCGGTACTTGAGGATTTCGTCGATGGTGGAAGCGGAGCCGGAGAGCTGGCCGGAAGCCTGGGCCGCCATGTACATCGAGGCTTCTTCGATGGTGGTCAGCTGCAGGTCGAGGCCCTGCTCCTTGAAGTAGCCCAGGTCACGGGCGAGGTAGAGCGTGCCGTAGCCGACCCAGGTGGTGTGGCCGATGGACAGGGTACCGGCCTGCGCGCCAGAAGCGGCGGCGAGAGCCAGGGCGGAACACGCGATGGAACGCACGAGCAAGGACTTGATCATGAAGCACTCCCACAGCCGTTTGGCTTTGTTGTTGATTTACTGCGGCAGTGGCCAGGAGGCCGGTAGAACCGGGACATGGGCGGCATTGGGCTCTATGGCCCAGCGTCTGAAGGCTTTGTCTCGCGACATGTCTGACAGGCCGATGGTGGCCGAAGCGGGAGGCTCGGAAAATTATTAAATATGTCGTTGCGCCATAAGAAAAAGCTGCCTTGCCGGAGAAATTGCACCAGCATGGCGCAGGACGGAACGCAGACTCGCGCGGGGAGTTCCGCGCTGCACTATCGTTGAACGCAGCTCTCACTCCGAAAGGTTGTCACCATGGCGCTACGCCCGATCCTGTCAGCCCTGGCCCTCGCCATCGGGCTCGCTCTGCTGCCGAGTTATCCACAGGCCGCCGATGCCCAGTCTCCCGCCGCCACCGAGCTGAAATGGCCGCGGGACTTCGCCCTCGGCGAGCAGCACGTGCAGGTCTTCCAGCCACAGATCGAGGACTGGGACGGCACCCGCATGAGCGGCCGCGCGGCCATTGCCGTCGGCCCCGCCAACGGCGCGCCAACCTACGGTGTGGCGCAATTCTCCGCTGCCGCCGCGATCGACAAGGCCAGTGGGCTGGTGCAGCTCACCGACCTGCGTATCGACAAGGTCGAGGTGCCCACCGCCCCGGACAGCGCCGGCAAGGTGCGCGATGCCCTGGTGGCGCGGCTGCCCAGGGAAGGGCTGACCGTCTCCCTCGACCAGTTGCAGGCCAGCTACGCGGTGAACCAGCAGCTGGACAAGCTGCGCCACGTCGAAGTGAAGAACGACGCGCCACAGATCGTCTTTGCCGCCACGCCGACCGTGCTGGTGATGATCGATGGCCAGCCGAACTGGCAGGCGCTGCCGAGCAGCGACTTCCAGCGCGTGCTCAACAGCCGCGTGCTGATCCTGCGCGACGCCCAGGGCAATCACTATCTCAACGCCGCCGGCAACTGGTACACCGCCCAGGCGCTGGAAGGCAGCTGGCTGGTGCTGAGCCAGCCGCCCAAGGCGCTGCTCAGTGCGCAGCAGGTGGCGGAGAAAGCCGGCCCGGTGGACGCGCTGCTGCCCAAGGACGGCAAGGTGCCAGGCAAGGCGCCGGCCATCCTGGTGGCGACACAACCTACCGAGCTGATCGTCAGCGACGGCACCGCGCAGATGCAGCCGGTGGACGGCGTCAGCCTGCTGACGATGCAGAATGCCGACCACGCGGTGTTCGTCGATCCGACCCGCAACACCTGGTACGTGCTGGTGTCCGGGCGCTGGTTCAGCGGACCGGGCGAGAAGGGCCCGTGGCAGTATGTCGAAGGCAAGAACCTGCCCGCCGACTTCGCGAAGATTTCGCCCAGGGACCCGAAGGCCAACGTGCTGGTTTCGGTGCCCGGCACCCCGCAGGCGAAGGAAGCGGCCATCGCCGCGAATATTCCGCAGACCGCCTCCGTCTCGCGCAGCAAGGCGACCATGAAGGTCAGCTACGACGGCGCGCCCAATTTCCAGCCTATCACCGGCACCAGCCTGCAGTACGCGGTGAACACCCCGACGCCGGTGATCGAGGTCGCCGCCAACCAGTTCTTCGCCGTCACCAATGGCGTCTGGTTCGTCGCTCCGAGCCCCAGCGGCCCATGGCAGGTGGCGACCGAGGTGCCGGCGGCGATCTACGGCATCCCACCCAGCTCGCCGGTGTACTACGTGACCTATGTGCATATCTACTCGGTCACCCCGCAGGCCGTGGTGGTCGGCTATACGCCCGGCTACCTGGGCGTGGTGGTGAACAGCGACGGAACGGTGGTCTACGGCACCGGCTACACCTACCCGGCCTATGTCAGCAGCACCGTGTACTACGGCTATCCACCCACCTATGGATATGGCGCGGGCTTCGCCGTGGGCGCGCTGACCGGCTTCGCTTTCGGCTACGCCGCCGGGGCCTGGTGGGGTGCTCCAGAACCCTACTGGGGACCGTACTGGGGCCCCTATCCACACGGCGGCTGGAGCTACGCCAACGTCAACCAGGCGAACTTCTACGGGCGCTGGGGCCAGGGCACGGTCACCCACGCCTACGGCTACAACGGCTGGACCGGGACCCAGTGGCAAGGCAGCTCAGCCGTTGGCTACAACCCGCGCACCGGCACGCACTTCCAGGGCGCCCAGGGCGCGGCCTTCAACCCCTACACCGATGAAGGCGCAGCCGGGCGGCGCGGGGCCTACTCCAATGCCTCCACCGGCATGTCCGGCGCGGGCCGCAGCGGCGTGGCCTACGACGCCGACAGTGGCGACTTCAAGGCTGGCCAGCAGGGCATCCAGCACAACGCCCAGACCGGCCGCACCACCATCGCCGAGCGCGGCGTCTCCGGCGACGTGGACGACGGACGCGGCAGCTACGACCGGCAGAACCAGGGCGTCAGCTACAACCGCCGCACCGGCAACGCCGTGGCCTGGAAGAACGGCGACGTCTATGCCGGCCATGACGGCAACGTCTACCAGCACACCGACAGCGGCTGGCAGCAGCACACCGACAATGGCTGGCAGCCGGTACAGCCGAACCAGGCCAACGTCCGCAGCCAATTGGAGCAGCAGTACCAGTCGCGGCAGGTTGGCCAGCAACGCTTCAACCAGACCCAGCGGCAATGGGGCGGCGGTGGTTTCGGCGGCGGGCATTTCGGCGGTGGCCACGTTGGTGGAGGCGGTTTTCGCCGCTAAGCCTGTGGGCAAGGTTTTCCACAGCACTATGGGTTGTGGAAAACCGCTGCGGGCACGCTGAGAAATTTATCCACAGGCCTTGCCCTATCCCGCAGCGCCTCGGCAAGATGCCCGCTTCCACCACCATCGCGGGGTTGCCGTGACCGCTCTGTTCCAGGCCCTCTGGCCATTGTTCGCGCTGATCGTCGGCGGTTTCGTGCTACGCCGCAAAGGCTTCCCCGGCGAGGCTTTCTGGCCCGCTGCCGAGCGGCTCAACTACTTCATCCTGTTCCCCGCCCTGCTGGCCAGCAGCCTGGCCAGCGCACCGCTGGACGACCCCGGCCTCGCCCGCCAGGCGCTGGCGGTGGTGCTCGGGCTGGGTATCGCCTGGGTTGCCCTGCTCATCGCCAAACGCCTGCGCGGCTGGAATGCGGCGCGCTTCGGCGCCATTGCCCAGGGCGTACTGCGCTTCAACACGTACCTGGGGCTCGCCGCGGTGGGCAGTCTGTATGGCAAACCGGGCCTGACCCTGGCCGCGCTGATGCTGGCGCTGATGGTGCCGACGGTGAACGTGATGTCGGTCTGGGCGTTGACCGCCGAACGCGGCATCAGCCTGCGCTCGCTGCTGCTGCCCATCGTGAAGAACCCGCTGATCCTCGCCTGCGTGGTGGGTGCCTTGCTCAACGTGACGGGCATCGGCCTGCCCGGCGGTACCGACCGCCTGTTCAGCCTGCTGGCGGTCGCCAGCCTGCCGCTGGGCCTACTCTGCGTGGGCGCGGCGCTGCAGCCGCAGGAGCTGCGCGCGGAAGTCTCGGCGCTGGGCTGGAACTGCGCGATCCGCCTGTTGGCCATGCCATTGCTGGCCTTCGCCATCGCTCGCCTGCTGGCGCTGCCACCGCTGGAAAGCGCGCTGCTGGTGATGTTCTTCGCCTTACCCACAGCCCCGACCGCGTACGTACTGACCCGCCAGCTGGGCGGCGAAAGCGGGCTGATGGCGGGGATCATCACCCTGCAGACACTGCTGGCCGGCGCCAGCCTGCTGCTGGTGATGGGGGCAATTCAGGCGCTGGGCTGACTCGGGTCAGGTCTTCTGCCAAGTTGTCCAGGGAACGCCCGGGTAGGATGGGTGGAGCTTGCGATACCCATGCTGCTCACGCGCCGATGCCGATGGGTATCGCTACGCTCCACGCCATCCTACGGAGTGTTCATCCTGCGAGCTGGGCCGTGAGTTATCCACACACCGGCCTCGGTTCGCGAGCAAGCTCGCTCCTACACCAGACGCATCGATCAGCGCTCATCGACTGCGAAAGCCTGCTGAAAGCTTGACCCCCTAGCATCGCCGCCTCGGTCCTCCCGGCCGGACCTGCGTTCGCGCAGCGTACAAAAACAACAATCGGTGATCGCTCATGCCCCGTTTCCTGTCCCTGTCCGCCCCGACTCCGTCCGCGCTTCACGTGCTTATCCACAGCCGCCGCTGATATTCACGCCAGACCGGAGTTATCCCCATGCTGACTTTCCTCGCCTTCGCCATGGTGGCGACCTTCATGTTCCTGATCATGACCAAGCGGCTGTCGGCGCTGATCGCGCTGATCCTGGTGCCGATCGCCTTCGCCCTGCTCGGCGGCTTCGCCAAGGGCCTGGGGCCGATGATGCTGGACGGCATCCGCACCCTGGCGCCGACCGGCGTGATGCTGATGTTCGCCATCCTCTACTTCGCCATCATGATCGACTCCGGGCTGTTCGACCCGGCGGTGCGGCGCATCCTCAAGCTGGTGAAGGGCGACCCGCTGAAGGTATCGATGGGCACCGCCGCGCTGGCGATGATCGTCTCGCTGGATGGCGACGGCTCGACCACCTACATGATCTGCGTGGCCGCCGTGCTGCCGCTGTACAGCCGCCTGGGCATGAGCCCGCTGCTGATGGCCTGCCTGATCATGCTCTCCAGCGGCGTGCTGAACATGACGCCCTGGGGCGGCCCGACTGCACGGGCAGCCAGCGCGCTGCACGTGGACCCGGCGGATATCTTCGTGCCGATGATCCCGGCCATGCTTGCCGGTATCGCGGCGATCTTCGCCCTGGCCTGGGTCTATGGCAAACGCGAGCGCGCCCGCCTGGGCGAACTGCACCTGCCCACCGACCATGAAGCGATGGCGGAAGTGAGTGTGTCGCAGTACCCCGAGGCGCGGCGGCCGAAGCTGCTGTGGTTCAACGCCGTGCTGACCGTCGTACTGATGGGCACGCTGATCGCCGGCCTGCTGCCGATGCCGGTGCTGTTCATGATCGCCTTCGGCATCGCGATGATCGTCAACTATCCCTGCATCCTGGAGCAGAAGAAGCGCATCGGCGCCCACGCCGAGAACGTCCTCGCGGTGGTCTCGCTGATCTTCGCCGCCGGGGTGTTCACCGGAATTCTCTCGGGAACGGGCATGGTCGAAGCCATGTCCAAAAGCCTGCTGGCGGTGATCCCACCGGCGCTGGGGCCATACCTGGCGACCATCACGGCGCTGGTGAGCATGCCGTTCACCTTCTTCATGTCCAATGATGCTTTCTACTACGGCGTGCTCCCGGTACTCTCCCAGGCCGCCGCGCAGTACGGCATCACCCCGGTGGAAATGGCCCGTGCCTCCATCGTCGGCCAGCCGGTGCACCTGCTCAGCCCGCTGGTACCCTCGACCTACCTGCTGGTCGGGCTGGCCAAGGTGGACTTCGGCGACCACCAGCGCTTCACCCTCAAGTGGGCCGTGCTGGTGTGCCTGGCGATCCTCGCCGCCGCGCTGCTGCTGGGCCTGTTCCCGCTGTTCAATGACTGACCGACCAACGACCGACTTCGAGTACCGCGACAATGGAATGGCTGACCAGCCCTGAAATCTGGATTGCGTTCTTCACCCTGACTGCCCTGGAAATCGTCCTGGGCATCGACAACATCATCATGATCTCCATCCTGGTCGGCCGCATGCCCAAGCACATGCAGCCGCGCACGCGCTTCTTCGGACTGGCGCTGGCGATGGTCACGCGCATCCTGCTGCTGCTCTCGATCACCTGGGTCATGCGACTGACCGCCGACCTGTTCCACGTGTTCGGCCAGGGCATCTCCGGGCGCGATCTGATCCTGTTCTTCGGCGGCCTGTTCCTGCTGTGGAAAAGCAGCAGCGAAATCTTCCACGGCCTGGAAGGTGAAGACGAAACCGAAGGCGAACCCAGGAGCGTGATGGGCGGCTTCATCGGCACCATCATCCAGATCGCGATCATCGACATCGTGTTCTCGCTGGACTCGGTGATCACCGCCGTGGGCATGGTTTCCAATGTGCCGGTGATGGTCGCGGCCATCGTCGTCGCGGTGATGGTGATGATGCTCTGCGCCGGCGCCATCAGCGACTTCATCGACAAGCACCCGTCGCTGAAGATGCTCGCGCTGTCGTTCCTTATCGTGGTCGGCACCGTGCTGATCGCCGAAGCCTTCGAAGTCCACGTACCCAAGGGCTACGTCTACTTCGCCATGGCCTTCTCGCTGGCGGTGGAAGCGCTGAACATCCGCATGCGCACGGCGCGTGGGAAGAAGGAAGTGGACCCGGTGAAACTGCGCAAGGACATCCCCGGCCAGTAATCCACAAGAACGATCCACAAGCGCTGTCCACAGGCACTCTGGGTGAATTGAAAAAGCCGGGCTTTCCACAGCCCGGCTTTTTATTCACAGCGGATCGGTATCAAGGGCGTGCGACCGGTTCCGGCCAGTTCAGCACGCCCTTGTCGTTGAAGCGCACCGTGCCGAACAGGCCGCCGGCCAGCTTGCCGTTGATCTCGTAGGGCATGCCCTGGCGTGGCGGCCCGCCGGACAGGCCCCAGGCCTGCCGAATGGCGGAAAAAGCGGAGATGCTCACCGGCACGCTGATCACTTGCTCGCCGAAACGCGGCACCTGCCCGCTGGCGTCACTGACTCCGCTGGCCAGGGGCTGGCCGTTTACCGACAGGTCGAGGGCGATGCCGTTGTAATCGATAGCCTGGTCATTGGGGTTCTGCACCCGCAGCTTGACCATGAAGCGTGCCTCCATGCCCTGCCCGGTCGCCGGTTCCAGGCCGACCAGATCGATGCGCAAGGGATCGCGCGTACCGAACAGGCTGCTGCATGCGCCGAGCATCAGTAGAGCGGCCATCAGGATCAGGCGATGTAGCTTGGCCATGCGGTCTCCTCGTCGATTCACTTCAGGGTAGCCGGGCGCAACCGCCACACGGTGTTACCCACATCATCGGCCACCAGCAGTCCGCCGAACTTATCCACAGCGACGCCGACAGGACGTCCCATGGCCTCGTCCTTGTCGTTGATGAAGCCGTCCAGAACAGTCATCGGCTGGCCGTTGGGTTTGCCGCCAGCAAAGGGGATGAACACCACCTGGTAGCCGCTGCGCGGCTTGCGGTTCCAGGAGCCGTGCTGGCCGATGAACACGCCGCCACGATAACGCTCCGGCAGCAGGCTGCCCTGATAGAACGCAAGGCCCAGCGAAGCCGTGTGGGAACCCAGGGCATAGTCCGGCACCAGTGCTTTCTCGACCATGTCCGGGCGCGCCGGCTCCACGCGTTTATCCACATGCTGGCCGAAGTAGCTCCAGGGCCAGCCGTAGAAGCCGCCGTCCTTCACCGAGGTCATGTAGTCGGGGACCAGGTCGTTGCCCAGTTCGTCGCGCTCGTTCACGGCGGTCCACAGGGCGCCGGTATTGGGTTCCCAGCCCATTCCGTTGGGGTTGCGCAGGCCGGAGGCGAACACCCTCACGTCGCGGGTGGACAGATCGATCTGCAGGATCGCCGCGCGGTTCTTCTCGGCCTCCAGGCCGTTCTCGCCGACATTGCTGTTGGAGCCGACGGTGGCATAGAGGTAGCGGCCGTCGGGGCTGGCGAGGATGTTCTTGGTCCAGTGGTGGTTGATCGGCCCGCCCGGCAGGTCGACGACCTTTTCCGCCGGTGCGCTGATCGTCGTCTCGCCGGTCTGGTACGGGAAGCGCACCACGGCATCGGCGTTCGCCACGTACAGCCAGTTATCCACAAGAGCCATGCCAAACGGCGAGAACAACCCTTCCAGCAGCACACTGCGCTGCTCCGGCACGCCATCGCCGTCGGCATCGCGCAACAGGGTGATGCGGTTGGCGCTTGGCACCGAGGCGCCGGCCTTGGCCATGACCTTGCCGGCAACCCAGTCCTTCAAACCGCCGGACTCTTCCTTGGGCGGCGCCGAGCTTTCCGCCACCAGCACGTCGCCGTTGGGCAGCACGTACAGCCAGCGCGGGTGTTCGAGTTGGTCGGCGAAGCGCTGCACCTCCAGGCCCTGCGCGGCCCGCGGCATCTGCCCAGCAGGCCAGCCGGTCGCCGTGGCGATATTGACGGTGGGCAGCAGGCTGCTTTGCGGCTCAGGCAACTGCGGTTGCGGCCCAGTGCCAGCGGTGAACGGCAGGGCGGACTTATCGCCGCAACCGGTCAACGCCAGCGCGGCCAGGAAGGGGAACGACCAACGCATGCGACTTCTCCTCGGCCTGTAATGCATTTATGTCGGTGAACACTTATTTCAGCGAATGCTTAGGCAGTCTAGACATATCCGCCCGCCTTTCCGTGCGAAATAACCGACGCAAAGCCTCTCGCGTCCGCTTTCGATCGGCTTTACTGACAGACAGGAATCCCGGCAAATCAGAGATTTGGCGAACCCTCAGGGAAGAACGAGGGTCTACCATGACAGTCTTGTGACAATCGCCTGAGTGTTGCCGTGTCCTTCTCGGCCCTCCGCGCTGTCTGTACGGAGCAGCGGGCGAGGTCGTTACAGGGTCCGTAGACGGACGCACCGCCACGGGCCCGCTTGAGTGCAAGGGGGCCCGACATGCTCAAACTGCTCGATCTGCTCTCTGCCGTCGCCCTGTTGGTGTGGGGCACACATATCGTCCGCACCGGTATCCTCAGGGTCTACGGCAGTAACCTGCGAAAAATCCTCAGCCGCAGCGTGGAAAAACGTCCGCTGGCCTTCGCCGCCGGCATCGGCGTCACCGCGCTGGTGCAGAGCAGCAACGCCACGGCACTACTGGCGACGTCCTTCGTCGCCACCGGGCTGATGGCCCTGGCGCCGGCGCTGGCGATCATGCTCGGCGCCGACGTCGGCACGGCGCTGATGGCGCGGGTGCTGACCCTGGACCTGTCGTGGCTGTCGCCGCTGCTGATCTTCTTCGGAGTGATCTTCTTCCTCGGCCGGCAGAAGTCGCGCCTGGGCCAGCTCGGCCGGGTACTCATCGGCCTGGGGCTGATCATCCTGGCGCTGCAGCTGATCGTCGCCGCCGCCGAGCCCATGACCCAGGCCAAGGGCGTCAAGGTACTGTTCTCCAGCCTCACTGGCGACGTGATGCTGGACGCCCTGACCGGCGCACTGTTCGCGATGATTTCCTACTCCAGCCTGGCCGCCGTGCTGCTCACCGCGACGCTGGCGGCATCCAAGGTGATCTCGCTGAAGGTGGCGCTCTGCCTGGTGATCGGCGCCAACCTGGGCAGCGGCATCCTGGCGATGATCAGCGCTTCCTCGCAGAACGCTGCCGGCCGCCGCGTGGCGCTGGGCAGCCTGCTGTTCAAGGTCGCCGGTTGCGCCCTGGTGCTGCCACTGGTGGGCCCGCTGGCCGACTGGATCGACCACTGGCAGTTCAGCACCGCCGAACTGGTGATCGCCTTCCACGTGCTCTACAACACCACTCGATGCCTCGCCTGCCTGCCGTTGACCGGACAGATGGCGGCCTTCTGTACGCGCATCATGCCCGACCGCCATTCGCCCGAAGACGTCGTGCGCCCCCGCCACCTCGACCCGGCGGCACTGGACACACCGAGCCTGGCGCTGGTCAATGCGGTGCGCGAAACCCTGCGCATGGGCGATATCGTCGAGCAGATGCTGAACAACCTGATGCAGGTTATCCACAGCGGCGACCCGCTGCTGGGCAAGGAAATCCGCAAGCAGGACGATGATGTCGATGCGCTCTACACCGCGATCAAGCTCTACCTGGCGCGCATGCCCCGCGAAGACCTGAGCGAAGCCGACAGCCGCCGCTGGGCGGAGATCATCGAGCTGGCAATCAACCTGGAGCAGGCTGGCGACATCATCGAGCACATGCTCGGTGCCGTGCAGGACAAGAAAACCTCGCGCAGTCGCTCCTTCTCCGACAACGGCCTGGAAGAGATCACCGTGCTCCACGGCCAGTTGGTGGCCAACCTGCGCCTGTCCCTCTCGGTGTTCCTCAATGGCGACCTGGAAGGCGCCAAGCGCCTGCGTCGGGCCAAGCAGCGCTTCCGCCTGCAGGAACGGCGCTTCGCCCACTCCCATGTCGATCGCCTGCGCCAGCAGGTCGTACAGAGCATCGAGACCAGTTCGCTGCACCTGGACCTGATCAGCGACATGAAGCGCCTGAACTCGCTGTTCTGCGCTATCGCCTATGCTGTTCTGGACAACCCGGATGCCAGTGATTCGGCAATCGGTGAACCTGAGGAAGACGAGGACTTCGTCGAACGCGAAGTCGCAGCGGTACAGGATCACCAGCGGCCGGCTTCCCCCGGCTCCAGCGCGACGGGTTGATGGCTGGAGGGCCTGAGCGAACACTCCACCGGAATGTTCGCCAGCCCCTACAAAGTCCTGATATCACGACGCCCAGGGTTCGGGCAGAATCCGCCGCCATGGAAGCATGCAATCAATCTCAACGTCCTCCCTCGGTCAGCGCCAGCCTGACCCAGGCCATCCTGCTGGCGGCCGTACGCCTCGGTCTGGAGCGCGGCGCGCTGCTGGCTGCCAGTGGCATTCAGGAATCCCAGCTCAGCGACCCGGACGCGCGCATCGATTTCGCGCTGCAGGAGCGCATGTGGCAGGTCATCCAGACGGACCTGAAGCATGACGAGCCCGGCCTGGCCATGGGCCGCGCATTGTCACCGGCGTCCTTCAGCGCGCTGGGCTACCTGCTGCAATCGAGCACCACGATGGGCGATGCCCTCGAGTCAGCCATGCGCTATCAGCGCCTGGTCGGCGAAGGGGGACAGGTGGCCATCGAGGCTCAGGCCGAGATCATCTGGGTCAGTTACCGCCCGTTGAACCCCGAACCGCCGGCGACCCGGGTTCGCGCCCTGGCGCTGCTGGGGTTCTGGGCGCGGCAGCTGCGCGCGCTGCTTAGCGGCCTGCAACTGGCCGGTTGCCGGTTCATGCACAGCCAGCCTGAGAACCTGACGGACTACGAAAAGGCCTTCGACTGTCCTCTGCAGTTCAACGCCCCGGACTATGCGCTGGGCCTGCCCCGGGCACTGATCGACGCGCCGCTGCCGCAAGCCAACCCGCCGCTGCGCGACTTGTTGCGCCAGCACGCCGAAGGCTTGCTTGCCCGGCTGCCCAGCGCCAGCATCAGCGGCCGTGTGGTTGCCCTGCTCGGCGAGCAACTGACCCGCGGCGAACCCGGACGCGCCGCCGTGGCCAGCGAACTGGGCCTGAGCGAACGCACGCTGCAGCGTCGACTGGCGGAAGAAGGCAGCAGTTATCAACAACTGCTGGCCGATACCCGCCGGCAATTGGCGGAGCGTTACCTGGGCGAAGGCAACCTGCCGGCCACGGACATCGCCGCCCTGCTCGGCTATTCCGAGCCGAGCGTGTTCTTCCGCGCCTTCCGTCACTGGACGGGGCTGACGCCGGGCGAGTACCGCCAGCGGCGGCGGCAATCAGCGACCTAGCGGGCCGCCCAAGAGCCCGCCAGACGCGTCGACTCACAGGCTTTTCAACAGACTTGTCTACAGGATTCCCACAGCTCGGCGAACTCAGCTGTGCAGTCCCCTTGCCGCGAGATAGGCGAGGAATGCCTCGCGGCTGGAGTAGCGCGGTTCGTAGCCGAATTCTTCTTTCAGCCGGCGGTTGTCCAGCACTGGCCGGTAGCGCAGGTAATCCACCTGCTCCGGACCAAAGTGCGACAACCCGAGTGGCTTGAGCAGGCCGAGACCTACTCGCATCAGGCTTGCCGGCATCGGGTGATAGGGTTTGTTGAGCAGGCCGGCGATCTCGCGCAGGGACAGTGCGCCGTCACCGGCGAGGTTGTAGATGCCTTCGCTGCCACGCTCGAGGCCCTGGCGAATCACGTTCACCACGTCCTGGTCCCAGATGAACACGAAGCGGCTGCGGTGTCCCATCACCCCCATCAGGCTGCGCCGGGCGAAGAGCTCCGCCAGCGGGTTATGCACACGCCGGCCGAGGATGGTTCCGGGGCGCAGAATCAGTTGCTTGATCTGTGGATAGTTTTCCCTGGCTTTGGCCAGCAATTGCTCGATTTCCTGCTTGCAGCGGGCATGCAGCAGATGCGGTTGACCCCGTAGCGGGTGGGATTCGTCGATCCACTCGGCGTTGTCGCGATGAAAGCCATAGGCGGCGCCCGAACTGGTAACTATCAATTGCCGGACATCGTTATCACGCGCCGCCTCGATCAGTGCACGGGTGCCACCCACTTCGATGGCGTGGCGTTTCTGCGCCGTCATCTCCGGCGGCGGGTTCACCACCGCGGCCAGATGCACGATCGCATCTGGCTTCCAGAGCTCCACGCAGGCCCGCGTGTTGGCCGCCACGCTCAGATCCAGCGCAACCGGCTCGATGTTGGGGCGCAGACCCTGGGACTTTATTTGCTGCATATCAGCGGCAATGAGCGTCCAGTCCAGGTGCTGGACGGCAAGCTCATTGAGCAGGCTCTGCCCGAGAAATCCCGCAGCGCCGGTGATCAGGACGCGCATGTAGCCTCCAGACCGTTCGCCATGCAGCGAACGACGGGTCCGTTGATCGGGGTGGATGAATGGAGCGTAGTTCCACTGCGCCAGCACCGACAGTGACCTCGCAAGCCAGCCCCGTGACCAAAGATGCCACCCGACGAAGGTTGAACACGGTGGGTTCGCGACGGTCAATCCGCTATCCTCACGGCTTTGCGTCCAGGCTCACCGCTCATGCGTTGGTTGTTCATCCCCCTGCTATCTCTGCTGCTCAGCGCCTGGTCCCATGCCGACCAGCGCCAGACGGTCGAGGCGTACCAGCTGGAGAACGGCATGGGCGTGCTGTTCAAGCCAACCCGCGAGAAGGGCCATGTCTCGATTCGCCTGATCGTCGGCGTCGGCTTCAGCGACTTCAGTTGCCGCGACCGGCAGTTGCCCCACCTGATGGAACACCTGTTCTTCAGCGGCCTGGATGGCGGCGACGAGGCCGACCTGGAAGCACGCATGCAGGCTCTGGGCGGCCAATGGAATGCCTACACCAGCGAGGGAGACACCGCGTTCGTCGTCGAGTCCCCCGCCGCCACCCAGCGCCAGGTGCTGGACCTGCTGCTGGAAATCATCACCCGCACCCAACTCGACCAGCGCAAGATCGATTCCGCCAAGCAGGTACTGGTGCGCGAGGATGGCGGCCATTATTCGCACCTGCAGCGTTGGCTGGATCACCAGAACGTCAGCCGCGCCGGTCAGGAACAGTTGGCTGTCGAGCTGGGCCTGTCATGCGACGAGCGCGCCCCTGTGGATAACCTCACCCAGGCGCAACTGGATCAGTTGCGCAAGGACTGGTACGTCCCGAGCAACATGACCCTGATCATCGTCGGCGACCTCGACCCGCGCCTGCCGGTGTACCTCGGCCGCACCTACGGCGCCCTGGTCGACCACGACACCCCGGAACGCCGCGACCTGCCGCAGATGAGGACCACCGCCGAGCGCCAGCGCAGCCTGACTACCGGGATGTTCGGCGAAAGCGCGGTGCTGCACTGGATCTTCCCGGAGCCGGAGGATGTCGACGGCGCCACGCTGGACCTGCTGCAGGCCTACCTCAACGATACGCTCTACACCGAACTGCGCGTGCGCCGCGAGCTATCCTACGGCCCCTGGAGCGAGCGCACTGCGTGGGCGAACCAGGGCTTCCTGAGCCTCAACGCCGATGTCGAACGCGACCAGGAACAGGTGACACAGAAGGCCCTGAAAGACCTGGTGGACAAGATCCGCCGCGATGGCCTCGACCCGCAGCGCTTCGCCCGCATCCAGCGGGTGGCGCGTGCGCAGCTGGCCTGGAGCACCCCGGGGAACTCGACGCTGGCGGATTACTACTGGGGCGCATTGGCCGATTTCGACGACGGCAAATTCCCCGACGAGGACAAGCGCCTGGCGAAAGTCAGCCTGGCCCACGCCAACGATGTGGCGAAGCGGCTGTTCAAGGACGAGGGTTATCTGCGCATCGAGAAGCCGCTGCTGGACGACGACATGGTCTATCCGCTGGCGACGGTGGGTGCATTGCTGCTGGCGGTATTGCTGGGGCTGGCGCTGTGGCGCCGACGGAGCTGAAGCCCCGTCGGCGAATCTTCAGGCCTCAGAGTGCGAGGCGGCGGATGACCTGGCAGGAGTCGTCCGGGTCCACCTGGGCGCGGAAGCCCAGCTCGCGAGCCATATCGCGCATGTCGCGGTCCATGGACGAGTCGATCGAGTACATCTGGTGGAAGCCGTTGCGCTTGGCCACATCGATCAGATGGCGCATCAGTGCGACGTCCAGGCCCAGTTGCTTGAACTCGTCGGCGATGGTCACCGCGCATTCGCACTGCTGGTTATCCACAGCCGCGTAGCGGCTGATGCCGACTTCGCGCAACTCGCCGTCCACATGGGTCAGGGCGATGAAGGCCATGGTGGTCTGGTAGTCTACATCCATCAGGCGATCGAGCAGTTTGTCGTCGATCTTCACTTCGCCATGGAAGCGGAACTTGCGGGTCATGGGGGACAGACGCTCGAGGAACAGGCGTTCGCGCTCGCGGTCTTCCGCGCGCAACGGACGAATCAGCACGTGGCTGCCATCTTCGAGGGTTTCTATCCAGTGATCGGCGCCAACAGCCCCGAGGGCTGCGAGCTCGGCGGTGGGGTGGGTGATCATGACGCGTTCTCCGCTGGAGAAGAGGGATTGGGTTGACCCTATCCTTCTCCTGCGGGTGCCGGGCAGGCCTGACGTATGTCAATGCCGCCCGGAACCGTACTGGGGCAGAACGTCGCAGCTGGACTCAGGCGCTGGCAGCCAGGGCTCCAGCGCGTGCACGGGCGCCCTTGCGGAACAGCACCAGGGTGGCAAGCAGGCCGAGCGCCGCCGCACCGCTGAGCCAGATACCCGGCGCAGCCTTGTTGTCCAGGGTGTGGATAAGCCAGGTGCAGACCGCCGGGGTGAAACCACCGAAGGTCGCGGTCGCCAGGCTGTAGGCCAGGGAGAATCCGGTGGTGCGCACGTCCGCCGGCATGATCTCGGTGAGCGCGACAACCATCGCGCCGTTGTAGCTGCCATAGAGGAAGGACAGCCACAGTTCCACTTCCAGCAGGCGGGCAAAGCTCGGCTCGGCCACCAGCCAGGAGAGCATCGGGTAGGCGGTGAGCAGTGCCAGGATGGTAGCCGCCAGCAGCAGCGGCTTGCGCCCGATGCGATCGGATACGGCGCCCATCACCGGCAGCCAGATGAAGTTGGACAGCCCCACGCACATGGTCACCAGCAGGCTGTCGAAGTCCGACAGGTGCAGCTCGTTCTTGCCAAAGGTCGGGGTGTAGGCGGTGATCAGGTAGAAGGACACGGTGGTCATCACCACCATGGCGGTTCCGGCCAGCACCAGGCCGAAGTTCTGGCCGATGGAACGCAGCACCTGGCCCAGGGTCGGCCGATGCTTGCGCTGCTGGAACTCGGGGGTTTCCTCCAGCGAGCGGCGGATGATGAACAACGCCGGGACGATCAGGCAGCCGACGAAGAACGGTACGCGCCAGCCCCACTCGCCCATGTCCTGCGGGCTCAGCCAATGGTTGAGGATCACACCCAGCAGGCCGGCGAAGACCACCGCGACCTGTTGGCTCGCCGACTGCCAGCTGACGAAGAAACCGCGCTTGCCCGGGGTGGCGATTTCCGCGAGGTACACCGACACGCCGCCCAGCTCCACGCCGGCAGAAAAACCCTGCAGCAGGCGGCCAAGCAGGACCAGCAACGGTGCGGCGGCACCAAGGGTGGCATACCCCGGTACGAAGGCGATCAGCAGGGTGCCCATGGCCATCAGGCCGAGCGTAATGATCAGCCCCTGGCGACGGCCATGACGGTCGATATAGGCGCCGAGGAAGATGGCTCCCAGCGGACGCATGAGGAATCCGGCGCCGAAGGTCGCCAGCGACAGCATCAGGGAAGCGAAGGGGTCGTCGCCGGGAAAGAAGGTCTTGGCAATGGCGGTGGCGTAGAAGCCATACACCATGAAGTCATACATCTCGAGAAAGTTGCCACTTACCACACGGAAGACGGCTTTGGCTTTGGAGTTGTTCGAGGCCATAAGAACATCACTCAGGGCTGATACACGGGGATTCCCCTGCCGGGGAAATCGACGGTCGTCGTCCACGGCAGGCAGGCCCTGGAGAGTCGACTTATTTGTAACCCTATGTGTAAAAGCAGCCTATCGACAATCGAAAAATGCCTGAGTGGGCCATTTTTACTAGCTTTGAAAGCTTGGTGAAAGCTTCACTACCGTTCGTCAGAAATAGCCATTGCGCGAGATATGTCACATTTCCATTATATTGCCCGGATAAACAAAATAATTACTTTACTTATATTTAAATAAATAAATTCCAGGATATTTGTAGGAAATCTTCGTCATTCGAGATAATTAATGCGTATTTATCCTATTCAAGAATCTTATTTTTATATAAGAATTTTCCTTAATTAATAGTTAGCTTTTCCCACAAATTTGGGGAGAGCTTTACTGTGAAGAAAAGATGGTTCCTGCCGCTTCTGTTTACCCTCTCAGGCTGCAATGGCTGGGTTTCCCCGGAAACCAATGCGGGCCTGAATGACCGTTACTTCACCGTGTTCTCTGGCCCGCCATTGCCGGGAATGATCGTCGCCTCTGCCGTGCAGTGGAATGCCGACTACGCGGTGACAGCAGCCCATACCCCGTTCCTGTTGAACAAGGCTTACCGCTGCAGCACGGGCTGCGACCTGCTGTTCATCGCGCACAAGGCAGAGGGGGCGCTCCCGCAGTGGCGGGACTTCCGTTCCGGCGAGACCGTCACCGCCCTGGGCAGCAGTTCCCTGCTGATCCCGATGAGCGCGACGGGGCATGTCTGGCCGGTACCCTTCGTCGACGACCGTTCTGCAAGTGGCGAGCGCTACGGTGTACACGACGCGGCAATCGCCAAGGGCATGTCCGGAGGGCCATTGCTGGCCAGCGACGGTGCAGTGCTGGGGATCAACATCGGCTACCAGGCGGGTTTCACGCCACCGACAAGCCGGCCGGAGCTGGCCGGCATGGCACGCTTGAGCGTGTTCGTGCCCTACCGGGTGATCCAGCGCGAATGGCTACTGTTCCAGGCTCAGGGGCAACACAAGGAGGCCCAGGTGATCGCCGGCGAGAACCTTCAGGCGAAGAACCAGTAGCAAACGCCGATGGAGGCCAGCACTCCGGCCAGGTCCGCCAGCAGCGCGCAACCCACGGCATGGCGCGCGCGCTGGATGCCAACGGCGCCGAAATACACTGCCAGTACGTAGAACGTGGTCTCGGTGCTGCCTTGCACGGTGGCGGCTACCAGCGCCGGGAAGCTGTCCACACCGTGGGATTGCATGGTTTCCAGCAGCATCGCCCGTGCAGCGCTGCCGGAGAACGGCTTGACTAGTGCGGTAGGCAGCGCATCGACGAAGCGAGTGTCCCAGCCCACGCCTTCGACTACCCAGCGGATGCCGTCCAGCGCCATCTCCAGGGCGCCGGAAGCGCGCAATACGCCGACCGCGCAGAGCATCGCCACCAGATACGGCAGCAGGCTCTTGGCGACGTCGAAGCCCTCTTTTGCGCCCTCGACGAAGGTTTCGTACACCGGCACCTTCTTCAGCCAACCGACGATCAGGAACAGCATGATGATGCCGAACAGCGTCAGGTTGCCCAGTAGCGAGGACAACTGCGCCAGCGCGGTGGCAGACAGGCCTGCGAGCAACGCCATGAAGGCACCCAGCGCCAGCGCGCCGGGAATCAGGTAAGCCAGGACCACCGGATCCCACAGGCGCAGACGCTGCATCAGCGCCACGCTGAGCAGGCCGACGAGCGAGGAGGCGCTGGTGGCCAGCAGGATTGGCAGGAACACCAGGGTCGGGTCGACTGCGCCCTGCTGCGCGCGATACATGAAGATGGTCACCGGCAGCAGCGTCAGCGACGAGGCGTTGAGCACCAGGAAGAGAATCTGCGCGTTGCTCGCAGTGGTGCTGCTGGGATTGAGCTCCTGCAGCGCCTTCATGGCCTTCAGGCCGATGGGCGTAGCGGCATTGTCCAGGCCCAGGCCGTTGGCGGCGAAGTTCAGGGTGATCAGGCCAATGGCCGGGTGGCCAGCGGGGACTTCCGGCATCAGGCGGCGGAACAGCGGGCCGAGCAGCACTGCGAGTTTCTCCACCAGGCCGGCCTTCTCGGCGATGCGCAGGAAACCCAGCCAGAGGGTCAGGGTACCGAACAACAGCACCATGACCTCCACCGACAGCTTGGCCATGGCGAACAGGCTTTCCACCATGGCGGCGAACACGGTGGCCTCCCCACCGAGCAGCCAGCGGGAAAGCGCGGTGACCGCCGCGACGATGAAAAAGCTCAGCCAAAGGCCGTTGAGCATGCGATGTCCCCCTTGGAATGGCCGCGATGATAGCGGCACGGGCGCCTTCCGCGCCAGAAACGACAAGGCCCCGGACTGTGCCGGGGCCTTGTTGATAACCCGTGCGGGTCAGTGACTGGCGGTGCTTTGCTTACCGTCCGCGCTCTCGCCTTCAAGGAAGGCTTCAACGCGACCGTTCTGCATCGCCTGCCAGTAGCGCGCGCCCTTCTCAGCGTCGTACACGCCTTCCCACTTGGAGATCACCAGCACGGCCAGGGCGTTGCCGATCACGTTCAGCGCGGTGCGCGCCATGTCCATGATGCGATCGACGCCGGCGATGAAGGCCAGGCCTTCCAGCGGAATGCCCACACTGCCCAGGGTCGCCAGCAGCACCACGAAGGAAACGCCCGGTACCCCGGCGATGCCCTTGGAGGTGACCATCAGGGTCAGCACCAGCATCAATTGCTGGCCGATGGACAGGTCGATGCCGTAGAGCTGGGCGATGAAGATTGCCGCGATGCTCTGGTACAGGGTCGAGCCATCGAGGTTGAACGAGTAGCCGGTGGGCACCACGAAACTGCTCACCGCCTTGGGTGCACCGTAGGCCTCCATCTTCTCGATGATGCGCGGCAGCACGGTCTCGGAGCTGGCAGTGGAGTACGCCAGGACCAGCTCGTCCTTGAAGATGCGCATCAGCTTGATAATGGAGAAACCGAACAGGCGCGCGGCCAGGCCCAGCACCATGAAGGCGAAGAAGGCGATGGCGAAGTACACCAGCACCACCAGCTTGGCCAGCGGCAGCAGCGAGGCGAAGCCGAAGTTGGCGACTGTCACCGCGATCAGCGCGAATACGCCGATGGGGGCGTAGCGCATGATCATGTGAGTGACGCGGAACATGGCCTCGGCCACGCCCTGGAACATCTTCACCAGCGGCTCGCGGGTCGGCGCCGGCAGCGAGGACAGGCCCAGGCCGAACATGACCGAGAAGAAGATGATCGGCAGCATTTCGCCACGGGCCATCGCCGCGAAGATGTTCGACGGGATCAGGTTGAGAATGGTCTCGATGAACGCGTGGTGGTGCTCGACTTCCTTGGCGGTCTGCGCGTACTGGGAGATATCCACAGTGCCCAGGGTGCTCATGTCGATGCCGGCGCCGGGCTGGAAGATGTTCGCCAGCAGTAGGCCGACCACGATGGCGACGGTGGTGATGATTTCGAAGTAGATGATGGTCTTCAGGCCGATGCGGCCGAGTTTCTTCGCGTCACCCATGCCGGCGATGCCGACGATGAGCGAGGAAATCACGATCGGAACGACGATCATCTTGATCAGGCGGATGAAGATGTCACCCGCTGGCTGGAGGATGTTGCTGATCCACCAGGCCTTTTCCGCGCTGAAATGGTTGAGCGCGGCGCCCAGTGCAATTCCGAGTACCAGGCCGATGAGGATCTGCCAGGCGAGGCTGAGCTTGGCTTTGCCCATAGTGAGTCACCCTTGATTCTTGTGGAAGTCGGGGTCGCCGAACCGTCGGGATGCCGACGGCCAGCGAAAAAAGGGGCGCATGATTCCGACCCACCCCTCCTCCGTCTAATGCCGGAAACGCCTACCCCATGCACAATCGGCATGGGAAAAGGCATCTGAAACCTTGGTTCCAGGTCGTAAGACCCTTGCTTTTCTGCATGACACAGGTTCCTCAACGCCTGTCACACAGCGCTCTGCAAAGCCGTCTAGGCTTGCTGCAATTCGGCCATCAATGGCCCGGATTGATCGGATCAGAACGCCACGCGCGCTCACGGGTGGGTTCTTGTTACCGGATGTACGGTCGCCGCTAGGGGGCCGTCATGGATGGCCGAGGGCGAGGAGAAGGGCCCTTCGACTGCGAGGCTGGCGGGAAAGCAGACACTGTGGATAAGTGGCGGATTCCGCTCTTCATTATTGAGGCGCCGGAGGGCCGGAAACCGGCCGACAGGAATCGGCGAGGCATTGTAGGACGAATCCGCGTGAGTCCGAATTGACCGATATCAGTGAAGTTCGACCGGCTTCGAGCAAGCCTGCGGCTACCCTGCCGTCGCCGCGACAGCCGGGTAAGCAACGGGTTGTTCAATGTGGTGAAAGCACAACGCGGTGACACTCTGAATAAGGACGCTCTATGACGCGACGCTACGTAGTACCCACTCTGCTTTTCGCTGGCGCCCTGGCACTGGCCGGCTGTTCCAGCCAGAAACCGGACGCCTCGCAGTACTCTGGCTTCCTCGGCGATTACTCGCAACTCCAACCGGCCACCTCCCCCAGCGGCCAGCCCGTGCTGCGCTGGGTCGACCCGAACCTGAAGCTGCAGAACTACAGCTCGGTGCTGGTCGAGCGGCCGGTCTACTACCCGCCACCCAAGCCGAACGAGAACATCGATCAACGAACCCTCAACGAAATTCCCGACTACCTCAAGAAGCAGGTCGAGATGCAACTGGGCAGCCGCTACCGCATCGTCCAGCAGGCTGATCGCGACACCCTGGTGCTGCGCACCGCAATCAGCGGCGTGGATGTCTCCAACGAGGGCCTGCATGCATACGAGGTCATCCCCATCGCACTGGTGGTAGCCGCGACGTCGACCGCCATCGGTACCCGTGACCAGGACACCGAGGTATTCGTGGAGTTCGAGGCATTGGATGGCGCGACCAGCAAGCCGGTCGCCAAGGTCGTACGCAAGGGAGCAGGCAAGACGCTGGAAAACTCCAGCACCCACCTGACCCTCGACGACCTGAAGCCGGTGCTCGATGGCTGGGCGCGCGACGCGGCCAACTTCAAGCCCTGACCTGTGATGGCGCTCCGGAACCGGTGCGAGCACGTCGCCCCGGTTCCGCACGCCTTGCCTGACCCAGCCCGCTGGCGCGGAGGTACTCCCTGTACCCCCAGGTCGCTCAGGACATGACGCATCCCGAACATCCCGGCCCCCTGGTCATGCGTCCACCGCAATGGCGACGCAGAATTCGAAATCAGTGGATCAGTACCAGTTGGGATCGCTCTTGAGCTGGTCATCGAGGATCCGCTTCACCGAATCGTCCGGCTCGCCCAACCAGCGGAAGCTGGCGTGCTTGCTCGGCGACTTGTCCGTCGGAAGGTTCTCGGGAACCTTCACGTACAGCGCATAGGCCTTGTCCTTGTCCCAGGTGAAGGCTACGTACAGCCGGTGGGCAGCGCAGTTGTGCGCCTCGCACAACTCGCCCACCAGGTATTTGTCGCCCTGCTCGTCCACCGCCTGCATCGGCGTCGCAGTGCCGCTGAGGTTCATCACCCAGTCGGGCAGGCGACTTTCGTCCTTGACCACCGATTGCCAGGTATCGCGGTACTGCGGATCACTGGCTACCAGCTCGTTCAGGCGGTATTGCGCGTCCTTGTCTGCCTCGGCGGCCAGGGCCTGGGCCCCGACGCCGAGCAGAACGGTCGACAGCAGCAGATTGCGGGTAAAGCTCATCGCTACGCTCCTTGTTCAACTTCCATCGATCCGGAGGAACTACCCCCGGCGACGGCCCATGACGAAGGACACGATGAACAGCACCAGGAAGATCACGAACAGGATCTTGGCGATACTGGTCGCGGCGCCGGCGATACCACCGAAGCCCAGGACCGCGGCGATGATGGCGATGATCAGGAATGTCAGTGCCCAGCTAAGCATGGGGTCTCTCCTCTTCTCGTTGTCGGTTCGGCACCGTTTGGGTGCCAGCTCCGGAGTGATCGCAAGGCAGTCTCCGGAAAGAGTGTCCGCCCGGGCGCTTCCGGGCACTGCGGACCTGTCGGGCAAGCCAGCGGCCTGCCGGCAATTGGGTTAACGGCGCTCAGAACACCCAGCCACCCTGGGGGCGGGCCATCGGCTGGACCTGAGCCTGGGTCTGCGCCTGCGGGGCTTGCAGCACCTGGGGCTGGTTACGCGCGGGTGCAGCCTGTGGATAACGCGACGCTTCGCGGTACAGGCCGGGAGTGCTGGAGGCGGTCGGTACATAGGCCACAGGGGTACTGGCGGCCTGAACCCGGGAAACCTGCATCTGCAGCTGCACCTGGTTGACCAGCAACAGCAGGAGGGCACCGGCAAGGAAGATCCGGCTCCACACATCGATACGCGCGACTTGCACTTGGCTGTTGGTTCCGCTGTTCATCCCGTTTCTCCTGCCCGTCGCCGACCTGTCTGTCGAACCTTCAAACCATTTCCTGAGGTCTTTCCGGTTCTTGTCGTCGCGAGTGGTTTGTTGACTGTCTTGCAGTAGGAATTGCACGCCGCATGCCAGTCTGATGAATCCTATTTTTTACTTAAAAATCAGATACTTATGTTGTTAACAAAAAAGCCTTTCTGCTGCATCCTGCACGATGGGCCGGGATAGGTCGTGCGTTTTGCAACCCCGGCTTCAGGCACGTCCCTGTGCCTGTGTGAACCACGTCACTTCAGCGAATGTTTGAGCTGGCTCATCTGGTCGTGGCATGCCCGTACCTTGGGCAGTTCGGCGCGCAGCAGCGCCTGGGTTTCCGGCGTGCCTTTCTCCAGGGCGTCCTCAAAGGCATGGAGGATGCGGTCTTCGGCTTCCTCGAGCTGGGCGACATAGGTCGCGCCTTCGTCGCTGGCCAGGGTCGCCCGGGTGTCGGCGTAGACCTGGCGCAACTTGCCCAGCAAGGTGCCGCCGGTGGCGGGGTCCTCGTGATTGGCGGCAACCTTGCCGGCCAGTGCATTGATGACGTCCGTCTTGGCTTGTGCCATGGACTGGAACAGCCGTTGCAGCCGCGCATCCTTCACTTCCTGGATCGCGTGCTGGTAGAAACGCTGGCCGTCACGGGTGATCTCGATGAGTTCATTGAGCTGACTGGTCGTGCGAGTCATGACAGGTACTCCTGCTTGGGAAGGGTGGAAGAGTCAGGCGGCCTGGCCGGCCACCTTCAGCGCAGTGGCGTCCACCTCACGCACACCGCGGGTCTTGCTGGCGGAATCGATCAATTGCTGGCGCTCGTCGGCATTGGGCACCTGGCCACTCAAGGTCACCACGCCGTCGCGAGTGGAGACACCGATGGACAACCCCTGTAGCGCATGGGCGGCCAGGATGCCGGCCTTGATCTGGCTGGTAATCCAGGCGTCGCTCACGGCGGCCTGGGCGTCACCGACGGACTTTTCGAGTTTCTCGGTGGAGGCGGCGTCGGGGTCGACCTTCAGGCGGTTATCCACAGCCGAGACGCCTTCGGTCTGGGCGGCCAGGTGAGCGGCTTGCTGGCTGGCCTCCTCGCTGACTGCGGTGCCTTCGAGGGTGACCGCGCCGGACTTGCTGGTGACCTTGATATCCAGGCCTTCGCCGCGCTTTTCCAGCAGCAGCTTGGATTTCACCCTGGCCGCCAGCGTGGCATCGTCCCACTTCTGCACCACACCTGAGTCCTTCGCGGTATCGGCCTTCTGTGCATCAGCCAGGGACGCATCGACGCCGAGCTGGTTATCCACAGCAGTGATGCCTTCGACGCTGCCGGCGATCTGTCCGGCCAGCGCCTTCTGTTCTTCACTGGCCACGGCGCCGGTCAGGTGCGCGCGGCCGCTCTCCACATCCACCTTGATCGCATAGGGCTTGAGTTCGCGGTTGAGGTTGATGGCCGTCCAGATCGAGCCTTCCTGGCGCGCTTCGGCCAGTTGTGCGCTCAGCCCGGTTTCGGCGGCATGGCTGGCCAGTGGCTGCACGGCGAGCAGTGCGGAACTCAGGGCCAGGGCAAGGATCTTCGGACTAGGCATATCGGTCTCCAACATACGATGGTGCAGAATTGGATTCGCAACTGCCGTGCCAGTGCCTTTTTGTGGATAAAATTCTTGTAATTCAATGTGTTGGATAGCCTTTTCAGCGTCCCTGAGTGTGCACCCTGCCCGAAGCCTCAGAAAGATTCTTGCAACTTGCACGAAAAACCCTGGACTAAGAAAAATCACACCCCGTACAACAACGAATCACACAACGAGGAAATCGCTGAATGGACGCAACGCCTGAACAGCAAGGCCGGATCCTGCTGGTCGATGACGAATCCGCCATCCTCCGCTCGTTCCGCTACTGCCTTGAAGACGAGGGCTACAGCGTGGCCACCGCCAGCAGCGCGCAACAGGCCGAGAACCTGCTGCAACGCCAGGTATTCGACCTGTGCTTCCTCGACCTGCGCCTGGGCGACGACAATGGCCTGGATGTGCTCGCGCAAATGCGCGTGCAGGCGCCCTGGATGCGCGTGGTGATAGTCACTGCGCACTCGGCTGTGGACACCGCCGTCGATGCCATGCAGGCCGGCGCCGCCGATTACCTGGTGAAGCCCTGCAGCCCCGACCAACTGCGCCTGGCCGCCGCCAAACAGCTGGAAGTGCGCCAGCTCACCGCGCGCATCGAGGCGCTGGAAGGCGAGATGCGCAAGCAGGGCGATGTACTCGAATCGCACAGCCCGGCCATGGCCGCCGTACTGGAGACGGCGCGTCAGGTCGCCGCGACCGACGCCAACATCCTCATCCTCGGCGAATCCGGCTCCGGCAAGGGTGAGTTGGCGCGGGCCATCCACGGCTGGAGCAAGCGCGCGAAAAAATCCTGCGTGACCATCAACTGCCCGTCCCTTTCGGCCGAGCTGATGGAAAGCGAACTGTTCGGCCACAGCCGCGGCGCCTTCACCGGCGCTACCGAGAACACCCTCGGGCGCATCAGCCAGGCAGATGGTGGCACGCTGTTTCTCGACGAAATCGGCGATTTTCCACTCATTTTGCAGCCGAAACTCCTGCGTTTCATCCAGGACAAGGAATACGAGCGCATCGGCGACCCGGTCACCCGCAATGCCGACGTGCGTATCCTTGCCGCTACCAACCGTGATCTTGCCGGCATGGTTGCCCAGGGCACCTTCCGTGAGGACCTGCTCTACCGCCTGAATGTCATCGTGCTCAATCTGCCGCCCCTGCGTGAACGCGCCGAAGACATCCTCGGCCTGGCAGAACGCTTCCTTGCGCGCTTCGTGAAGGACTACGGCCGCCCCGCACGGGGCTTCACCGATGAGGCCCGCGCGCTGCTGCGCCGCTACAACTGGCCGGGTAACGTGCGGGAACTGCGCAACGTAATTGAACGCGCAAGCATCATCTGCAATCTTGATCTGATTGGAGTCGAACAGCTGTCAATCGGCGAGCAGTCGAGCAACTCGGCGCCACGCATCGGCGAGGCCATGAGCCTGGAACAACTGGAGAAAGCCCATATCGCTGCCGTCATGGCCTCCAGCGCGACTCTCGACCAGGCCGCCAAGACCCTGGGTATCGACGCTTCCACCCTCTATCGCAAGCGCAAGCAGTACAGCCTGTGAACCTGCCGATCCCGATGACGCTGCGCACGAGGCTGTTCCTGAGCATCTCGGCGCTCATCACGGTAGCGCTGCTGGGTCTGCTGCTCGGGCTGTTCAGCGTGGTGCTGACCGGCCGTGAGCAAGCCCAGCTCATTCAGCGCAACTTCGACGCCATCGAGGTCAGCCAGCGCCTGCGTCAGGCATTGGGCGACGAACTGGTACAGGTACTCAGCGCACGGCCAAGCCCGGAAAACCTGGAACGCGCGCGCGCGCACTTCTCCCAAGCGCTCGAGCAGGGGCGCGCGCTGGCGCAAACCAGTGGCGAACGCCAAGCCATGACGCAGATAGCCGACGCCCACCGTCGGTTCGTCGAGGCGACCGAAACTCCCGGCCCGGGACGCGCGGAACTGCTGGAAGACAGCGACCTCAGCCGTACCCTCGACGTGCTGCGCAACCACCTGCTCGCGCTGCATCAGGGAGCGATGGAAAACATCAGCGCCGACGAGCGCTCGGCCCGTGACCGCACCTTGTTGATCAGCAGCCTGCTCGGGCTTATCGGCATCGCCATCCTGGTGGTCGGCTTCATCACCGCCCACAGCATCGCCCGCCGCTTCGGCGCGCCTATCGAGACGCTGGCGAAGGCCGCGGACAAGATCGGCCAGGGCGAATTCGACGTCACCCTGCCGGTTTCCGGCGTGTCCGAGATGTCCTCCCTGAGCCGCCGATTCGGCCTGATGGCGGAAGCCCTGCGCCTTTACCGCGCGAGCAATACCGAGGCGCTGGGTTCGGGTCGCAAGCGCTTGTTGGCGGTGCTCGACAGCATCGACGACGGCCTGGTGATCCTCGATCGCCACGGCCGTATCGAGCACGCCAACCCGGTCGCCACCCGCCAACTGTTTTCCCACGGCGATCCCCAGGGCCAGGATCTGGGCACGATGCTGAACAATCCGCAGCTGACCCAGGCCGTCCAGCGTGTCCTCAGCGGCAACCTCCTGGAAGAAACGCCGCAGGATCTGGTGGTGGAAGTGAGCGGCGAAAGCCGGCTGCTGACCTGGAGCATGTCACCGGTCAGCCATGACGACGGGCGCAATATCGGTGCGGTGATGGTGGTACGTGACGTCACCGAACAGCGCGCGTTCGAGCGGGTGCGCAATGATTTCGTGCTGCGCGCCTCCCACGAGCTGCGCACACCCATGACCGGTATGCACATGGCCTTCGGCCTGCTCGCCGAGCGCCTGAAGTTCCCTGAGGAGTCCCGCGAGCGCGACCTGGTGCGCACCGTCGATGAGGAAATGCACCGCCTGGTGCGGCTGATCAACGATCTGCTGAACTTCTCTCGCTACCAGAGTGGCACCCAGAAGCTGGAGCTGCAGTTGTGCGATGTTGGCAACCTGCTGCACCAGGCCCATCAGCGCTTCACCGGGCCGGCGGAGGAGAAGCGCATCAAGCTCGACCTGGAGATCGCCGAGGACCTGCCACCGATCAATATCGACCGCACGCAGATCGAGCGCGTGCTGGATAACCTGATCGGCAACGCCCTGCGCCATACGCCCGAGGGCGGCACCATCCGCCTGCAGGCGCGCTGCCAGGAAGAGCGCGTGGCCATTGCCGTGGAAGACAGCGGCGATGGCATCCCGCTCAGTCAGCAGGGACGAATCTTTGAACCCTTCGTGCAGGTGGGCCGCAAGAAAGGCGGTGTCGGCCTCGGCCTGGCGCTATGCCGGGAAATCGTGCAACTGCACGGCGGGCGAATCGCCCTGCGCTCGCAACAGGGCAAGGGCTCGCGCTTCTACCTGCTGCTGCCGGTCTAGGAAGTCGGCACCGCCAGCAGCAGCGCGGCGGTTTCCAGGTCGGGCTCGCCGTCGAAGCGCTCCGGGCGGAAGCGCATCTGGAAGGCCGCGATCACGTTGCGAGTTTCCTCGTCCATCAGCCCATTGAGCGGCACCGCGTAACCGTGCCGCGCCAGTTGCTGCTGGAACCAGCCCGGCGCCGGTAGCTGACCGTTCAGCTCGGCCAGGCGATGCGCCAGCTCACCCGGTTTCGGCCAGGGGATCAGGCCGGCTTCGGCGAGCTTCTTCCAGGGGAACAGCGGGCCCGGGTCGACCTTGCGCTGCGGAGCGATGTCGCTGTGGCCAAGGATGTGTTCCGGGGTGATGCCCTGGCGCTTGGTAATGTCCCGCAGCAGGGCGATCAGCGCGTCGATCTGTGCATCCGGATAGGGATACCAGATCTTCCCGCTCGGCGTATCACGGTAGCCGGGGTTCACCAGCTCGATGCCAATGGAGGTGGAATTGAGCCAGGTGCGCCCCTGCCACTCGCTGGCGCCGGCGTGCCAGGCGCGGCGGTTCTCGTCCACCAGCTGGTAGATGGTCGCCGGGTTGTCGCCGATCAGGTAGTGCGCACTCACTTCGCCATGGGTCAGCAACGCCAGCGAGCGCGGCAGGTCAGCCGACGTGTAGTGGACGATGACGTACTGGATTCGGCTGTCCTGGTTCTTCGACACATGCTCGCGGTCGATCTGCAGGCCCTTGTCGGCACAGCCGGCGAGCAGTGTGGTGAGGAGAGCGAAAGACAGGAAACGCAGAGTCATGGCGGTTCTCAGGAGAAGAGCATCAGGCTGCGATGTGCAGGAAGCTGCGCACGTTCTGCAGGAGCATGTTGACGCTGAGCATAATCAGCAGCATGCCGGCCAGACGTTCCACGGCCATCAGCCCCCGTGGGCCGAGGAAGCGCTGGAGGAACGCGGCCTGCATCAGGATGAAGGCAGTCGCGGCCCAGGCCAGGATTACCGCCAGGTAGAGCTCCCACAACGGTCCAGTGTAGGTGCTGCGCAGGGTGATCAGCATCGCCAGGGCGGAAGGCCCCGCCACCGCCGGCGTAGCCAACGGCACGAACAGCGGTTCATTGTCCGGCATGTCGCCCAGCACACCCTGGGGGGTTGGGAAGATCAGGCGCATGGCGACCACGAAGAGGATGATGCCGCCGGCGATGCCGGTAGCTTCCTTCGAAAGCCCGAGCCCGGTGAGTATGTGCTCGCCCAGGGTCAGGAACAGCAGCAGCAGACCTAGGGCAAACAGCAGTTCGCGCAGTGCCACCTTCAGACGGCGTTCGGCGGGGACCGACTTGAGGGCGGCAAGGAAGACCGCGATGTTGCCGAACGGGTCGGTGATCAGAAAGATCAGGATGGCGACGCCAAGCATGGCCGGGAAAACTCCAGGGATAACCAGCTACTGCGCCGAAGGCGAAGCAGGCTGTGGATAATCGAGTGACGCCATCGCCCTGTGGATAACGACTTACCCACAGGACGATGCGTTGTGAATCAGGATTTCTTGATCTTTTCCGGGCGCTTCCAGCCTTCGATCACCCGCTGCTTGGCACGGCCGACGCCCAGAGTGCCGGCCGGAACGTCGGCGGTGATGGTGGAGCCCGCACCAGTCGTGGCCCCGGTACCGATATCCACAGGCGCCACCAGCGAATTGTTGGAGCCGATGAAAACGTCCTCGCCGATGCTGGTACGCCACTTGTTGGCGCCATCGTAGTTGCAGGTAATGGTGCCGGCGCCGATGTTGGAGCGCGCACCGACCTCGCTGTCGCCCAGGTAGGTCAGGTGGCCGACCTTCACGCCGTCCTGCAGGTGGGCATTCTTCAGCTCGACAAAGTTACCCACATGCACCTTGCGCTCCAGCACGCTGCCCGGACGCAAGCGGGCGAACGGGCCGACATCGCTGTCGGGGCCGACATGGGCGCCTTCCAGGTGCGAGTTGGCCTTGATGATGGCGCCGCGGCGCAGGGTGCTGTCCTTGATGTAGCAGTTCGGGCCGATCTGCACGTCGTCCTCGATCTCCACCTGGCCTTCGAGAATCACGTTGATGTCGATGCTGACGTCGCGGCCGACGCTGACTTCGCCACGCACGTCGAAGCGCGCCGGGTCGATCAGGGTCACACCCTGGGCCATCAGGCGGCGCGCCACGCGCTGCTGGAAGAAGCGCTCCAGTTCGGAGAGCTGCAGGCGATCGTTGGCGCCTTGGGTTTCCATGGCCACCTGCGGTTGGGCAGTGGCCACGCGCAGGCCGTCACCTACCGCCATGGCAATGACGTCGGTGAGGTAGTACTCGCCCTGGGCGTTGGAGTTGGACAGGCGCGCCAGCCAGCCCAGCAGTTGCTGGCGCGGGGCGGCGAGAATACCGGTGTTGCCTTCGCGGATGGTGCGCTGCTCGGGGGTGGCGTCCTTCTGCTCGACGATCGCCCGGACCTCGCCATCGGCACCACGGATGATGCGGCCGTAGCCGGTCGGATCGTCCAGCTCGACCGTCAGCAGCGCCAGCTGCTGCGGCGTGGCCTGGGCCATCAGGCGCTCCAGGGTCGGCTGCTCGATCAACGGCACGTCACCGTAGAGGATCAGCACGTTGTCTGCACTGAGGAACGGGGCTGCCTGTGCCACAGCGTGGCCGGTGCCCAGCTGCTGTTCCTGGATCACGAAATTCAGGTCATCCGCCTGCAGGCGTTCACGCACCAGGTCGGCACCATGGCCAATCACCACATGGATGCGCGACGGGCCGAGGCCGCGGGCGGTGTCGATCACGTGGGCGAGCATCGGTTTGCCAGCGACCGGATGCAGGACTTTCGGCAGGGCCGAGCGCATGCGAGTGCCCTGGCCGGCAGCGAGAATGACGATTTCGAGAGACATGAGTGGGAGACCGTCCTGGTGAGCGGGATTACCCGCGTGTGGAAAAAGAAAAAGGGTAGCCAAGGCTACCCTTTTCCTATTTGACGCTGAAGTCCCGAAGGACTTCGCGGCTTAGCCGCCGTACTTCTTGCGAACCTGCTGGACCGTGCGCAGTTGCGCTGCGGCTTCGGCCAGGCGGGCTGCGGCGGAGCTGTAGTCGAACTCTGCACCTTTACCTTGCAGAGCCTTCTCAGCTTCCTTCAGTGCGGTCTGGGCAGCCGCTTCGTCGAGGTCGCCTGCACGAATCACGGTGTCGGCGAGAACCTTGACCATGTTCGGCTGTACTTCGAGGAAGCCGCCGGAGATGTAGTACACCTCCTGCTCGCCACCCTGCTTCACCAGGCGGATCGGACCCGGCTTGAGCTCGGTGATCAGCGGCGCGTGGCCCGGAGCGATACCCAGATCGCCCAGCGAGCCGTGCGCTACGACCAGCTCTACCAGACCGGAGAAGATCTCCGCTTCGGCGCTGACGATGTCGCAGTGGACAGTAATAGCCATACCCTTGCCTCACGTAAGCGCCCGTTGCCGGGCGCACGGATTACAGCTTCTTCGCTTTCTCGATGGCTTCTTCGATGCCGCCGACCATGTAGAACGCCTGCTCGGGCAGGTGATCGTAGTCGCCGTTGAGGATGCCTTTGAAGCCAGCGATGGTGTCCTTCAGGGAGACGTATTTGCCCGGCGAGCCGGTGAATACTTCAGCCACGAAGAACGGCTGGGACAGGAAGCGCTGGATCTTACGAGCACGGGCCACCAGCAGCTTGTCGGACTCGGACAGTTCGTCCATGCCGAGGATCGCGATGATGTCCTTCAGCTCCTTGTAGCGCTGCAGAACGTACTGCACGCCACGAGCGGTGTCGTAGTGATCCTGGCCGATGACCAGCGGGTCCAGCTGACGGGAAGTCGAGTCCAGCGGATCGACGGCCGGGTAGATACCCAGCGAGGCGATGTCACGGGACAGTACGACGGTGGCGTCCAAGTGGGCGAAGGTGGTCGCCGGGCTCGGGTCGGTCAGGTCGTCCGCGGGAACGTAGACGGCCTGGATCGAGGTGATCGAGCCTTTCTTGGTGGAGGTGATGCGCTCCTGCAGAACGCCCATCTCTTCGGCCAGGGTCGGCTGGTAACCTACTGCGGAAGGCATACGGCCCAGCAGTGCGGATACTTCGGTACCGGCGAGGGTGTAACGGTAGATGTTGTCGATGAACAGCAGTACGTCACGGCCTTCGTCACGGAACTTCTCGGCCATGGTCAGGCCGGTCAGTGCAACGCGCAGACGGTTGCCCGGCGGCTCGTTCATCTGGCCGTAAACCAGGGCTACCTTGTCCAGTACGCCGGAATCCTTCATCTCGTGGTAGAAGTCGTTACCCTCACGAGTACGCTCACCCACACCAGCGAACACAGAGTAACCGCTGTGCTCCATGGCGATGTTACGGATCAGTTCCATCATGTTTACGGTCTTGCCAACACCGGCACCACCGAACAGACCGACTTTACCGCCCTTGGCGAACGGGCAGACCAGGTCGATAACCTTGATGCCGGTTTCCAGCAGGTCGTTGCCGCCAGCCTGGTCAGCGTAGGACGGAGCGTCGCGGTGAATACCCCAGCGCTCTTCTTCGCCAATCGGACCCGCTTCGTCGATCGGGTTGCCCAGCACGTCCATGATACGGCCCAAGGTCTTGGTGCCGACCGGGACGGAGATGGCTGCGCCGGTGCTTTCCACGTTCAGGCCACGCTTGAGGCCTTCGGTGGAACCCATCGCAATGGAACGAACCACGCCGTCGCCCAGCTGCTGCTGAACTTCCAGAGTGGTTTCGACGCCCTGAACTTTCAGGGCCTCGTAGATGCTCGGCACGGCATCGCGCGGGAATTCCACGTCGATCACGGCGCCGATGATTTGAACGATACGTCCGCTACTCATGTCTGGTTCCTCTGAATTTTGAACCTGTTCTTACACCGCGGCAGCGCCGCCGACGATTTCCGAGATTTCCTGGGTGATCGCCGCCTGACGTGCCTTGTTGTAGATCAGTTGCAGACCACTGATCAGATCACCGGCGTTGTCGGTAGCGTTCTTCATTGCAATCATCCGGGCCGCCTGCTCACAGGCGTTGTTCTCAACCACGGCCTGGTACACCTGGGATTCCACGTAGCGCACCAGCAGGCCGTCGAGGAGGGCCTTGGCGTCGGGTTCGTAGAGGTAGTCCCAGTGGTGCTTCAGCTCGGCATTGTCCTCGGCCACCAGCGGAATCAATTGTTCCACGGTCGGCTTCTGGGTCATGGTGTTGACGAACTTGTTGGAAACCACGTACAGGCGATCGATACGACCTTCCAGGTAGGCATCCAGCATGACCTTGACGCTGCCGATCAGATCATTGATCGACGGCTCTTCGCCCAGGTGGCTGATAGCTGCAACCACGTTGCCGCCATAGCTCTTGAAGAAGGATGCACCCTTGGAGCCGATCACGCAGAGGTCGATCTCCGCGCCACGATCGCGCTGCCCGCTCATGTCCTTGACGAGCGCCTTGAACAGGTTGATGTTCAGGCCGCCAGCCAGGCCACGGTCGGAGCTCACCACGATGTAGCCGACGCGTTTTACTTCACGCTCGACCATGAACGGGTGACGGTATTCCGGGTTGGCGTTGGCCAGATGGCCGATCACCTGGCGAATGCGCTCCGCGTAGGGACGGCCGGCCGCCATGCGCATTTGTGCCTTGCGCATCTTGCTCACCGCCACCTTTTCCATGGCATTGGTGATTTTTTGCGTGCTTTTGATGCTCGCAATCTTGCTGCGAATCTCTTTTGCGCCTGCCATTTCACACCTATCGGTTTAGCAGGCGGGGGTCGCTAGCGACCCCCGCTGCGGCTTACCAGGTTTGGGTGGCCTTGAACTTCTCGATGCCGGCCTTGATGCCTGCGTCGATTTCGTCGTTGAAGTCACCCTTCTCGTTGATCTTCGCCAGCAGAGCGGCGTTCTCACGTTGGAAGTAGGCGATCAGCGCTTGTTCGAAGGCGCCCACCTTGGCGATCTCGACGTCCTGCAGGAAGCCACGCTCGGCGGCATACAGGGACAGCGACATCTCGGCGATGGACATCGGCGCGTATTGCTTCTGCTTCATCAGCTCGGTAACGCGCTGACCATGTTCCAGCTGCTTGCGGGTCGCGTCGTCCAGGTCCGAGGCGAACTGGGCGAAGGCCGCCAGTTCACGGTACTGGGCCAGCGCGGTACGGATACCGCCGGACAGCTTCTTGATGATCTTGGTCTGGGCCGCGCCACCAACACGGGATACCGAGATACCGGCGTTGACGGCCGGACGGATACCCGAGTTGAACATGGCGGATTCCAGGAAGATCTGACCGTCGGTGATGGAGATCACGTTGGTCGGAACGAACGCAGAAACGTCGCCAGCCTGGGTTTCGATGATCGGCAGGGCGGTCAGGGAACCAGTCTTGCCTTTCACTTCGCCGTTGGTGAACTTCTCGACATACTCTTCGGAAACGCGGGAAGCGCGCTCCAGCAGACGGCTGTGGAGATAGAACACGTCGCCCGGGTAAGCTTCGCGGCCCGGCGGACGGCGCAGCAGCAGGGAGATCTGGCGGTAGGCCACGGCCTGCTTGGACAGGTCGTCGTACACGATCAGGGCATCTTCACCGCGGTCGCGGAAGAATTCGCCCATGGTGCAACCGGAGTACGGAGCCAGGTATTGCAGAGCAGCGGATTCGGAAGCACTGGCAACCACCACGATGGTGTTGGCCAGGGCGCCGTTTTCTTCCAGCTTGCGAACGACGTTGGCGATGGTCGATTGCTTCTGACCGATGGCAACGTAGACGCAGCGGATGCCGCTGTTCTTCTGGTTGATGATGGCGTCGATGGCCAGAGCGGTTTTACCGATCTGACGGTCACCGATGATCAGCTCGCGCTGGCCACGGCCAACCGGGATCATGGCGTCGACCGACTTGTAACCGGTCTGAACCGGCTGGTCTACCGACTTACGCCAGATCACGCCCGGTGCCACTTTCTCGACAGCGTCGGTCAGTTTGGCATCGATCGGGCCTTTGCCATCGATCGGGTTACCCAGGGCGTCGACAACGCGGCCCAGCAGTTCCGGACCAACCGGGACTTCCAGGATGCGGCCGGTGCACTTGGCATTCATGCCTTCTTTGAGGTCCTGGTATTCACCCAGTACCACAGCACCAACGGAGTCTTGCTCCAGGTTCAGCGCCATACCGTAGACGCCGCCCGGGAATTCGATCATCTCGCCGTACATGACGTCGGCCAGACCGAAGATGCGCACGATGCCATCGGAAACACTGACGATGGTGCCTTCGTTGCGCGCTTGCGAGGCGACGTCGAGTTTCTCGATGCGCCCCTTGATGATTTCACTAATTTCGGAAGGATTGAGTTGCTGCATGCCGCTGCCCCTTCAAACTCAAGATTTCAACGCTTCGGCCAGTTTCGCGATTTTGCCGCGCACCGAGCCATCGATTACCAAGTCACCGGCGCGAATAACCACGCCGCCGATCAGGCTCGCGTCTTCCGACGCATGAAGTCGCACTTCGCGACTGAGCCGGGCGCTGAGAGCCTTGGCGAGTTTGTCCTGCTGTTGCTGGTCCAGGGCGAAGGCACTGGTGACCTCGACCTCGACCAATTTTTCCTGCTCGGCCTTGAGTTGCTCGAACATCACGAAGATGGTCGGCAGCAGGTCGAGCCGCTTGTTTTCAGCCACAGTCCGGACGAAGTTCTGGGCCGGAGCATTGAGCTTGTCGCCACACACGTCGATCAGCGCGTCAGCCTTGGCGGCTGCGGTCAGCTGAGGCTCTTTGAGCAGCTGGCGCACGGTGTCGTCCTGCGACACTGCAGCCAGCACACCCAGAGCAGCAGACCAGTCGGCCAATTGCTGATGAGCCTGGGCGTACTCGAAAGCCGCCTTCGCGTAAGGACGAGCCAATGTGGTCAGTTCTGCCATATCGCCCTCTGCTTAGATCTCGGCGGCCAGTTGATCAACCAGCTGCTTTTGCGCGTTGGCATCGATCGAAGCACCAAGGATCTTCTCGGCGCCGGAGACAGCCAGGGCACCCACTTGGGCACGCAGGGCGTCTTTGACGCTGTTGAGCTCCTGTTCGATCTGGGCTTTGGCCTGGGCGATCATGCGATCACCTTCGGCACGGGCCTGATCACGGGCTTCGTCAACGATCTGGTTAGCGCTCTTCTTCGCCTGCTCGATGATTTCGGCTGCCTGAGCCTTGGCTTCGCGCAGTTGCTGACCCGCTTTCTCGTGAGCCAGTTCCAGGTCACGAGCCGCGCGGTTGGCAGCGTCCAGGCCGTCGGCGATCTTCTTCTGACGCTCGTGCAGAGCCGCGATGACCGGAGGCCATACGAACTTCATGCAGAACAGGACGAAGATGGCGAACGCGATGGCCTGGCCGATCAGAGTTGCATTAATGTTCACGCCAATACCTCGCTCGTTCGTTGTTCAGTCACAGATTTCCGCTGTTCGGAAATTAGTGGGCAACCTGAGCAATGAACGGGTTAGCGAAGGTGAAGAACAGAGCGATACCAACGCCGATCATGGTCACGGCGTCGAGCAGGCCGGCGACGATGAACATTTTGACCTGCAGCATCGGAACCATTTCCGGCTGGCGAGCAGCGCCTTCCAGGAACTTGCCGCCCAGCAGGCCGAAGCCGATGGCGGTACCCAGAGCGCCCAGACCGATCAGCAGTGCAACGGCGATAGCAGTGAGTCCAACTACAGTTTCCATTTTTCCTCCCGACTTTTTTGTCGTGTTGGTTAAAGGTTGAAGCAAGTTAAGGTGGTGAAGCTCTTCTTACGCCCACTCCCGCAGGGGAGAGGGCGCATAGAATCTTTGGATCAGTGGCTGTCTTCGTGGGCCATCGACAGGTAGACGATGGTCAGCATCATGAAGATGAAGGCCTGCAGGGTGATGATCAGGATGTGGAACACTGCCCACGCCCAGTTCAGCACGACGCCCATGCCGCCCAGCCAGAGGATGCCGGAACCGAACATCACGGCGATCAGGATGAAGATCAGCTCGCCGGCGTACATGTTGCCGAACAGACGCAGTGCCAGGGATACCGGCTTGGCGATCAGGGTCACGAACTCCAGCAGGAAGTTCACGGGGATCAGGATGATCTGAACCACCATGTTGCTGCTGTGGAACGGGTGCAGGGTCAGTTCGCCGAGGAAGCCGCCGATGCCCTTGACCTTGATGCTGTAGAAGATGATCAGCGCGAACACCGCGATCGACATGCCGAAGGTGGCATTCGGGTCGGTGGTGGCCACGGCGCGGAAGAACAGGTGCTCGTTACCGGTGACCGCCTGGGCCGCGAGCGGCAGGAAGTCCACGGGCACCAGGTCGATCAGGTTCATCAGGAAGATCCAGACGAACACGGTCAGCGCCAGCGGTGCGATGAGCGGGTTACGGCCGTGGAAGGTGTCCTTCACGCTGCCGTCGACGAACTCCACGAGAACTTCGACGAAGTTCTGCAGGCCGCCAGGTTGACCGCTGGTGGCCTTCTTGGCTGCCATGCGGAAGATAAGGATGAACACCAGGCCGAGGAATACGGACCAGCCCAGGGTATCAACGTGGAATGCCCAGAAGCCCATTTCCTTGGCTTGTTCGGCGGTGTGGGCGAACCCCCAGGAACCATCCGGCAGACGACCCAGGGTCAGGTTCTGCAAGTGGTGCTGGATGTAACCCGAAGCGCTTTCTGCTGCCATGTTTGCCTCAATCGCTCTAAGGTCTTGTAAATGTGTTTCGCATCAGCAGGGGTGCAAACCAGCTGACCGCGAGGGTCAGCAGGTAGAGGCCGAACAGCGCCAGCGGCGCCAGGGGCTTCACACCTGCGAACGTCAGTGCGAAGAGCACTGCCGTCAGTATCAGTTTTCCCGCCTCACCGGCATAAAAGGACCGGACTATCAGCTGGGCAGAACGCGCGCCACTGTAGCGGAACGCCTTGCGAGCAAAGTACAGATTCGGCAACCACGCAATCAGACCACCGAGCAATCCGGAATAGCCTGCGACCGATCCCTGGGCAAACCACAGGGTTGCTGCACCGATAAGCAGCACCACCAGCTGGACGAGCAACAGGCGAAAAGCCGGTTGGCGATGGAAGGGCAAACGAGTGGGCTTGCGGGGTTCCATCTTTAGCTCACAGTCCTCTGGTGTCGGCTTCACAAATCAACAACTTGGCATACTTTGTGCCGACAAAATTGCGCGCAGAGTATAGGGGGCGCCGCATACCCGTTCAACCGTCAGGTAGTGATTTCCGACGACCCCCTACATAGCCTTTCGTATCAGCGTATGTGGGCGAGCACACCCTGCAGCTCGTCGAGGGAGTTGTAGCGGATCACCAACTGGCCCTTGCCCTTCTGGCCATGGCGAATCTGCACCGGAGCGCCCAGGCGCTCGGCCAGGCGCTGTTCGAGGCGGCTGATGTCAGGATCGCTCTTGACCGCTTTGACAGGTTCCTCGGGAGCGTTGAGCCACTGGCGTACCAGTGCTTCCGTCTGACGCACAGTGAAGCCGCGTGCGACAACATGTCGCGCACCTTCAACCTGGCGATTCTCGGGCAGTCCGAGCAGGGCGCGGGCATGACCCATTTCCAGATCGCCGTGGGATAGCAGCGTCTTGATCTCTTCCGGCAAGGCAATCAGGCGCAGCAGGTTGGCCACCGTCACGCGGGATTTGCCCACGGCATCGGCAACCTGTTGCTGAGTCAGCTGGAACTCCTGCTGCAGGCGCTGCAGCGCAGCAGCTTCCTCGATCGGATTGAGGTCTTCGCGCTGGATATTCTCGATCAGCGCCATGGCGATGGCAGCTTCGTCCGGCACTTCACGGACCATCGCCGGGATCTTGTCCAGGCCCGCCTGCTGGGTGGCGCGCCAGCGGCGCTCGCCGGCAATGATTTCGTAGCGGCCATTGCCGATCGGGCGCACCACGATGGGTTGCATCACGCCCTGGGCCTTGATCGACTGGGCGAGTTCCTCGAGGGCCTGCGGGTCCATGTCACGGCGAGGCTGGTACTTGCCGCGCTGGATCAGGTCCAGCGGCAGGTGTTGCAGCTCCCTGCTGTCCACCTGAACGGCTTCTTCCTGCAGCGTAGCGGCGCTGGAGCCACTGAGCAGGGCGTCCAGCCCGCGTCCGAGACCTCGTTTCTTGGCGGCCATGCGGGTTCCTTAATCTCTTAGGCGGGGGCGGTGGTGCGGGCGGCGCGCTGACGGCGCACCAGCTCGCCGGCCAGCGCCAGGTAGGCGAGGGCACCGCGGGATTGCTTGTCGTAGACCAGCGCCGGCATGCCGAAGCTGGGCGCCTCGGCCAATCGCACGTTGCGCGGAATCACGGTGGTGTAGAGCTTGTCGCCGAAGTGTTCCTGCAGTTGTGCGCTGACGTCGTTGGTCAGGCTGATGCGCGGGTCGTACATGGTGCGCAGCAGGCCTTCGATCTTCAGCGCCGGATTCAACCGCTCGGCGATGCGCTGGATGCTGTTCATCAGGTCGGTCAGCCCTTCCAGCGCGTAGTACTCGCACTGCATGGGGATGATCACGCCGTCCGCAGCGGACAGGGCGTTGACCGTCAGCATCGACAGCGACGGCGGACAGTCGATGAGGATGAAGTCGTAGTTCTCGCGGATCGGCGCCAGCGCATGGCGCAGGCGATGTTCCTTCACGTCCATTTCCAGCAGTACCACTTCCGCAGCCGTGAGGTCGCGGTTGGCGGGCAGCAGCTGGTAGCCGCCGTGCTCGGAGAACTGCATGGCCTGGGCCAGATCGCATTCGCCAGTGAGCACATCGTAGATCGAGTGATCCAGCGCCAACTTATCCACACCGCTGCCGGTGGTGGCGTTGCCCTGTGGATCGAGGTCGATCAACAGCACGCGTCGCTTGGTAGCGACCAGCGATGCTGCAAGGTTGATACAGGTCGTGGTCTTGCCGACGCCGCCCTTCTGGTTGGCGATCGCGAATACCTTAGCCATGGTTTTCCCCACTCCCCGTCATGCAGTGCGGCGCAGTATCAGCAGATGGCGCTGGCCTTGGCAACCCGGCACCGCCAGAGCGCGTTCGGCTTCGACCTGGAAATCTTCCGGGAGTGCCGCGAGCTCGTCGCTGGGGTGTACGCCTTTCATGGCCAGCCAGTTGGTCTGGGTGTCGCCCAGGTGACGTGTCCAGTTTGTGAAGTCTTCCAGGCTGCTGAACGCCCGGGAAACAATGCCGTTGAACGGCAGCTCGGGTTGGAAGGCTTCCACCCGACTGTGGATAACCTGCAGGTTGTCGAGCTTGAGCTCCAGCTTCACCTGGGTGAGGAAGCGGGTTTTCTTGCCGTTGCTGTCGAGCAGGGTCAGCGATTTGCCGGGGAACAGGATAGCCAGCGGAATGCCGGGCATGCCGCCGCCACTGCCGACGTCCAGCCAGCGCTCACCGCCGGCGGCTTCGAACTGCGGGACGATGCTCAGGCTGTCGAGCAGGTGGCGCGAGACCATTTCATCCACATCGCGCACGGCGGTGAGGTTGTAGGCCTTGTTCCACTTTGCCAGCAGGGCCAGGTAATCCAGCAGGCGTTGTTGGGTGGCAGCGTCGATATCCAGGCCGAGCGTCTGGATGCCGCGCGCGAGTTCTTCGGCGTGGCGGGCAGTGACCATGGACATCAGGCGCTCTGCTCCAGCTGACGGCCGGAGGAACGTTTCTTCAGATGGATCAGCAACAGCGAGATCGCTGCCGGGGTTACGCCTGGAATACGCCCGGCCTGACCGAGGGTTTCCGGTCGCGCGTTGCCCAGCTTCAGCTGGATCTCCTTGGACAGTCCGGAAATCGACTGGTAATCGATATCCACAGGCAGGCGGGTATCTTCGCTGGCCCGCAGGCGAGCGATCTCTTCCTGTTGGCGATCGATGTAGCCGGCGTACTTGGTGCGGATCTCCACCTGTTCGGCGACCTGCGGGTCTTCCGCGCCGGCGCCAGTCACCTCCGCCAGGCTTACGTAGTCGATTTCCGGACGTGCCAGCAGGTTCAACAGGTTGTATTCGTGAGCCAGTGGAGTCCCGAAGCGCTCGGCGATGGCATCGCCCTGCGGAGTGTTCGGGCGAACCCAGGTGCTCTTCAGTCGCTGCTCTTCACGTTCGATGCCTTCGCGCTTGGCCTCGAACACCGCCCAGCGTTCGTCGTCGATCAGGCCCAGTTCGCGGCCTTTCTCGGTTAGGCGCAGGTCCGCGTTGTCCTCGCGCAGAATCAGCCGGTACTCGGCGCGCGACGTGAACATGCGGTACGGCTCCTGGGTACCCAGGGTAATCAGGTCGTCGACCAGTACGCCGATGTAGGCCTCGTCACGGCGGGGGCACCAGCTTTCGCGGCTCTGTGAACGCAACGCGGCGTTGGTTCCGGCGAGCAGGCCCTGGGCGCCGGCCTCTTCGTAGCCGGTGGTGCCGTTGATCTGGCCGGCAAAGAACAGACCGCCAATGACCTTGGTCTCCAGGCTGTACTTCAGGTCGCGCGGATCGAAGTAGTCGTACTCGATGGCGTAACCCGGGCGAATGATGTGCGCGTTTTCCATGCCGCGGATCGAGCGGACGATGTCCAGCTGCACATCGAAGGGCAGCGATGTGGAAATGCCGTTCGGGTACAGCTCATGGGTGGTGAGGCCTTCCGGCTCGAGGAACACCTGATGGCTGTCCTTGTCGGCGAAGCGATGGATCTTGTCTTCGATAGACGGGCAGTAGCGCGGGCCGACACCTTCGATCACGCCGGAGTACATGGGCGAGCGATCGAGGTTGGAGGCAATGATCTCGTGGGTCCGCGAGTTGGTGTGGGTGATCCAGCAACTCACCTGGCGCGGATGCATTTCCTTCGAGCCGAGGAAGGACATTACCGGGATCGGCGTATCGCCGGGCTGCTCGGTCATCACACTGAAATCGACACTGCGACCGTCGATACGCGGCGGGGTGCCGGTCTTCAGACGGCCGACTCGCAGCGGCAGTTCGCGCAGGCGTCGGGCCAGGGCAATCGAAGGCGGATCACCGGCACGGCCACCGGAATAGTTCTCCAGGCCGATGTGGATAAGTCCACCGAGGAAAGTACCGGCGGTGAGCACGACGTTGTCTGCGTGGAATTTCAGGCCCATCTGGGTCACTACACCGCGCACCTGGTCCTGTTCGACGATCAGGTCATCACAGGCCTGCTGGAATATCCACAGGTTCGCCTGGTTTTCCAGGATCTCGCGCACGGCTGCCTTGTACAAAACGCGGTCTGCCTGGGCGCGGGTCGCACGGACTGCCGGGCCTTTGCGGCTGTTCAGCACACGGAACTGAATGCCGCCTTTATCGGTGGCCAGTGCCATGGCGCCGCCCAGCGCATCGATTTCCTTTACCAGATGGCTTTTGCCGATCCCACCGATGGCAGGGTTACAGCTCATCTGGCCAAGGGTTTCCACATTGTGGGTGAGCAGCAGCGTCTTCACGCCCATGCGTGCGGCCGCTAGAGCGGCCTCTGTGCCGGCATGGCCGCCGCCGATCACGATCACGTCAAAACGGGAAGGGAAATCCACCACGCACCTCGTGCCTGTTGATCAAGGAGAAAGAAGAGAGCCGGACAGTATAGGGCTTAAGGGCTTTCGATTGAAGGCGCTGAACAAAAAATAGCCAATGGGTACTGTTCGCCGTTATAGAAAATAAAAGAGAGGAACTTTTTTAAATCTTTTTAGAGCTTGTGTTTATGTATGGTGAAGCGGTTTTCTGTGGATAAGCTGATGCAGGCCAGGAATCATCACTGTTTCAGCCGATAACAACCCTGTGTCGATGCTGTCAGGTTGCAGGGGATCTCCCGTGTTCAGCCTGTGGATGAAGTGCCATGTTATCAACAGGTAGATTTATCAACAGGATCGCGCAGGGGTTGTCTACTTAGCTGTACGGTACTTTTCCACAGGGTTCGCGAACGCCTGTGGAAGGTACCTTTTATTCCCTGAAAGCCGCGTACCACTGGGCATAAGCTGAATTCGTGGCTGTGGATAGATGTTCCAGAGGGAAAACGGAGGCGACAGGACGCGCGGCGACGGAATGGTTCCGTCACCGGTAGGGAAAGGCTGGGTTGTGGATTACTTGCCGATGCAGAAGCTGGAGAAGATCCGGCCCAGAAGGTCGTCCGGCGTAAAGGCGCCGGTAATCTCCCCCAGCGCTTGCTGCGCTTGACGCAGATCCTCGGCCAGCAGTTCGCCCGCGCCGCTCAGGGTGAGCTGTGCGCGGCCGTGCTCGAGGCTGTCTCCAGCCAGGCGCAGGGCTTCCAAGTGGCGGCGGCGGGCGCTGAAGCTGCTCTCGGCAGTCTGTTCGAAGCCCATGCAGGCCTTGAGGTGCTCGCGCAGCAGATCCAGGCCATGGCCGGAACGGGCGGACAAGGTGATGGTGACGTGGCCGTCGGCGCTCTCTTCGAGAGAGATGTTCTCTGTGGATAAGTCCGCCTTGTTGCGGATCAGGGTCACGTGCGCCGGATCGGGGCGGCTATCGAGGAATTCAGGCCACAGGGCGAAAGGATCGCTGGCTTCCGGCGCTGTGGAGTCCACGACCAGGAGCACTCGATCTGCTTCGTTGATAGCCTTGAGCGCGCGTTCCACGCCGATCTTTTCCACATGGTCATCGGTACTGCGCAGGCCGGCGGTATCGATGATGTGCAGCGGCATGCCGTCGATGTGGATATGTTCGCGCAGAACGTCGCGGGTGGTGCCGGCGATATCGGTGACGATGGCTGCCTCGCGGCCCGCCAGGGCGTTCAGCAGGCTGGATTTGCCGGCATTGGGACGTCCGGCGATCACCACGGTCATGCCGTCGCGCAACAGCGCACCTTGGCCCGCTTCACGCAGCACCGAAGCAAGCTCGGCGCGCACCGCATCCAGTTGTGAGAGTACGTGCCCATCGGCGAGGAAGTCGATTTCCTCTTCGGGAAAGTCGATGGCGGCCTCGACGTACATGCGCAGCCCGATCAGTTGGTCGGTGAGGCTATGCACACGGCGGGAAAACTCGCCTTGCAGCGAGCGCACCGCATTGCGTGCGGCCTGGGCGGAGCTGGCCTCGATGAGGTCGGCAATGGCTTCGGCCTGGGCCAGGTCCAGCTTGTCGTTGAGGAAGGCACGCTCGCTGAACTCGCCGGGGCGCGCCTGGCGTGCGCCCAGTTCCAGACAGCGCTGCAGCAGCATGTCCATTACCACCGGGCCGCCATGGCCCTGCAGCTCGAGTACATCCTCGCCGGTGAAGGAATTCGGGCCGGGGAAGTACAGCAGCAGGCCTTCGTCGATGACCTCGCCGTCATCGGCGTGGAACGGTCCATAGTGGGCGTAGCGCGGCTGGGGCTCGCGGCCGCTGAGGGTGATTGCCATGGCGCGCGCGCGCGGACCGGAGACGCGGACGATGCCCACTCCGCCACGGCCCTGGGCGGTGGCGACGGCGGCAATGGTTTCACGGGCTGCATTCATCTTAGCGGTCTCGCGGTGGTTGTCGTGGCTTGCCGGCAAGCAAGTTATCCACATAGCAAAACGCCCCACGAGGGGGCGTCTTGTTGATCGGCATCAGACTGCGATATCAGGCAGAAGCCTTCTTCGTTGCCGCTTCGATCCGACGGGTAATGTACCACTGCTGTGCGATGGACAGGCAGTTGTTCACAACCCAGTACAGGACCAGACCGGCCGGGAACCACAGGAAGAAGAAGGTGAAGATGATCGGCATCAGCTTCATCACCTTGGCCTGCATGGGGTCCGGCGGCGTCGGGTTGAGCATCTGCTGAACCAGCATGGTGGCGCCCATGATGATTGGCAGGATGAAGAACGGATCCTTCACCGAGAGGTCGACGATCCAGCCCAGCCACGGAGCCTGGCGCATCTCGACGCTTTCCAGAAGCACCCAGTACAGCGAGAGGAAGACTGGCATCTGCACCAGGATCGGCAGGCAGCCGCCCAGCGGATTGATCTTCTCTTTCTTGTACAGCTCCATCATCGCCTGGGACATCTTCTGGCGATCATCGCCGTGCTGTTCCTTCAGGGCAGCCAGTTTCGGCGACACGGCGCGCATGCGGGCCATGGAGCGGTAGCTGGCGGCGGACAGCGGGAAGAAGGCCAGTTTAATGACGATGGTCAGGAAGATGATCGACCAGCCCCAGTTACCCACCAGGTTGTGGATATGTTGCAGCAGCCAGAAGATCGGCTGGGCAATGAACCACAGCGGGCCGTAGTCAACGGTCAGTTCCAGGCCCGGGGAGAGTTCCTTCAGGTAAGCCTGCAGTTTCGGGCCGGCATACAGGGTCAGGCTGGTTTCGCCCTTGGCACCTGGCGCAACGCTCAGGTTCGGACCGGTGTAGCCGACGATGTAGTTGCCCTGGGCATCCTTGCGGGTCATCACGCTGTGGGTGTCGCCCTTGGCAGGCACCCAGGCGGTAACGAAGTAGTGCTGCAGCCAGGCTACCCAGCCACCCTGGACGGTTTCCTTGAACTGCTCCTTGTCCATGTCCTTCATGGACACTTTCACGTAGGGCTTTTCAGGGGTCCAGACTGCGGCGCCGAGGTAGGTCGATACGCCGGTCGCAGTGGTGGAGGACGGATCGACGCTGGCGTCACGCTTGAGCTGGGCGAACAGCGAGGCGTTCCACGGTTTGTCGCTCTGGTTGTCGATCAGGTAGGTCACGCCCACCTGATAGGCATTGGGGTTGATGCACTCGAGCTTCTTCTGTGCCTTTTCCTTCTCGGTGCAGTCGTTTTTCAGGCCGCGGTGGAAGGTGAAGCGCTTGATGTAGTTGACGCCATCCTGTGCATAAGTCAGGTCGACGACCATCTGGTCCTGGCCATCGGCCAGTTCATACACCGGCTTGGCCGAAGCGTAGAGCGGGCGACCGCTGGCGGCGGCATCCGGGCCATTGGCACCGGTCAGGCCGCTCTGGGCCAGGTAGGTGCGCTGGTTGTCACGCTCGAACAGCGGGAACGGTACGTCCGGGCGATCCTGGCGCAGCGGGTACTGGGTCAGGCCGAGCTTGATCACGTCGCCGCCGCGCGGGTCGATGGTCAGGTCAAGGACATCGGTCTTCACGCGGATCAGCTGTTCGCTGGCTGCTGCAGGTTTCTGCTCGTTGGGCAGGGCAGCCTGGGCGTTCTGCGTGCTGGGTACGTCGGCATTGGCCGCGTTGCCGGCTGGCACGGAAGTGTCCGGCAGGCCTTCAGTCTGGTTGAAGGTCGCGGTCTGTGCCGGCAGTTCGGGCTGGCCGTAGTCCTTGTTCCACTGGAGTACCAGCGCATAGGACACGATTGCCAGGGCGACGAATAGGATTGAACGTTTGATGTCCATGGTTACTCGGCCGTCGAGGAAGGGGCGGGCTTGGAAGGATCTGGCGGTACCGGATCGTAGCCACCGGGATGCCACGGATGGCAGCGGCCGAGGCGACGAGCGGCCAGCCAGCCACCACGCAGGAAGCCATGGGTTTCAATGGCTTCCTGCGCGTAGCAGGAACAGCTGGGGTAGAAACGACAGTGCCTGCCCATCATGGGACTGATGGCGTAGCGGTAAAACTGGATCAGTAACAGCGCCAGTCTACGCATGGGAACTGTCGGCCACTCCCGGAGATTCTGTCGAAGGTTCCGGGCTGGGTCGGTTGCGCAACAGGCGCTTCCAGAGCTTGCCGAACTGCTGGTGCAGTTCTTCATTCTCCAGATCACCAAGTCCCTTGCGCGCGATCACCACGATATCCAGGCCAGCCAGCTTCTGCTGGTTATGGCGGAAGGATTCACGGAGAAGGCGTTTGAGGCGGTTGCGCTCGACAGCGAGCTTGACGTTCTTCTTGCCGATCACCAGGCCCAGACGGGGGTGATCGAGACCGTTTTCGCGCGCCAGCAGCAGGATGTGCTTGCCGGGAACCTTGGAGGTGGGGGAGTCGAAGACTGCTGTGAATTGCCGGGCTGTCAGAAGACGTTTATCCCGGCTGAAATCTCGACTCACCACCTGTGTCAGGCAAATCAGACGGTCAGACGCTTGCGGCCCTTGGCGCGACGACGCGACAGAACCTGACGACCGTTCTTGGTGGCCATGCGAGCGCGGAAGCCGTGCACGCGAGCGCGCTTGAGGGTGCTGGGTTGGAAAGTACGTTTCATGATTCGGTACCTGGGTTTGACGACATGAGGTCGCAGTGACCCCGTTTAAAGAGACCGGCGATTCTAGTGAAATCAGGCGGTCAGGTCAATTTCCAACCAGGCCCGGATACAAAATCTATAGAAAGGAAGGAAATCTCTTTTTCTAAAGATTGAAGCGATGATTATGTTTAGGCAGGCGAATGCCTGTGTATAACTAGGCTCGGCCCTTTGTATCAGCGCTCGCTGGCGAATGATAACTCTGTCTGGAAGAGGTGGGCGGCCTGTGCGGGGCCGGTTGGAAAGCTGGGTATGGAATGGCGTTTTTTCCACAGGGATTTTTTCCACAGATCGATCACCAGGCTCATCCCCTGCCTCATCAAGCTGTTATCCACAAGGTTCAAGGCGCTATTAACCGACCACCGGTAAAATCATTAACACGTTGATTTTGCTTGCATCCCAGCGCGCTTAACTGTGGATAAGTTGCCCTGGCGCAGATACAATGGCGGTCTGTTTCGCTTTGCGACTTCTTTTGGGGGATATCCGTGTCCGTGGAACTTTGGCAGCAGTGCGTGGAGCTTCTGCGCGACGAGCTGCCGTCCCAGCAATTCAACACCTGGATCCGACCTTTGCAGGTCGAGGCCGAGGGTGGTGAGCTGCGCGTCTACGCACCCAACCGCTTCGTGCTCGACTGGGTCAATGAGAAGTACATGGGGCGTCTGCTCGAATTACTGAGCGAGCGTGGCAATGGCCAGATCCCGGCGATTTCCCTGCTGATTGGCAGCCGCCGCAGCCGTACTCCTCGCCCTGCCCTGGTACCGACGCCTCAGGTGACCGTACAGGCAGCCCCTGTTGCCGTTGCACCGGTACCCGTGGCTGCGTCGGCGCCGGTGGCGGCTCCTGTCATGGCGGAGCCGCAGCCGGCCCAGGTCGCTCCAGTGCAGACCATCGCTGATCTCGACGAGTCCAGCCCGGGCATCGATCCCCTGGCAGTCGCCATGCCGGCCGCGACGGTGCGTACCGAGCGCAATGTGCAGGTAGAAGGTGCGCTCAAGCACACCAGCTATCTCAACCGCACCTTTACCTTCGAGAACTTCGTCGAAGGCAAATCCAACCAGTTGGCCCGTGCGGCGGCCTGGCAGGTAGCGGACAATCTCAAGCACGGCTACAACCCACTGTTCCTTTATGGTGGTGTCGGCCTGGGCAAAACCCACCTGATGCATGCTGTGGGTAACCATCTGCTGAAGAAAAACCCGAATGCCAAGGTCGTGTACCTGCATTCGGAGCGTTTCGTCGCGGATATGGTGAAAGCGCTGCAGCTCAATGCCATCAACGAGTTCAAGCGTTTCTACCGTTCGGTGGACGCGCTGCTGATCGACGATATCCAGTTCTTCGCCCGCAAGGAGCGCTCCCAGGAAGAGTTCTTCCACACCTTCAACGCCCTTCTCGAAGGCGGCCAGCAGGTCATCCTGACCAGCGACCGTTACCCGAAGGAAATCGAGGGCCTGGAAGAGCGCCTGAAGTCCCGCTTCGGCTGGGGGCTGACGGTGGCCGTCGAGCCGCCGGAGCTGGAAACCCGCGTGGCGATCCTGATGAAGAAGGCCGAGCAGGCCAAGGTCGATCTCCCCCACGACGCTGCATTCTTCATTGCCCAACGCATTCGCTCCAACGTGCGAGAGCTTGAAGGGGCGCTCAAGCGCGTGATTGCACACTCCCACTTCATGGGACGGCCGATCACCATCGAACTGATCCGCGAGTCGCTGAAGGACCTGCTGGCACTGCAGGACAAGCTGGTCAGCATCGACAACATCCAGCGCACCGTCGCCGAGTACTACAAGATCAAGATCGCCGACCTGCTATCCAAGCGCCGCTCGCGCTCGGTGGCACGTCCGCGTCAGGTTGCCATGGCACTTTCCAAGGAACTGACCAACCACAGCCTGCCCGAGATCGGAGTGGCCTTCGGCGGTCGGGATCACACCACGGTGTTGCACGCCTGTCGTAAGATCGCTCAACTCAAGGAATCCGACGCGGATATCCGCGAGGACTACAAGAACCTGCTGCGTACTCTGACCACCTGACGCAGCCTCACGAGGCAAGGGACTAGACCATGCATTTCACTATTCAACGCGAAGCTCTGTTGAAACCCCTGCAGCTGGTCGCTGGCGTTGTCGAGCGCCGCCAGACGCTGCCGGTTCTTTCCAACGTCCTGCTGGTAGTTGAAGGCCAGCAACTGTCGCTGACCGGCACCGACCTCGAAGTCGAGCTGGTGGGTCGCGTCACGCTGGAAGACGCCGCCGAGCCCGGTGAGATCACCGTGCCGGCGCGCAAGCTGATGGATATCTGCAAGAGCCTGCCCAGCGATGCCGTGATCGACATCCGCGTCGACGAGCAGAAGCTCCTGGTGAAGGCCGGCCGCAGCCGCTTCACGCTCTCGACCCTGCCGGCCAACGATTTCCCCACTGTGGAAGAAGGCCCGGGTTCGCTGACTTTCAGTCTGGTGCAGAGCAAGCTGCGTCGCCTGATCGATCGCACCAGCTTCGCCATGGCGCAGCAGGACGTCCGTTACTACCTGAACGGTATGCTGCTGGAAGTTGGCGGCGGTACGCTGCGCGCTGTTGCTACCGACGGTCACCGTCTGGCCATGTGCTCGCTGAGCAACGGCGTGCCGGAAGCGCAGGATCGCCACCAGGTCATCGTGCCGCGCAAAGGCATCCTTGAACTTGCCCGCCTGCTGACCGAGCAGGATGGTGAAGTTTCCATCGTTCTTGGCCAGCACCACATCCGTGCCACCACCGGTGAGTTCACCTTCACCTCCAAACTGGTCGACGGCAAATTCCCCGACTACGAGCGCGTGTTGCCCAAGGGCGGCGACAAGCTGGTGATCGGCGATCGTCAGGTGCTGCGTGAAGCCTTCAGCCGTACGGCGATTCTTTCCAACGAAAAGTACCGTGGTATTCGCCTGCAACTCTCCAACGGCCTCCTGAAAATCCAGGCGAACAACCCGGAGCAGGAAGAGGCGGAGGAGGAAGTACAAGTCGACTACAACGGTGGCAGCCTGGAAATCGGTTTCAACGTCAGCTATCTGCTGGATGTCCTGGGTGTCATGGGTACCGAACAGATGCGCATGATCCTCTCTGACTCCAACAGCAGTGCGCTGCTGCAGGAAGCGGACAACGACGATTCTGCCTACGTCGTCATGCCGATGCGCCTCTGACGCGTATCGATGTCCCTTAGCCGCCTTTCGGTCACCGCGGTGCGTAACCTGCACCCGGTGACCTTCTCCCCCTCCCCCCGCATCAACATCCTCTACGGCGAAAACGGCAGCGGCAAAACCAGCGTCCTGGAAGCCATCCATCTGCTCGGCCTCGCCCGCTCCTTCCGCAGCATGCGTCTGCAACCCGTCATCCAGTACGAAGAACCGGCCTGCACGGTGTTCGGACAGGTACGTCTGGGCAATGGCTTTGACAGCAGCCTGGGAGTGTCACGTGATCGCCAGGGCGAATTCCAGATTCGCATCGACGGACAGAATGCGCGCAGTGCTGCGCAACTCGCCGAAACGTTGCCATTGCAGTTGATCAACCCGGATAGCTTCCGTCTCCTGGAAGGCGCGCCGAAGATTCGTCGGCAGTTCCTTGATTGGGGAGTGTTCCACGTGGAACAACGCTTCATGGTTGCCTGGCAAAGACTGCAGAAGGCCCTGCGGCAGCGGAACTCGTGGCTCCGACATGGTAGACTGGACGGTGCTTCACAGGCCGCATGGGACCGCGAATTATGCGCCGCGAGCGACGAAATCGACGGGTATCGGCGGTCCTACATCCAGGCTCTCAAGCCCCAGTTCGAGCGAACCTTGGCAGAGCTCATCCAGATCGATGACCTGACGCTCAGCTATTACCGGGGGTGGGACAAGGAGCGTGACCTGAGTGAAGTGCTGTCTTCCAGCCTGTTGCGTGATCAGCAGATGGGACATACCCAGGCAGGGCCGCAACGGGCGGACCTGAGGATCCGCCTTGGGGGACACAACGCCGCGGAGATTCTTTCCCGCGGCCAACAGAAATTGGTGGTCTGCGCGTTGCGGATCGCCCAGGGGCACCTCATCAATCAGGCGAAGCGCGGACAATGCGTTTACCTGGTCGACGACCTCCCCTCCGAATTGGATGAGAAGCATCGGTTGTCTTTGTGCCGGCTTCTCGAAGATCTGGGTTGCCAGGTATTCATCACCTGCGTCGATCCGCACTTATTGAAAGACGGCTGGCGAACGGAAACGCCGGTGTCGATGTTCCACGTGGAACATGGGCGCGTCTCTCAGGACACTACCATCGGGAGTGAAGAATGAGCGAGAACACCTACGACTCTTCCAGTATCAAGGTACTGAAGGGGCTGGATGCCGTACGTAAGCGTCCGGGCATGTACATCGGTGATACCGACGACGGCACTGGCCTGCACCACATGGTCTTCGAGGTCGTGGATAACTCGATCGACGAAGCGCTGGCAGGCTACTGCAGCGAGATCAGCATCACCATTCACACCGATGAATCCATCACCGTGCGCGACAACGGTCGCGGCATTCCGGTGGATATCCACAAGGAAGAAGGGGTTTCCGCGGCTGAGGTCATCATGACCGTCCTGCACGCCGGCGGTAAGTTCGACGACAACAGCTACAAGGTCTCCGGCGGTCTGCACGGTGTCGGTGTGTCGGTGGTGAACGCCCTCTCCCACGAGCTGCGCCTGACCATCCGACGTGAAGGCAAGGTCTGGGAACAGGTTTATCACCACGGCGTACCGCAGTTCCCGCTGCGTCCGGTGGGTGATACCGATGGTTCGGGTACCGAAGTGCACTTCAAGCCCTCGCCGGAAACCTTCCACAACATCCACTTCAGCTGGGACATCCTGGCTAAGCGGATTCGTGAGCTGTCCTTCCTCAACTCTGGCGTCGGCATCGTCCTGCGCGATGAGCGCGCCGGCAAGGAAGAGCTGTTCAAGTACGAGGGCGGCCTGCGGGCCTTCGTCGAGTACCTGAACACCAACAAGACCGCGGTGAACCAGGTCTTCCACTTCAACTGCCAGCGTGAGGAAGACGGCGTCGGCGTGGAAGTGGCCCTGCAGTGGAACGACAGCTTCAACGAGAACATTCTCTGCTTCACCAACAACATTCCCCAGCGCGACGGTGGTACCCACCTGGCGGGCTTCCGCTCCGCCCTCACCCGCCACCTGAACAACTACATCGAGCAGGAAGGCCTGGCGAAGAAGTTCAAGATCGCCACCACCGGCGACGACGCCCGTGAAGGTCTGACCGCGATCATTTCGGTAAAGGTGCCGGATCCGAAGTTCAGCTCGCAGACCAAGGACAAGCTGGTTTCCTCGGAGGTGAAGACCGCCGTGGAACAGGAGATGGGCAAGTACTTCGCCGACTTCCTGCTGGAAAACCCGAACGAAGCCAAGGCCGTGGTCGGCAAGATGATCGACGCTGCCCGCGCCCGTGAAGCCGCGCGCAAGGCACGCGAGATGACCCGCCGCAAGGGTGCGCTGGACATCGCCGGGCTGCCGGGCAAACTCGCCGACTGCCAGGAGAAGGACCCCGCCCTCTCCGAACTGTACATCGTGGAGGGTGACTCCGCGGGCGGTTCTGCCAAGCAGGGCCGTAACCGCAAGACCCAGGCGATCCTGCCGCTCAAGGGCAAGATCCTCAACGTCGAGAAGGCTCGCTTCGACAAGATGCTGTCCTCCCAGGAGGTCGGCACGCTGATCACCGCACTGGGCTGCGGTATCGGTCGCGAGGAGTACAACATCGACAAGCTGCGTTACCACAACATCATCATCATGACCGATGCTGACGTCGACGGTTCGCACATCCGTACCCTGCTGCTGACCTTCTTCTTCCGTCAGTTGCCGGAGCTGGTCGAGCGCGGCTACATCTACATCGCCCAGCCGCCGCTGTACAAGGTGAAGCGCGGCAAGCAGGAGCAGTACATCAAGGACGACGTGGCCATGGAAGAGTACATGACCCAGTCGGCCCTCGAAGAGGCCAGCGTGCACGTCAACGAAAGCGCCCCGGGCCTGTCCGGCGAAGCGCTGGAGAAGCTGGTCAACGAGTACCGTACCGTCATGCGTACGCTGTCCCGCCTGTCCCGTCTCTACCCGCAGGACCTGACCGAGCACTTCGTCTACCTGCCGCGAATCGAGGTGGAGCAGCTGGGTGACCAGGCTGCCATGCAGGGCTGGCTGGACCAGTACCAGGCTCGCCTGAAGGCCACCGAGAAATCCGGCCTGGTCTACAAGGTCAGCCTGCGTGAAGACCGTGAGCGCCACCTGTGGCTTCCGGAAGTCGAGATGGTTGCCCACGGCCTGTCGAGCTACGTCACCTTCAACCGCGACTTCTTCGCCAGCAATGATTACCGCTCGGTGACCGAGCTGGGCGCCAAGCTGAACAGTCTGTTGGAAGAAGGCGCCTATGTGCAGAAGGGCGAGCGCAAGAAGGTCGTCAGCAGCTTCAAGGAAGCCCTGGAGTGGCTGATGACCGAAGGCACCAAGCGTCACAGCATCCAGCGATACAAAGGCCTGGGCGAAATGAACCCGGACCAGCTGTGGGAAACCACCATGGACCCGAACGTTCGCCGCATGCTGAAGGTAACCATCGAGGACGCCATCGCTGCCGACCAGCTGTTCAACACCCTGATGGGCGATGCCGTGGAGCCGCGCCGCGACTTCATCGAGAGCAACGCCCTGGCGGTGTCCAACCTGGACGTCTGATCCGGGTGTCTAGGGGCACATTAAGTGTCCAAAATGGGCGGGTTATTGTCCATTGATTGACACGCCAAACCCCGGCCTAGTGCCGGGGTTTCTTTTGGCTGCTCGTCTGAGTTCCTATTGATAGACTGCTGCAATTTGGCGCCCTAGCGTGCGCCAGCGTAGTAATCAAAAGGAATTCCTCATGTCCGCCCTGCTTGCCCTGCTGGATACCTATCGCACCGCCTCCGCATCCGAGCGTGAAAAAGGTACCTACTTTGAAGAGCTGATCTGCACCTATCTGCGCAATGAGGCCACCTACAGTGACCTCTATGAAAAAGTGTGGATGTACGCCGACTGGGCCAAGGAGCAAGAGTTGGATGGTCGTGACACCGGCATCGACCTGGTGGCACGCACCCAGGATACCGGTGAGTACCACGCGATTCAGTGCAAGCTGTACGCCAAGGACTACCGGGTTCAGAAGAAGGACATCGACAGCTTCTTCACTGCTTCGGGCAAGGCGCCGTTCTCGCACCGCATCATCGTTACCACCACCAACAACTGGAGTGAACACGCCGAGGATGCCTTGCTGGGCCAGCAGCTTTCGGTCAACAAAATCGATCTGCAAGCACTTGAAGACAGCCAGATCGACTGGGCTAGGTATCAACCCCATCAACCGGTTGCTTTCAAGGCACGCAAACAGCTGCGTGATCACCAGAAGAACGCACTGAATGCGGTTGCAGCGGGCCTCAAGGACGCCGAACGCGGCAAGCTGATCATGGCTTGCGGCACCGGCAAGACCTTTACGAGCCTGAAGATTGCGGAGCGCTTGGCAGGCAAAGGCAAGCGCGTCCTGTTCCTAGTGCCCAGCCTGTCACTGCTTTCGCAGACCCTCACCGAATGGACGCAGGAAAGCGAAACTCCACTCCACAGCTTCGCCGTCTGCTCCGACAGTGACGTAGGCAAGAAGCGCAAGGCCGATGAAGACAGCGTTCAGCTCTTCACCCACGAGCTGCGCTACCCGGCCACTACCAAGGCTAACCGATTGGCTGCTGAAATGCTCAAACGCCACGATGCCGAGCACATGAGCGTGGTGTTTTCCACCTACCACTCCATCGACGTGATCAGCCGCGCCCAGCACGAATACGGCCTGGCCGCGTTCGACCTGGTGATCTGCGACGAAGCCCACCGCACTACTGGCGCCACCTTCGACGACGAGGACGAAAGCGCATTCGTTAGAGTTCACGACGCCGACTACCTTCGTGCCGCTAAGCGCCTGTACATGACCGCCACCCCGCGCATCTATGGCGACAGTGCCAAGGTCAAGGCCGAGTCCGGCGAAGTCACCCTCTGTTCGATGGATGACGAAGCGCTGTACGGCAAGGAGCTATTCGTCATCAACTTCTCCGAGGCGGTTCAGCGTGGCCTGCTCACCGACTACAAGGTGTTGGTGCTCACCGTTGAGGAAAGCATCATCAATCGCCGCCTTCAGGAGCTGCTGAAAGACGAGAACAACCAGCTAAAGGTGGACGACGCCGCCAAGATTGTCGGCTGCTGGAAGGCGTTGGCCAAGCAGGGGCTACATGAACAGCTCATTGGCGATGATGAGCCGATGAAGCGTGCCGTGGCTTTCTGCCAGGTCATTTCACCCAACTACAAGGGCACCAAGCACAAGGTCAGCTCGATAAACATCGCCAGCATGTTCCAATCGGTGGTGGAGGCTTACCAGGAATCGGAACAGATCGACGAGGCCTCGCGATTAATTTGCGAGGCGGAGCACGTTGATGGCGGCATGAACGCAAGTGCCAAGGAAGCCAAGCTTAACTGGTTGAAGGAAGAGCCCCCGGCCAACACCTGCCGCATCCTCAGCAATGTGCGCTGCCTATCCGAGGGTGTGGACGTGCCGGCGTTGGATGCCGTGCTCTTCCTCACCCCGCGCAACTCTCAGGTAGACGTGGTGCAATCGGTAGGCCGGGTGATGCGCAACGCGCCGGGTAAGAAGCGTGGCTATGTCGTGTTACCGGTGGTCATCCCGGCGGGCATGGAGCCTCACGAAGCCCTCAACGACAACCAGACCTATAAGGTGGTCTGGCAAGTGCTCCAGGCGCTGCGTTCCCATGACGATAGCTTCGATGCCATGGTCAACAAGCTTGACCTGATCGGCTCAGACCCGCGCAAGATGGAAGTCATCGCTATTACGGACAAGGCCGACAAGAAGGCCAAGAAAGCCAGCGGCACTAGCAACGGCAAGGCTGGAAAAGGCCAGTACGGCATTGGCGAAAAGCGCTCCAAGTACGATGTTGAAGGCCAGATGACTCAGCAGGCCGAGCTGGCCTACGAGGTCGGCGAAATCGAGAAGGCCATCTACGCCAAGATCGTCGAGAAGTGTGGCAACCGCCACCATTGGGAGGACTGGGCCAACGATATTGCAAAAATCGCCCGCACCCATATCGACCGTATCCAGGGCATTCTGGAGAACCCGGCCAACACTCAGGAGTTGGCCGCTTTCAACGCCTTCGCCGCCGAACTGCGTGACGACCTCAACGACAGCATCAGCGATGGCGAGATAGTCGAAATGCTCGCCCAGCACTTGGTAACCAAACCGGTGTTCGATGCGCTGTTTGATGAGTACAGCTTTGCTAGCCACAACCCCATGTCTAAGGCCATGCAAGGAGTGCTGGACGCACTTCATGAGCATCACTTGGCCAAAGAAGCCGACACCCTGGAGAAATTCTATTCCAGCGTACGTCAGCGTGCTGCCGGCATCGACAATGCCCAAGGCAAACAGAAGATCATCGTCGAGCTGTACGATAAGTTCTTCCGCAACGCCTTCCCCAAGATGACCGAGCGCCTGGGTATCGTCTATACCCCAGTCGAGGTGGTCGATTTCATCCTCCACAGTGTCAACCATCTGCTGCAACAGGAGTTCGGCCAGACGCTGGGCAGCAAGGGCGTCCATATCATCGATCCATTCACCGGTACTGGTACCTTCATCACCCGCCTGATCCAGTCTGGCCTGATCAAGCCGGAAGAGCTACCGCACAAGTACCGGCACGAAATCCATGCTAACGAGTTGGTGTTGCTGGCCTACTACATCGCCGCCATCAATATCGAAGCGGCTTACCACAGTGAAGTGCTGGCCGATTACACCCCGTTTGAGGGTATCTGCCTGACCGACACCTTCCAAATGTATGAGAAGGACGACATGGTGGATGTGCTCCTGGAAGACAACAGCGCTCGGCGCAAGCGGCAGAAGGCACTGGATATTCGAGTGATTGTGGGTAATCCACCGTATTCGGTTGGACAAAAAGATGACAATGATGGGGCTGCTAACTTGCGCTACCCCAATCTAGACACAAGATTGCAAGAAACATACGTCAAGCAGTCGTCAGGCAACCCGCGAAGCCTATATGACAGCTACATCAGAGCAATCAGATGGGCCAGTGATCGTGTCGGCAGCAGCGGCATTATTGGGTTTGTCACCAACGCTGGATTCGTTGATGGCAAGGCAGCCGATGGTATGCGTAAGTGTCTTGCCGATGAGTTCTCCAGCCTCTATGTGTTCCATCTGCGCGGAAATCAGCGCACTAGCGGGAAACCTCGCGCAAGGAAGGTGGCAAGATCTTTGGCAGCGGTAGTCGTGCTCCTATCGCCATATCTTTGCTGGTGAAGAACCCCGACGCTCAGACTCACGGGAAGATTTATTTCCACGATATTGGCGACTATCTCAGCCGTGAAGAGAAGCTAGAGAAAATCAAAGTTTACGGAAGTATTGCGGGCATTGATGCTGAAAATGCTTGGCACTGCATTACCCCTGATGCTCATGGGGACTGGCTAGCACAGCGCGACCAAGGCTTTATTGAATTCCTACCCATGGGAAGCAAAGCTCGTGATGGATCCATCGCTCTGTTTGATGGCTACTCAAGTGGCGTAAAAACGAATCGTGATAGCTGGGCATACAACTCTTCTCGCAAAACTGTTTTAGCCTCTATGGAAGCCATGATTGGCTTCTACAACCATGCGCTTGCAGGGCAAGTGGATGGAGACATCAATGACTCCTCCAGAATTGGTTGGTCTTGGGTACTAAGGGGTAGGTTTGATAAGGGCCTAAAAGGGACGTTTTCATCTGACAGGGCTGTAGTAGCAACCTACCGTCCATTTGATAAACGATGGATGTATTACGACGGCTTCTTTAACGAAAACAGATACCAAATGCCAAAACTGTTTCCTACGGGGAACGAAGAGAATTTGATCATTGTTATTAAACAGCGCTGGGCAGGTGAAGGCCAGCTTGCATTGATAGTTGATGGCGTAATAGATGTTCAATCGGACGGTGGCACTCAATGCTTCCCGCTCTACCTCTACGACGAAGTTGCGCAGGCTTCAAAAGCTGACCTTTTTGATGAGCAAATTGAAGGAGGTTTGCGCCGCCGTGATGCCATCACCGATGCCGGTCTGGCACACTTTCAGGCAGCCTATCCCAACGAACAGATCAGCCGGGAAGACCTGTTCTACTACGTTTACGGCATCCTCCATTCTCAAGATTACCGCGAGCGCTTTGCCGATAACCTCAGCAAGGAGCTGCCTCGCATTCCTGCTGTGAAGAAGGTCGCCGATTTCTGGGCTTTCAGCAAGGCAGGCCGCGCCCTGGCTGACTTGCATCTGAATTACGAAACCGTCGAGCCGTACCCGCTGACCATTGAGGCCAAGGGCACGCTTTCCGATGCCGATTACCGCGTAGAGAAGATGAAGTTCGCCAAGAAGGGCGACAAGACCACCGTCATCTACAACCATCGCATCACCCTCAAGGGCATCCCCGAGGCGGCCTGGGACTACATGGTCAACGGCAAGGCCGCATTGGACTGGGTTATGGAACGCCAGGCCGTACGCCCCGACAAGGCCAGCGGTATCGTCAACGACGCCAATGACTGGGCCATCGAAACCATGGGGAACCCCAAGTACCCGCTGGAGCTGTTCCAGCGCGTAGTAACAGTAAGCTTAGAGACCACCAAAATAGTTAAGGGTCTCCCTCCCCTTGATATCTGACGCTACGAGGTCGTCGGTCAGTCGAAATGGGCGGTGACATTCATCGGCTTGAAAACCGCCCCTCGGATCTGTAGAAATACGAGGGCTGGGTGTTACCGCCCAGGTGCTCTTTAAACATGGTTATGAATCGGGCTTGCAGTTGGTGGTCAGGAAACTGGCCAGCTCTGGTGTTCTCCAGGGCTACCTTCGCCCCACAACCTGTTGTCACCCCGATGTGCTCAGCGCTGAGGGTCACGTGGCTAACATCACGTGGTTATCAGCGAGGTCTCATCGGGTAAACGACAGTAATGCGGCGGACGGCTTATCAATTCTTGATAAGCAGAACTGTGGTTTGTAGCGGCATCTTCAAAGTTCCATTCGGCCCGAAGTGCTTGGCGGCGGGGCAATTTCGCCCGTCTGGAGCTATAACCATGAAACGTTTGAAGAACGCTGTCGGTCGTACCGATCAGCACATGCACAACATTGAAGATGCCCGCGTCAAAGCTGGGACTGAGCCTAACCAGGCTCCGGAACGTAAAGCGGTCAGGTGGCTGAAGAAGGTGGCAAAATTTGGCGCCAAGATTGGCCTCCAGCGCCTTGCGGTATGGATTCTGGAAGACCCGGAATCTGCTTGGGATGATCTCCTCCACGAGGTAGAGGAAATCCTTGAGGTCATCGCCTCATGACGCAACAAACCACGTCATTCTGGGATGGGACATGGACGCTCCACGCTACCCTTTTAAGCCCATTCACAGTCTGAAGGCACTTTCTCTCGCCCTTGGGGAGCCTGTCGAGCTGCTTCAGAGCCTCGCAAAACGTGGCTCCAACTTGTATCGCCACGTGCCGCAAACCAAGAAAGATGGAAGCGTACGCGACACCTACGATGCTCACGAACCACTGAAGACGATCCAGCGCAAAATCGTCGATAAATTACTGGTTCGGGTTCGCTACCCCGAATACCTCCATGGCGGGATCAAAGATCTCAACGCGCGCCGTAGCATCTATTCCAATGCTCGGATACACGGGAAGGCGAAAACCATCCTGCTTCAGGACATCAAGGATTTCTTCCCTTCGATCAGTGTGCAGCATGTGCAGCAGATATTTGCCGGGCTCTTTGGCTTTTCTGACGAGGTTGCACAGGTGCTGGCGTTGCTCACCACCCGCTACGGCGTAGTCCCACAGGGGGCAAGCACCAGTGGATATCTGGCCAACTTGGTGTTTTGGGATACTGAGCCTGCATTGGTTACTCGCTTGCACGCGCGCGGTCTCAAGTATTCCCGCTTTGCCGATGACATTACGATTTCGGGTATGACGCCTTTGGAGCGCTCAACGCTGACGGAATTGGTGGGAGCGGTGACCGATATGCTGGCAAAGAAAGGTTGCCAGCAGAAGCGCTCCAAGCTGCATGTACGTAAACGCGGCCAAACGATACTGGCGAAAGCGGGTTTTGAGCAGCTGACCGTCACTGGCCTTTCGGTTTTCAATGAGGCACCAGGCCTTCCTAAGGCAGAACGTAAAGCCATCCGTGCAGCGGTTAAACAGGCAGAAGATCAAGCGATCCAGGGCGCTACCTGGGTGCAGCTGGAACCCACGATTCGCAGCGTTATGGGGCGGGTGGGGCGACTGATTGCCTGCGGCCATCCCGATGGGGAACGGTTCAAACTGCGGTTGCAGGCGCTTAAAGAGAAATACTAGGAAGCCTTGCTGGATCGTTACGGTCGAGCAGCGGCTGAATCAGCGTAGTAGCCCGTTCAAGCCTGCAAGGCCCCTCGATCTCAAACGTAACCATGACAACATGCAAATCTGAGCTGGAGCTAAGTCAGCATCCAGATGTCAGCACTCAATTGGGCCTGTTGCTCGTATAGAGCGTGAATCTCTCGCTGGATTTCAATCTCCTTCTGAAAAACAGACGTGATGGTGTTCAGTTCGTCCTGGCCGAGCTGCGGAATGCTGAGATCCTTGATCGAGGCCAGTTGGAGCGTGGGCATACTGGCGCCGACGACTTGGCTCTTCAACAGCGTCTGTCCCAACGCTGATCTGAGAAAGAGCAGCAGCGCTACCGGAGAGTAGTGCGTGTTTTCCTTGGCACGAAGCACCACAAACGATTGCCCAGCCAGCCAGCCCCCCTCCCCGGCTTCAGGTGCATCAAAGACAATTCCGACTTTGCCCACGGAGCCCTTGATCGCCAGCAGGACATCCTGGGGGCGAAGGAAATAGGCTTCGGCACGGGGTGAATTCAGGTCGAACAGGGATTCCTTACTGGCGCTGAGCGTAGCACCGTAGTCCGGCACATCAGCGGCCTGGATCTCGCGTACGGGAACCCCGCTCGTGGACGTCGCGTGCTGGCGAGCCCGGATGATCTCAAAATGCTCGCTGAGTTTGCCAAGAGGAAGGTTCTGTAGAGATCTGGCCTGTTGCTGAGCAACATTACCCAGGAGGTAACGCCCGGCTTCCAGGTTGTAGTCATGCTCGCGCACTTGGGCTGGTTGGATGTCGATAACGCGCGGGTGGGATGTGCTGCTTCTGGCGAGCTGAGCCAGAGCGTCGGGGTATCGCAGGACAACACGTCGCTTGTCAGCTGTTACCTGGAATTCATCTGAGGTGGCATCGATGAATCGAATGCGGCGTGACGGCTTTTCGGTATTCAGGATCAGGAGGGCGACCGGGATCGCCAGTTCCATCAAGCCGTTTGGTAGCGCGATAACGGTTTCTATGAGGCCCTGCTCGACTAGCGACTGACGGAAGCTTCGTTCTGCGCCCACGCTAAATAGAACGGTATTCGGTACTACCACGGCGATTCGGCCCGTAGTCTGAGCCATGAGGTGCCGCAACTGGAGGATATTGCCGGCGTTGGTGCGCTCGACGAAGCGGTCGAAGGGATCTCGGCCCACCAGTTCCTTGTCGTAGCGGATGCCCATCGGCGGTACCGCGACGGCCGCTTGGAATGGCTTGAGTCGGCCCTCTTTCTCCAACCCCGGGCTTCGCACAGGATCGGAAGCGTGAAGCCGCCAGCCGCCTTTACCGGTCAGCGTCAAGACATGGCTGGCGAAGTTGGTAATCGGCATCTCAAGAGCAACCCGAGCGTTCCGCCGAACGGCCCGGGCCGCAAGCTGCCCGGAATAGTCCCAGGGGATGTACAGCTCGCTGTTCGGCTCGGGTGCGATCAATTCGATCAACAGATCGGCGAGGCTCGGGGGGAGTCCGAGTGCCCAGTCCTGGTTGTTCAACCAGGCATACGTGTCATCAGCAATCCAGGCGCTGAGCAGCCCTTGCACATAGAGGTCCGTTACTCGGTCGAGTAGCCCCGGGTCTTTTCGCAAACGCTTCGCACGCTGTCGGACACCGTCATTGATCTCGAACGACGACATCTCGGGCACCTTCTCGAAGGTCGCGAGGGCTTCGCTCAGCTCCTTGCCTTGTTGATCTTGCAAGCGGGGCGAGGCATCTGGGGCTCCAGCGTCGCGCTGCTGCCAAGCCACCAGCATGAGCGTCAGCGCGACTGTTTCCGCATCGGCGCCGAGGGCGCGAGCGGGCTCGATCAGCTTCCGAAAAATCTCTTCGTTGATGTCCATGCGAAGCACTCAAGACTAGGGGCAGTTGTAGGTCCGCCATGATACGGGATTTTGAGGATTAAAATAAAAGTATTGACTACTTTTTAAGTTAGCGCTACTATTTGTTGCCATCGATGGAGCCATGCATGGCGGGTGTTGTTTGCTGATGCCGGGAAGCCGTGTCGTCATCCGGATAACAGTGGATCAAGATTTCCTCGGGCGGAACGCATCCACCCGCAGGTCGCCTAGGTATTCGACGGTAAGCGGGTGAGTTCGTATATAGGTTTCTAGGATCTCGGATAGCGCCATGCTCAACTGCATCATCTCTTCTCTCTTTCTTGGTCAAACGACCAGCGTGAACCCAAAACAGGGGTTATGAAGCCGGTCGTACGTACCAAACCAATAGACAATGTGAAATGCTCGACGCACGTCTGAGATGTTCGCCAGCAACACAGTGCTTTGCCGTGGCCATTAGTTAAGACCTTTGACACCGAGCTTCCGAATCCGTCGAAGAGATCTATCAACCACTGTTGGTTTCCGCCGCTCAGAATCCTAGCGACGCATTTCGGATGTCCGTTTGTCTGAATAAAACTGTTTGATTAAACATTTTTTTGTTATTGCATGATTTTGTTGGCTTCTAAATCATTGATTTGGTGAAGGGGATTTTGTCTTTATGTTTTTCGCTTGGGTTAACTTCTTATTATTTTGAGTTTTTCTGCGTCGGTCTCATAAATCACGGTTGTGATTTTTGAAGATTGGAAAATAATCAAGATAGAAGAGAGGTAGCTCAAATGATTAACGATGGCAAAAGTTCTGGAGGAGTCAGGGATGTCGCGCGACGAGTGCGTCGCGGTCGGCGTGCTTTGGCCTTCTTCTCGCAAAAGAATGCAGATACCGAAGTCCGGGTCGAGTCTGGCCTTGAGCTGGATGTCGGGATGCTGTTGGAAGCTGATCCCCGTGTACTGTCATACAGCGCCCAACCATTCTTCCTAGAGCTTGAGACGGGTAAGCTATTTGATAAAAAAACAGAATTCCCCAAGCACTTGGGCATAAAGCCCCGCTGGTATACACCGGATTTTCTTTGTCGGATGCAGGATGGCTCGCAACTGGCAATTGATGCCAAACACTCCAGTTTCCACGAGAAATTCGCCAAGCGTAGCCCGGAAATCACCGAGTCCTTGAGACAGCTGGGTATTGGCTTTTGCGTGATTGCCAATGATGCGGTGGAGGCGAGTGTTTGCCTTAACCTCCGCACCCTTCATGGATTGCGCGCTCCCTGCCACCGGGATTTCGTAATAATGGCCACGGCAGAGATCGAACAGCAGTTGCTGCTGGCAACAACCTGGCGCTCTGTCGAGCTGGAGACTCGTTTGAGTGGAGCACGCCCCGCCGTGCTCGCAGGACTTTTGAGCGGTGTACTACGTGCTGATCTGCGCTGTCCGCTCTTTGAGCCGGGCAGCGTGGTTACGGCTAGCTACGGGGATCTGTCCCACTTTATCCATCTGGAGCTGCCTCATGGAATTTAAGGTCGGCACCGTGGTTATGCGTGAGACAGAGCGCCTGCGCGTCTCTTCCATTCGTCCCGAGGTTTCGCAGATTGTGCTGGAGGGTTCGCGTGGTGAGCAGTTCGTTCGGTCTGTTGATGAATTCAACACCGATGTAGCCGGCGGCAAGCTGAAACCACTCTTTGCGAATCAGGCTGCTCGCCTCGGTCAACTGCCGTCACGGCAATTGACCGAAAATGAGCGAAGACATCTGGATCGTCGTATTGAGTTGCTTCAAGTCTTGGACAGGCTTGAGCCGGACACGAGATGGTCGGAGCGCATGCAGGTACTTCGAGAATATTGCGAAGCAGGCAAACTTAATGTGCCGTCACAAAAGACGCTGAATCGCTGGGTAGCCCTTCGCCACAGTGGCCTAGGGCCTGAAATTTTGGCTCCTCGGCTTAGTGCCAGAGGTCGAAAGATTCCCACGTTCGATGATGACCCGTTCGAAGAAATCATCATGGATGAAATTATTCAGTGCTATTGCAAGACTGAAAAATATGGTCGAACACATATTACGGATTTCGTGAATAACAAATGCCGAGATTTCGCAGAAAAGAGCGGCATTGAGTTTCGCGGAATATCAAGGCGGAGTGTCAGTCGCCGGATCCAAAAGCTTGCCTATTACCTTATCAAGCCTGGGAAAGTTGACAGTGCCACTTTCAATCAAGACATGCGCGTGGCTTTGAAAGCAATCTTCACGGAGCGGCCCTACGAGCGCGTTGAGATAGACGCTGCCAAATTGCCAGTTTTCTGCGTGGACGCCAATGGCATAGTGATTGGCCGTCCCTGGCTGTATGCCGCCATCGACTGTGCCAGTTCAACTCCCATCATTATCGTGCTGAGCATCCAGCCACCTTCTCAGGAGTTTGTGTTGCGGGCGTTGGAGTTTGCTTTTACCCCGAAGGGACTGGCGTTCAGCGAGAAGTATGGATTGCGTAATCAATGGCCGGCCCCGGCAGCTATCGAGCGCGTCGTACTGGACAATGCTGTCGAGCACCATGGCGGTGCGGTGCTCAGTGCACTGCGTTTCCTCGGCATCACGGTGGATTATCCACAGGCGGCGAAGCCGCAGCACAAACCGTTCATTGAGCGCTTTTTCAAGACGCTCAACGACTCGTTGCTTTATGCCCTGCCGGGCTCAGTCAAAAATAGAGTTCAACCGGACTCGACGCCCACTGAAAAGGCAATAGCCGAAGCGCGACTAACGGTAGAGGAAGTGGAGCAGCAAATCATGAAATGGGCGGCGGATGTGTACATGCAGCAGCCCTTGTACCGGCTAGAGGAGCGATTCGGCCCAAGGACGTCACCTGCACGGGCGTTGACAATGCTGAAACAACAGCACGTGGTCCTGCCTCCCCCGGATCCGGAGCGTTTTCGTGCCGCGTGCCTCCGCTACAACAGTCAATTGATGACGTTGTCGCGTGAAGGTGTTTGCTGTGATGGTGAAAAATTCCAGAGCCCTGCGCTGGGGGCGTTGTACCGCGAGCTGGGGCCCAAGCAAAAAGTTGAGGTTCGCTATAACCCGCTGGACTGCACCGAAGTATCGGTTGTGCATCCGCGTGATCCCCAACAGGTCATTCAAGCGTTCAATCGGCGCCCAGGCATGCCCAGAATCAGCTTTGACGACGCGCGTGCCGCTCGCCGCCGGAACTATCGCAGCGATGCCGAGATGTCGGGTGAGCAGTATCACCAGGATCATATCGAACAACTGCGTGCCTTCCAGAATCAATCGAAATCGCGGCGGATGCAGGATCGTAATCGTGCGGCTCGGGGACAAGCCCGTGCGGCGGCAGCGCGGGAGTTGGACCAAGCCGCGATAGCGCCAAACACTACATCGCCGGTCACAGCCCCGGCTACGACGATTGCTGCACCCCGTCGCAAGAAAGGGAGTGCGCAATGAGCATCGCCAGCAAGGAGCTGATCGTCCATCAGCAGTTTGATCAGGCGCTTGAGCGTGCGCACCGGGTTATTCGTCGAGCGTTGGCAGGCGAATCGCTGATGTTGCCGATTTTTGGACCGACTCGGGTGGGCAAATCGCAACTGGTTGATGAGCTGGTAGCCGCCTATCCGAGCGAATTGGTGGATGGGGTTCGCCGACAGCTATTGGTGCGGGTGAAAGTTCTCGGACGGCCGACCCGCCGGAGCCTCTCCGAAGCGGTATTGATGGCGCTGAATACGCGTCGTTATGGGCGGGCCAGTGCCGATGAACTGATGTCGCGAGTCTGCGATTTGCTACGCGTCGTGGGCACGCGAGTACTGCTGTTCGAAGAGATGCAGCAGTTCGTCGAAGGCATGTCCGCCAAAGCGACGCGAGAGGCCTCCGACTGGTTGAAAATCATGGCAGAGGAATTGGGCATCACCTTGATTTTGGTGGGTCTGCCGATTACGAGTGAGGTTTTTCTGCGCAACGAACAGTTGCGCGACCGTGCTGAACGTGTCCAGGAAATCCGGCCGTACAATTGGAACGACCCGCAGCAGCAACGGGAATTCCAACAGACCCTAAATGCGCTGCTGGAGGCCTACCTGGAGGCAGGTTGGCTGCTCCCGGTTGCGCAGGATCCCGAACTCTTGGCGCGTGTATACGGCTCTTGTCTGGGGCGGGTCGGCATGCTGTTCAAGCTGTTTGTTGCCGTCGAGCATCTGGCACGCAAGCACGTCCTCGATTTCGCCTTGCTGGCCAGGGCGCATGAGGAAGCGATTCAGACCGACTTCCTCCAATTCAACCCTTTCGATCAGAGTCGAACCCTGACGCACAACTTGCTGGTGGAGAGCTATGTGCGTGTGCTGACCGAGGCACACATGTCAATTCCGAAAGTGCGCCAAGCCGAGGTGGTGGCATGAGCTTGCCTGTCCACGTAGCGCCGCTTTCCGATGAAAGCCTGCCCGGCTGGCTGATGCGCACCAGTGAACGCAATGTTATTCCCAGTGCGATCCAGCTTCTGCGCTCGCTTGGGTTTAAGCCTCGTGTCGACTATCCCACGAAACAAGTGGAGGTGTTGGCCGAAGAGTGCGGCGTTGCAGTTGAAAGCGTCCTGATTCGGAATCCTGCGCGTCAGTCGACGACTCCCCTTCTACGTCATCGGTTTCAGCGCAACAACGGCACACCGGTATGCCCGTCGTGTTTGGCGGAGCAGGCATACCTGCGCCAGGCATGGAGCCATGACCTGATCGTCGCCTGTCCCCATCATAGTGTTGGCCTGGTCGACGTCTGTCCGAGTTGTGGGAGCCCGCTGACGATTGACCGTCAGCGCGTGGACACTTGCGATTGCGGGCAGGCCTTGTGCGAGGTGCCTACTCACCCCGCCTCAACGGCAGAACTGGCGCTTGCAGCTTTGTTGCAACAGGCACCGCACCCTGCCCGACACAGCCTGCCGGTAGCCTTCCGAGAAGGCACTACCCCTGCCGACATGTCCGAGTTTCTTGAGTTCCTCGAGGCCCATTTGAGCGGGGAATCGACTGCCAGCAAACCCCGGAAGTCGCCTCGGCCGAAGACGCTGATTGAATCGCGTAGCTGGATCGCTCGGCTGTGGCCTCTGCTCGCAGACTGGCCGCAGGGTTTTACTGCGGCCATCGATCAGCGTCTTCAGCGGACGGAGGGGCCCGGTCTCGCCAAGCGTCTGGGCAGTTGGTATCGCACACTGCACAAGGAATTTGCCACACCGCCCTATGCCTTCGTCCGCGACACGCTGGCACAACACACGGCGACGCACTTCGACGGTCATCTCAACTTGCGTCTGAGCACCATCGATCCGAAGCACCTGGAAGAAAAGTGCTGGCTGTCTCCCGCAGAAGCTGGGCGCTTCATCGGCGTGGGTGCCGAATTGCTACGTGCAGCGGTAATCAGTGGCGAGGTTAAAGGAAAACTTACTGTGTCGGGGGCGAACCGCTTCGTTTCCCTGCATCGCGACGAAGTCGAAACTATCCGCCGCAATCGTCTGGCTTATCTGACGGCAACTGACGTACGCAATCGCTTGGGAGTATCGAAGGTACTCTTCCAGCGCTTGCTGCAAGCCGGTGCGCTGCGTCGCTACAGCAAGCGACAGCGGCCGCCCCTGGTATCCGCCGAGTTTCGCGAGAAAGAGGTGGATGCGTTGGTCGAGCGCTTGTCCTCGAACGTCGATGCTCGTGCCTTGCCAGAGGAGCAGCGGCTGGGGCTGCACGACATGTCCGCGCGTCGTGGGCTGACACCGGACCAGATCATTGGCTTGCTTCAGGGCGTACTGGATGGCCGCCTACGTCCGACGGGCCAGCTTCCCGATCTTCCTGGGTTGGCAGGCCTGCGCTTCGACCGCCAAGAGGTTGAGGCGCTGTTGGCAGAGGACGTTGAGGACGCGCATGAGCCGACGCTGCTGATTACCGACGTGGTACGAATGCAGGGTTGGAAGCACGAAAGCATCCTGGCTTGGATCAAGGCTGGGCACCTGCGCACGGTGCAGGAGCAACGCGGACAGCAGCACGTGACGGCGATTCCTGTTTCTGCGCTGCTCGATTTCCTCTCGCGCTTCCTGGTGCTGGCTGATGCGGCTGAGCGCGTCGGTAGCAAATCGAATTGGATTTTGCGGGGGTTGATGCCCGCCGGCGTCGCGGCGGTTGGCGGGGCGTCCCTACCGGGCGGTGGGCAGCGTGGGGTGTTGCTGGAGATCGATGCCCTCCTCCACGCCGCGCAGCGGAACAAGCGTCCGCAACACGAGGTGCCGCCGTGTGCGTTGTGAGTTGTGCTTGTCCGTCACCACCCAAGGCAGGAGGGTGGGTAGCGCCGTGTGCTACGCGCGGTAAAGGCCTGCGATCCAATTTATTTATCGACGTCGCTTCGTAAACCGCAGACCCCTCGTAAATCGGGGCAGTTGACGATGGGCGTGTGGTTTACGGTTCCTTGAGTGAGGGACTGATCATGCTGACACTGCGAAAACGGCAACAACTGCTGACGGCACTGCTGGAAGACTATCCCGAGGAATACATTGACGGTTACGTAATCGACGCCCGCATCGATTGCCATTGCTTGAGCGGATACATCTACAAAGCGCTCGGTTACGACAATGGCGAGCTGTTCACCGCCGACGTCGAATGCATCGTGCGGTACGCGCGTCGCTACGTTGTGCGCACTCACCACGCGGCGTATCTGATCGTCAATTTTCACCCCCAGGGCGGTCGTCGCTCGCTTTGCGAAACGCTGGCGATCTTCACGCGCGGTACCGCGCTGTCGACGCCGTTGACGCGACAGTGAACAGGAGCGTCATGATCATGCCGCAAGCCCCTGAATTGTCGGTGTATGCCGCGCGCCGGTTGGCGGCGGCTGGTCGTTATGTTTTTACCTGGCCAATCACGGCGTATCTGACGGATGTCCTGCTTCTGGCCAGGTGCGCCACCGGGCGCACTTACCACGATTGCCGGGCCGACGCCTGGGGGCAGTTTCACGATGGGCATCTCATCTGCACGTCAGCGATCTGCTTCGCCGAGCAATGCGGCCCCTACTGGTGTCTGCACACTGCCAGTGGCAGCGTCTATGTCGTGGTGACTTTTGCGGCGTGGGACGGTCGACCATCGCTCGCGCGCTGGCTGGCGTCCGTCGCGCGCGGGCGAGCGCCGACTCCAGCGGGGCGGCACTGAGGGCTGGTTGGGGATTCGAACCGACTTCGCATAACACGCTTTCGGTGAAACGCCGAGGGGATTGGGCTTCCACTCACGAAGCAGTAGGTTGGCGAATGAAACCAGTGGAGCAGCAGGTTCTGAGTTGCGATGTGTGTGGGACCGACTTGCGGGTACCGGGCTACGGCGCCCAGTTCGGTACGTTGCACGCGCGTTGGGGCTATGGCGCACAACACGATGGTGAACACTACTGCGTGCATCTGTGTGAAATGTGCTTCTTTCAAGCCGTGGGCAACTTACGACGACAGCACCAGGTCTTTGCATTGTTTGCGGAGGGGCCGATAGGCGACGAAGCGGCGTTCGAGCCACGGCTTCGCAACGATTCCTTTGGTGACCGCTGAGCCCTGATCGTTGCTGTCAGAGCGAGTCCCCGCACGGGAGCGCTGATGGTTCGTGAAGAGGAGGAGGTAGCGATGCCGGAGCAATACGACCGTGCTCTGTTGCTGGATGAAGTATGGGCCGAACCGATGAGTGTGGTTGCGCCACGCTATGGACTATCTGATGTCGGTCTGAAGAAGCTCTGTGCGCGTCTGCAAATCCCAACGCCGATGCGCGGCTATTGGGCGAAGGTGAAAGCCGGGCGGCGTATTCCGCCGAAGCCCAAATTAAAGGAGTTCAAGGGCGATCAGCGGCACCTGATCAAGCCGCTTGCTCCTCCAGTTACTCGGACTGTTGAGCCCGAATTGGTGGACGAGCGTTTGCAGGCAGTAATGGCGCGTGAACAAGACCCGAAGCATCAAATCACGGTACCGGTCCGTTTGACGCGCTGGCATCCACTGGTCTTAGCAACACGCGATGCTTTCCGAAAATCCCATAAGGATAACCGAGGCCTTCCCTTGCCTAGCGGTAAGGTATTGGATATTTCCGTTTCGGAGGAGCAACGCCCCCGCGCTTTGCGCATTGCCAACGCTCTGCTTTGTGCATTGGAGGCACGTGGGTATCGGCTTGTGGAGGGCAATCGACACATTGAAGTCGAGATGTTCGGCGTGCGGCTGTCATTAAGCATTGTCGAACCTACGACGCGTGCGGACTATGTACCCACCGAAGCTGAGAAGGCGGCAAAAGCTCGCGGAGGCTGGAGCTACTGGCCTCGTTATACATTTACCCCCACGGGCCGATTGGAAGTTCGAGGCGATGGTAGTTACGGCGGTTTGATTCGGGATGGCGTACGGCAGCTGGTTGAAGAGCAGCTCAACAAGCTGATAGTGCTCATGGCTACGCGCGCCACTGAACTTCTGCGCTTTCGCGAGGAAAGAGCACGCGCTGAGGAGGAGTGGCAGCTCCAACGTCGCGACGCACTGGCTAGAAAAGCGGCACAGGAGGCGGAGCAGGAGAAGGTGGAGGCGCTTCGCGGCGCTGCTAGGCGTTGGCAAGAGGCGCAGCTGATTCGGGCTTATCTGGAGGTGCTAGAGCATAGTCAGGCTTCAAGCCTCCAAGGTTTGAGCGATGCACAGAGTGCATACCTGCGCTGGGCGCGAGCCAAGGCGGACTGGTTGGATCCGTTAGTTGATGCGCCGGACGCTCTTTTGGACGAAGTAATTCGAGTGCCTCATTGATGAGAGCGCTAGGTCTACCCAGTCAATGGAGCCTTTGTTATGTCCGAGTTGAGAACCTATCAGTCCGAGCCAGCGATTGCGTCAGGCGATTATTGGGAACAGCTTGGGATTCCCAGGCACGAGGCGGATCTTATCGCAGAGGTACGAGCTGGGTTTGCCTTCATCACCCTGAAGCGTTTGGCTGCAATCTCGGGATTTTCGGAGTCAGACTTGGCAGAAATGGTGGGGTTGTCTCGATACGCTCTGGAGCAGGGACGCCGAAGGGGGCGGTGGTCGGTGCAGCAAAGTGATCGATTGCTTCGGGTCGTACGTGTTCTGGCGGCAGCCAGCGAGCTATTTGGCGGCGATCAAGTAGCCGCGAAGCGGTGGCTGACGCTGTCGCAGTTGGGCCTGGGAGGCGAGCGTCCTATCGCGATGCTCGCTACGGAGATAGAAGCGAACGCCGTCCTCCATCTCATCGGTCGGATTGAACACGGTGTTGTTTCCTGAGCCTGGGGCTGGTTACCAGCTAAAGGCCAAGGCTTTTTTTAAGGACATCCCAGGCTAAGTCAGGGCCGTAGCGCTTCACCACGTCGAAAATCTTTCCCAGGGCGTGAAGCTCATCTTCGGCATAGGGTAGGTGCAGACCCCCACCTGTCTTGAACACAAAGTGCTGGCTCAAATGTTCCAGTAGGTCGGCCGAGTGTTGGGTAGGTTTTCCTGTACTGTGGAATTGCACGTAATCAACCAGAGCGATGCTCGCCAGCTGGGTACCATCGACATTACTGATGCGATGGCGGTCGCCTTGCCACCAGACGCTGATCCAGTCGTCATCCAGGCTTTCGTCAATATCCAACTGCGGCAGCAGCAGGGTTCCATCGCGTAGTGAGCGGGCGCACCATAACTGCTCCACTTGCTCGTGCTGAAAAAGCGGCGTCAGGTTGCCAATAAAGTCGATGTACCGCTGGCTTGATTGGCCCATGAACAGCTCCTTATGGGAGGACGGATTTACGGGGGAGGCCACAGCCACAAGGCTTCGTCCCTTATTTTTCCCTAGTGCCTAGCAGATCGGCCGCATTTCATGATAACAAAGTGCAATCACTCGGATTCCATGGATGGATGAGGTCGAGTACCCCTGACATCCAGGATTTCAAACCGCTGGAGCTGTGCGATTAAGGAGGATGTATGGGTGGATCAGGTGGTGGGGGATGGGAACCTTCCGTTCCGGCAACTCGGTGTGACACGTTGTCGTTCACTGCAACAGTGAACTCGCCGCAGCCTGCGGCACTTGCGGCTGTAAGCGTCGGCGATATTCTTGATGTCGCCCTTTCACAACCTCCACATCAGAGTGTTCTGGTTGTGAAGCAGACGTCTACGGTGGGGGCTCTTACGGGCTCCAAAATCTCCTCGCTAGTCAATTGCCTCCAGAATGGTTACCGCTTTGAGGCCGAAGTGACAGGGCTGAATGGCGGTATCTGCACTGTTGAGGTTCGTCCGATATGAGCATGCAGCTGTCAATCGTAGGCGGCTGTTATGGCGAGGAATGCGCATTCCCGAGGCGCCAGTTGTTTCGTGGGAGTGCTGGTCGCGCCGCTGCCCTAATTTCTGGTCTAGGTGTCGAGGTTCGGCTGCACACGGTGCTGGGTAGCGGCCTCGCGAAGGAGTTTGCAGGCCTAGCAGACCATTTTGGGTACGAGCTGATTGAAACACCCAGCGATGCGGATGTCTGGTTTCGCTATCGCTTTCCGCTAGGGCGACCCGATAGGTACCCATCGGGAGATATCACAGTAGAGCAACCCATCGTCGTTGCCGAAAATATGCTGGTGTTCGGCATGATTGAAGGCCGTCCAGCGACTCATGCCGATCGAGTAGTTTATGACCCTCAGGACGGCAGTAAGTCGAAGCCTTATGCCGCAAACGGGTCTACTGCCAAAGAGCTGGCGATGGTCGTTTCCTATTCGGAAGGCCGAGTGTTGACCGGCCAGAACGAGCCAGAAGATATCGCAACAGCATTGCTCGATGAGCATGCAGCTCGCGTTGCTATCGTCAAATGCGGTCCTCAGGGGGCTCTAGTGAGGACGGTATCGGAATCCTTTTGGGTTTATCCATTCCCAACTAAAAACGTCTACAAAATCGGCTCTGGCGATGTCTTTTCAGCCGGATTCGCTTATGGGTGGATTTGCAGATCCATGAGCGTCAAAGATGCCGCCTGGTATGCGTCGCGACTGACCGCCCACTATGTCGAAACCGGTTCCGATAGGATCGACCCGTCTGTCGCCCACGACCTGGGGCTTGAGGCCAAACAGAGATCCAAGTTGGTTGGCGCGGGGAACCCACGGCCAGTGCCGAAAAGCTCTATCTATTTGGCAGGCCCGTTCTTCAATGTGTCTCAGCAATGGGCAATCGACGAAGCTCGATCTGCTTTGCAGGATATGGGATTCAATGTGTTTTCCCCCATACACGACGTCGGGGTTGGTCCAGCCAAAGATGTGGCTCAGGCTGATTTGAAGGCGCTGGACGCTTGCAGCGTGGTGCTAGCAGTTCTCGACGGCCTAGACCCTGGGACCCTGTTCGAGGTGGGGTATGCTCGCGCGAAGGGTATACCGGTTATTGCCGTGGCTGAGTCTGTCGATCCGTCAGTATTGACCATGTTCATTGGTTCTGACTGCTACATCACCAACGATTTTACGACGGCTATTTACGTGACTTGCTGGACGCTCATGGGCGATGTCTAGGCTTCTCTTGTTGTCCGGAGGAATTGATTCCATTGCCCTTGCGGCATGGCTTCGCCCCGAGCTGTGTCTAACCATTCGGTATGGGCAGCAAGCCGCTGACGCAGAAGTGCAGTCTTCGACTCATATTTGCCAGGAGCTAAAGCTTCGTCATCAGGTATTGGAGGTCGCCCACCCTTTGTTGGGGAGCGGCTGCATGGCTGGTGAGGCCTCTTCCCCTCATTCGCCTCATGAGGAGTTTTGGCCTTTCCGAAATCAGTATCTGATTACCCTGGCAGCGATGGTCGCGATCCAGTCTGGGCTGGGCGAGGTGCTTATTGGCACCGTTGCAACGGACAAAAGGCATGCTGATGGGTCCCCCGAATTCCTCCAAGCCATAGATAAGGTAATAGGCCTGCAAGAGGGGGCCATTCACGTCCGGGCACCTGCCGCCGAACTAACGACTGAACAGCTGGTGCAGCAATCTGGCATTTCCATGGCAGTGTTGGCCTGGGCCCACTCCTGTCATACGTCTACGCTGGCTTGCGGTCGGTGTCCGGGGTGTCACAAACATTCTCAGGTCATGGCTAGCTTGGGCATGATGCGTTAGCAATCTTCAGAGGTTCCATGCCAACTGCTGAGGCTCTGGAGGTGAGTCAGGGAGCCATTTTCCAGATTTGAATTTTATGGCATCCAAGGCAAAGCGTCCGAACGTCCGCATCTGATCCCAGATCAGGCAATCTAGAACCGCTGGACGTACGTTCATTGAATGGCAAAATTCAATGTACTGCGACTCCATTGAGAAGTACTGCGTTTCAACTTTCTGTTCAGGTTGGAACAGGTCGCAAAGGACGCCGGCGCGGACGATGTGGATATCCAGGATGGCTACATCGTCCGCATCGAGAAAATTGCGCGCAATGAAACCAGCGGTCTTGGGGCCTACGCCTTTAATTTCCAGCAGGCTGTCGCGAAGGGATCGTCCATCCGTCATGTCCAGCCGATCCTCTCGGATGTGTCGCATCGCATCGGCCAGGAATTTTGCCTTCTGGTTGGGATAGCGATAAGAAAGCGTCTTCTCTCCGACTTGCAGGGGGGAGCCAAGTATCTCTGTCCACTCAAAAGCGTCTATCGAGAGGGCTTCCATGAGCCCGGCTTCTTGGCACGCGGTGAATGCGGCACGCGCCATTTCAGCGGTAATTCCGTGGCCGCTGAGCAAGCAGAACGCGATTTCTTCAGCGAGTGTTCCCTGAGCACGATAGGGAGAATGCTGGCCATCTTCTAGGTTGTGCATCCAGATTTGAGATAGCCAGTACGCCGGGGTAAAGGCGCGCCAGTGTTCGCCCCAGCGAACTCCTGGTGTCACAAACTCGTCTGGCCCTGGTAGCACACGGCAGTACTCTCGACCTTCGATGGAATAGATCACCTGCTGAGTCATAGCTGCGCAGCACCTTTGATCTCGTCAGAAAGCCAAGCATGCAGTGCTGCCTTCTCAGCAAGAGATAGCTTCCCTAGCCGCTCACGGAGCCGCCCCTGGCGCCGCCGAATGACTTCCCTTTCTCGGAAGTTGTCTCCTAGATGCCGGTAATCGTGAGGGATTTCGGGACGTTTGAAATTGAACCAAACGGTTTCGGTGCGCATGCCCGTGCGGGTACGCATCTGAAACTGATGCCTTTCCCAGTCAGCCAATTGATCTGCATAGAGTGGGTTGTCATAGCCTGAGATCAGGACCTTGCACGGGAGGCCCTTGAGCACGGCGAGTAGGTTTTCGTGGTCTTGGACGGCATAGTCATGCCGGTAGACGCGAGCGCGCCGACGAGTATCTGGATGGTAGGGCGGATCTGCGTAAACCAGGGTGTCGGGAGACAGTGATTCTGCTTGAAGCCACTCAACGGCATCGCCGTGCACTACCTCACAGATGCCGTTGAACGCATCTTTGGTAGCGGCAATGACTTTCGCATCACGTTCTATGCCGATCTGACGGGGCGCCGGTTTTTTATGGCGCATGACCGCGCCGCCACCCAGATGGGTTTCTACGTAGACCTCGTGAGGAGGCATGAGGTTGATCAATTGGGCAAAGCAGGTGCCCTTTCCGCCGTCGTATCTCATGGCATGAGCATCGCTAGATTTGGCGATGGCGTCAATGCCCGGTCGTCTGTTCTGCTGGTACGGATCTCAATCGCTCTGCGCCTATTCCCGTACAAGAGGACTGGGTATAGTGGCGCTCTGCCGCTCGTGAAGCCGCGTCTCTGTCGTTCTGGCCGTAAGGGATCAACAAGTGCCTGCCGATATCTCCCGAACCCTCATCGTCAAAGCTGTCCGCTACAAAATTTCTAGGTCGACACCGGAAGAATGGGTTCGTCCGCTGCTGCAAGATGAGATCCGTAATGTCATGGCCAAGACACAGAACATTGGCATGAGGCACTTCCCGGATCCCGCAGAAAAGATTGAAAAAGGGCGGTTGTGCTGCTTCATCAACTCCTTCAAGGATTTGGGGGACGATGGGGTGCTGTTCACGGTTTGCTCTTATCACCACGGGCATGTACCTGAGTCCATCACTCCTGATCTGACCTCCCAGGAGGCCGAGATCAAAATTATTGAGCTGAAGGATGAGCAGGGGAATGCCGGAGAGCTGGTGCATAGCTATCGGTGTCTTGCGCTTGGCGAAGTCATCATCATTGAGTCAGTGCAGGGCGGCGGCGGTCCGGCAGGGTTGGAGAAGCTGCTGGGCTACCTTTTCCGTCGCTATCGCGACAAATCCCACCCCTTGGTCGATTTCTCGGATATTGCATCAAGCAATTTGCGAGAATTGATCCAGCGACGCGGTGGCGTGGACAAAATCACTGCTAGGCTGGCGACTGAAAGTAAGCATCAGGGAACGCAATATGGCGGTTTGCTAGCTAGCTTGTTGCACAAGGTTCCTGGTGCCCAGCAATGCAACGTCAGCTGGGAAAACAAGCATGGGACGCTTGATGAAGATCAGGCTGTTGCGTTGCTAGAGGAGGCCGATAGTGAGTCTCTGGCAGGGGTGACGCTTCATTTTCGAAATGGCGGCAGCGTGAATAATCTAAATGAATACCGAGAGCGAAAGCCTGTGCGTATTCAACTGACGCCAGATGGCCGTCCCGCCGTGTCCGAGATTGAGGTTGCCCTAAAGACGTATATGAGTGAGCTGCGTGACCCTAGTCACAATGGCCCGGTCAAAACGGATGGCACGCTTAAGGTCGTGAGATTGGTGGGAGAGTAATCATGAAGGTGCGGGACTGGTTGCTTCCCGATGAAGTTCAGAGTGCCGCTGCTGCTGGCTCCGAGATGCTTCGAGTGGTTAGCCAGACATCGCACTTCTGGCTCAAGCAAACAATCGCCGCTGTCATTCCTCTTGGGATTGGGGCCATGGCGGGCTACTGGCTTTCAGAAGGTGTGATTTCGCCGACCCAGCTTGTCGCTATCAAAGACATCATGATGGGAATCATGACGTTCATCTCCGTGCTCGCTGGGTTTATGGTCACTCTGATGCTTTTTACAGGGCGCAGTGGCGGCGCCAAGCTGCTTACAGTCGATCAGGCCCCACTCTATGTCGAAAAAATCACCTACCTCCTCTTCTCGCAGGCAGTCACTCTTGCCGTGCACATCTCCTGCATCCTGGGTTGCTTAGCCTGGCTGATTGTGCAGAGTCACGGAGAGGGTACGGTCCTCGGTCAGTGGTTGTTTGTCGCAACAATTGGCCTGTTGCTGCTCTCCATGTTCAGGACGCTTTTGTTACCGTTCCAGATCTACGAGGTGCATCACTTCGAGCTGATGGCCATGATTGAGGAGAAGAATGAGGAGTTTCGGAAGGCTCTTCGTGAGCGACAAGGCCTATAGATGGGTCAATATTGCCACTCCACGCTAAGGTACCCGCTCGGTGGTTTGAGCGGGTGTATGTGAGCAAGGGCCCCATCGTAGCCGGCGTATTCCAGCGACTAGCTGATAGATTTGCTTTTTTCGATTGATTTGCTCCTGAGCTAATCAAGCAAATTTGGCTAAGCGTCGGCTAGCTTGCTGCGTGGAAGCAGGGCGGCTTCCACTTGAAAGGCTTCCTCAGTTGCCATGCCGTTCATGATGTTCTCGATGATGGTCTCCCTAAGCGAAGTGATTGCGGTGGGATAGGCTTGGCGATGTTCCGCATAGTGCTCGGACATCAGTCGTTTTGCCTGCTCACGCGAAATACGTTTCACCGGAGTCACGGCTTTCTCACTGGTGTGGCCATATGAGTCGAACGCTTCGTCGACAGTGGACCAGTCAAACTCGAAGCAGCGTTGTTGCTCGGCTTGGCAATCGTGATGCCACATGGCACTACCCGGATACTGATCCGTCGCGCTGACGATGATTAGGGTCAGCCGGGGTAGGTCACGTTCTGCGACGAAGTCGTAAATTACCCATAGAATTCGTCCCATCCGCACCGGTATGAGATTCTGAATCCGCTGGTCATCGGGGTATCGCGCTTGGGCAATGTCGATGAGTTGGCTGTACGTACGCAACTCCCTCTGCGTCGCCAGCTCTATCAGTAGGGGGTATAACAATCGCGCGAGTTGAACATCAAGCAGCGTACGAGCCATGAATCCGATCTCCAATGTTTAAAGGGCTTCGAACCAGCACTGAATCTTCAAAGCCATCAGCTTCCTGCGTTCCTCAAGGAAGTCGCGAAAATCCTTAATTTCGCCGTCCAGCATGCCTTCCGGAATGCAGTTCATGCGGAGGTTGGTCAGCAAGTCATTGCGATCAGTGATACCACCATACTTTTTCTCGGCGCCGCTACATTGTTCGGCGAGTTCCGCGAAGTAGAGGTCCGGTGCCTTGGCGCCGATGGCGATATTGATCTCACTCTGGGCAATCACGTAATTGCTGATCTGGTTGTAGGTGCCGCTGCTCATGCCCTGCCCTTTGAGGTGCTGCCGTGGGTAGACGTGATGCACATCGGCACGATTCAGCAGCAAATCGGTGACGGTGATGTCCCGTGAGAGAAAACCCTTGTCCCCAAGCTTGACCTGGGCCGCCTTGTAACAGAGGAAATAGGGACTCTTGATCGAGGAGGTGTCCATGAACTGCGGCAGCATCCCGGTCCAGAAACTGTCGGGCAGCTCATTGGGAATCACCGACTCGACGTAGTCGATGACGCCTTTGCTGGCAATCTGGCGAATGTCGAAGTCGAAGGTGGATTCTGGAGAGCCGCTGTAACGGCCAGTGAGGATCGACATGGCGTACCAGCGACGGACCAGACGCTCTAGATCAGCAGCCGGCACGCTGGCTTTCCGACCTTGCAGATAGACGATATAGGCGAAGTTTACCGCGTTCTGGCTGCTGATCATGTCGCTGGTAATGAAGCCCGCCGAACGCAGGATCATAGTGATACGATCGAAGTGGGTCTTGTTGATGAAGGCGTGGATACCGTTCTTCAGCCGGAGGAAGGAGTCTTCAGCAATGGACTCTTCGTACTGCTTGGTTTCGAAATTTCGTCCCGAAAGCAGAGCCACCAGGTCCTGCAATTTGCCGCGCCCGAACTCTGACGTGAATGCGACCCGCAGCATGTCGGTGTAGGTTGGGTCGTAAATGTCGTCATTGACGTTGGCAACCCATTTCATTTTGTCGAAGAACTCAGAGTCGACGAACTGGGCGTCACCCTTCTGAATCTTGCTCAGAAACTCAGGCGCGACGGCCAGGTGGCAGAAATAGTCGATGGCTTTACGCAAAAGGTTCCCGCCGTAGGTCTCGTTGACGGCGATCTTCGACATCGCGAAGTCTGCTTGGGAGAGCTGTTTTCCTGCGGAGTTCACCCGGATGAAAATCTCGGTGACCGTCTCAATGTCGAGGTCTTCGGCCAGTTCGATGATTCCCACATGGTTGTGGATGATGCCGCGCAACTTCTCGATGACGCTGAAGATCTCGTCCTGAGAGCAGCTAGGGTTTGCCTGGCAGTAGCTGCCGACCAATTGGAACAGGCTGGTCGAGGACCGGAAAATCTCAGCGACATCGGGAATCCATGCGACATTCTTGCGGATGGCCGGGTTGGCTACCTCGAACCGCTCTTCCTGCGGGTTGAAGGCAATACGGATTTGCACGTTTTCGTAGTCATCGGTGAGGACTTCAACGCCGAGCAGCGAGGCCATCAGCGCCGTGACCCGCTGCTGGCCATCGATGAGGATGCGTTTGCCGGCGGAAGTGGAACCGTCCTTAAGTTTGACCTGTGGGTTGCGCCAGGCGATCAGGTATCCCACCGGATAACCTTGATAGAGCGAATCGAGCAGGTTGCGTACCTTGGTGGCCTCCCAGACAAAGGGGCGCTGAATTTCAGGAATCGCAATCTCACCCGATTTTACCCAGGTCAGCAGGGTTTCAATCGGATGGGGGGTGACGGAATAGCGCTGGGTCGCCATGTGCTGTGTCCTTACAGACGTCAAAGGGGCGCCAAATATGGCTGGTGCAATCAGTGCTCTTGCTTAGCGTTCTAGTGCATGTGCAGACCTGATGAAAAGTAGCTACTGCCTTCAGGGTGACTACCGGGGCGATTCTAACCGGGGTGGAAATGGTGTGCGGCTTAGCCGCCATTCACCATCATCGCGTGTTCATGGTCGGCGTCATTTTGTGTGATACGGACATTTTGCTTGATTGCCCAAAGCGCACCGTACCCTGCGGCACTCAAACGCCAAGGGAAATGGGTGACAATTGTCTCGATCTGACTGATGAGTTTGTTCATTCCTCGACAATGCTCAAGAGTCGATTCGATGGCGTCGTAGTCGAAATGATGGAGATCCTGCTCGATCCGCTTCGATTTCTCCATCAACTCGGCCATAAGTGGCTCAAGCTGCTTCGTCTCGTCGGGGAGGACTAGGCGTTCCAATGCAGCTTTGCTTGCTGCGGTGAGTTCATCCTTTGCCAAATCGAAAGTTACCTTCTTGGACTCACCCGTCGTGGCATAAGCTTCAGTGGCGGTGATCTGTTTCCAGTACACCTTCTCGGTGGAGAGGTCGACGGCGCAGACGATCACCGGTAAGCAGAATCGCTTCCAGTACTGAATGTGGCGCTCATCGACGTAGACGGAGAAGTCGGTCCCTTGCATGGCGCTAAAGCTTTTGACCTGGATCTTTATGATGTCGCCGTCGGATTTACCGTTGGCATCCATTACTTCAGTCTCGCCATCAACTCCTATATCCACGCCGTAAAGCCGACAGGGCCAGCCGAACAGCTTGGTAAATGTGTACGCCATCAGATACTCGCCAGCGTCACCGTGCCTGCTGCGTTTTGGATATTCCACGTCCTAGCTCCTGAACATGAAAGTTTTCAAAGTGGCCATCTTTCCAGCTTCGTCCCTCGAACGGTACCGCCGCCCCACTCAGGTCGGCTGAAATAGGATGGCTTGGGAGCTTGTCCGTTGGGGGTTACCCCAGCCGTGAGAGCTGAGGTTGCGTTAACGGATATCCGCACAATCACATTCATGTGACGACACTCGAAAACACGGACTACGTCGCGCTAGATGAATCACAGCCTCTCGTAGTGGTAAATCCTTCTGAGGGCAGTGAGTACAGGCGCGCATTACTGGAGCGATGGCTTTGTAGGTTGTTCCCGGCTGCTTTATTGATCCGCCGCTGCGAACCCAGAGTGAAACATGGCACCAAGATTGAATGTGATCGTAGGCAGCCCGGTTGTACTCGGAGCCGTGATGTGGGGCCGTCGCCACAATTGGCAGAAATGGAATCGGTTTTCGGTTGGCAAGAAAGGAGTCGGAATAGTTGGGCCCATCGCCTAACGGTGAATCCCCACAGAACATAACCCCGAAACGGCTGGAATCTGGAGGAGCGAAAAAGGCTAGGCACTCTTCGTTGGCAGGGGACAAGCGAGCAAGGTAGGAAAGCATTCGTGGCGGTGGGGGCGGCATTTCTATCGCGTTTAGCGGTTCGAGAAAGCCTGCATCTCCGCCGCTTGCCCTTCGAGATTTTGCAAAGGCGCTGTAGTCAAACCAACGAACCTTTACACCAAACGCTAGAGCTTGAACGGCAATGGCTCGGATTGCCTGAGCCGCATCAATTAGTTCTAGCCAATAGCTGGCTACCTGTGGACTGACTGTGCCGTTCCTCCTTCGATCCCGAATTTTGCGGCGTCCCTTTTCGAAGGCACGCCCGGATCGCGTAAATAATCGCCTCTCGGTATAGCTGAGTGGTCGATAGTCGGACCCATCCAGACTCTCACCAGCTTGGTGTAGAGGATTCCATAGAGGGTCTACCGACTGTGGAACTTCGTCTCTCGAAAAATCGTGGACTAAACGTTCGCTGTACACCGCACGTCTTTCCTCGGCCGCCTTTGTTTCGAAATGATGTGCTACGGCCTCATGATCCTTTTGAGTCTCTATGGGCCAGCCCGTGGGGCACTGATCTAGCTCCGAAAGAAGGCCTGAAACCGTGCTTTCCGGATCGTTGATCAGTTCAGGTATGGAGTCGCCCCAAGTCCCAGGAAGCCAAAATTCTCCCACCGAGAGTCCTGATGTGCTGATCAAATTGATCAAACCACCAGCGTGGTCTCGATCTGCGTGGGAGCAAACGACAATATCGATTTTCTGGAGGTCAGGAGCATGTGCCTTCAGGGCCCTGGATAGGTCGCGGCTGTTGTACCCGCCATCGACAAGTACGGTCTTACCTGCTCGACGCAATAGGAAGGACTCTCCTTTTATCGGTAGAGCAATTAGTTTTTCCATCTGAATTCCCTTTCATGCATCTCATGCATCGGCTGTGATGGCAATATGCTATAACGAGAAGTTGATATAGCACACTAGCGCTGGAGCCCAGGCACGGCCGGTAGCCTATTTCCAAGCGGCTGGTGTGATTGGTAAGCTACGAGCAGGCGCCCGCCCAACTTGCACACGAGTTAAAAACGGCGATTCACCTTCTGCTTTTCTTCTCTCCTAGTTGAGAAACCTTCCAAGCCTGCCGTCCGGGGCTTAAACGTGTGCCGACTGCTCCGCGTACGTCAGGCGACGAGGATGGTTTCATGGCTATCAAAAATCTCGCGTACGCAACGAAGCAACAGCTTGAGTCGGCGACTCATCTGGCGTTTCGCCATTCCCACGTCATCGAGCTACTGGCGGCGAGCTTTGGGTTCAAGTCCAGCGCGGCATTGGCGGCAAATCACGTCATCGTGAATTTGTGCAATGCCGTTGAGCCTCGCCCAGACGACCTACTAGTACTCCAATCACGGCTAGTGGCTCTGGGTTATCAGGCGGCAGCTGATGTTGCTGGGAACGTGCTTCTACAGATACTCAGAGAGCATCGGCTTGGCGCCGCTGCCATCGAGCGAGTCCCAGACCTGCTTGATGGTGCTTGCTGGGAGTCCGAAGACGTCGAGTGGGGAGATGAGGACGACGAGCCCTACGAGGATTTCATGTCTGCCATCGATCTCGATGGGACTGAGCTGTTGATGGAAGGGCTTGAAGCGGCGGCTCGACGAGGAAATGCGTCTGCGCATTTCGCGTTGGCACATATATATAGAAGGGATGAGCATTCTGACCTCGAAGGATCAGAGTACTGGTACTCCCTCTTGAAGCAGGGGCGCCCTCTTCAGGGGATCGAGTTGGAATGGGCTCTGGCCTACGAGCGCGAGAGAATGCAGGCGGAGCGTCATGCGTATCATCTGGCCGAGGCTGCCAAATTGGGGCATCGGGCCGCTCGATTAGCTAGAGCTGTTTACGGCGCCCACAATGCTGAAGGCGAGGAGGATTTCGAAGAAGCTAAGCAGTGTTATCTGGAAGCTGCTGAGCTGGGCGATGTCGAGGCGATGCTGGAGCTGATCGAGGTCTATGATCAGGAGAACACGAAGCAGAATTGGGTCTGGGTGTACCTTTCGGCGCTCTTGGGAGAGGACCTGCGGGAAAGCTCTTTGCGTGCCTATCACGACGGCGGCATGTTCGCAGACGAAGACTACGATGACGACCAAGGTGGTCCGATGTATGTTGCAGGACATGAGGGTATCGAGCTTGAGCCGCTGAGCGCCGCAGATGATGCTGAAGCGAGGCGTCTCGCGGACGAGTACTTCAGCCGCATCGATCCCGCCGGCAGGTAGCTGCGCAAAGCGACATTTATTGAAGCCAGAGCGCTGGGAAAGGACATTAATTCCGGTCGGGAGGCGACACTTTTAGCGCCCATAACGCCTCTAAAACCCCTGATTTTTCTGGAGGGGGTAGCGACAGGTTATGTGCCCCTCGACACCGGGAAAGCTACAGGCAAAAAGAAAGGGCCCTTCGGGGCCCTTTTCTTTTGTCGGCGGGAAGCGTCAGGAGGCTTCGGCAACAGCCTGCGGCGTGGCATCGGCGGGTAGCTCGCCCATCTCACGCAGCGTCTGCGCAACCCAGTTCTCGGCGCGCTGGTTGAGCTCGGTAATGGCGCGTGCGCCCTCGCCTTCTGCATACATGGCGGGGCCGATCACCACCTGGATGGTGCCGGGGAACTTCGCCCAGCCGTTCTTCGGCCAGCAGTGCCCGGCGTTGTGCGCGATCGGCAGGACCGGCAGGTTGGCGTTGACTGCCAGTGCCGCGCCGCCGCGCGAGAACTTGCCGATCTGGCCCGTGGGAACGCGAGTGCCTTCCGGGAAGATCAGCACCCAGGCGCCCTGCTTGAGGCGCTCGTCGCCCTGCTTGGCAATCTGCTTGAGGGCCAGCTTCGGCTGGTCGCGGTTGATGGCGATGGGCTTGAGCAGTGCCATGGCCCAGCCGAAGAAGGGAACGAACAGCAGCTCGCGCTTGAGCACCTGGCTAAGTGGCTCGAAGTAGCCGGTGAGGAAGAAGGTTTCCCAGGTGCTCTGGTGCTTGGCGAGGATCACGCAGGGCTGCTCCGGGATGTTCTCCGCACCCTTGAGTTCGTAGCGCACGCCGACCATCACGCCGGCGAGCCAGACGGCGAACTTGCACCAGGCCTGGGCGACGAAACGGTAGCGAGCGCGGAACGGCAGGAAGGGCGCGATGATCAGGCTGAGGGTTCCCCAGACGAAGGCGCTGGACGACAGCAGCAGGTAAAAGAGAACGGTTCTGATGGCCTGCACGGTCGACATGGGAAATGGGTCCTCAGGAAAGTAGATGGTCGGCAACCGCCGACAGATCGTCGAAGACCAGCGTGCCTTCGGGCAGCGGCTTGGCCAAGGTGCGTTCGCCTTTGCCGGTTTTCACCAACACTGGCTGACAATCGACGGCCAGCGCGGCGTCCAGGTCACCCCGGCTGTCACCCACGAACCAGATGCCGTGCAGCGCTACACCATAGTGTTGGGCGACCTGTTGCAGCATACCGGGTTTCGGCTTGCGGCAGTCGCAACCCTCGTCGGGACCATGGGGGCAGTAGACGATGACGCCCAGTTGACCGCCCTGCTCTGCCACCAGTTCGCGCAGGCGCGCGTGCATGCTTTCCAGCGTGGCCAGGTCGTAATAGCCCCGGGCAATGCCGGACTGGTTGGTGGCCACGGCTACGGTCCAGCCGGCTTTGCTGAGGCGCGCGATGGCGGCGATGGCGCTGGGGATCGGAATCCACTCGGCGAGGGATTTGATGTAGTCGTCGGAGTCCTGGTTGATGACGCCGTCGCGGTCGAGGATCAGTAGTTTCATGAGATGGCTTCTGGCGGCAAGCCACAGGCTGCAGGCGGGGTGCATGCCTGCAGCCTGCCGCCTGAAGCCTGTAGCCGTTGGGCGTTAGCCCAACAGGGAGATGTCGGCGACGCCGAGGAACAGCCCGCGCAGCTTGGCCAGCAGGGCGTAGCGGTTGGCCTTCACGGCGCTGTCGTCCGCGTTGACCAGTACTTCCTCGAAGAAGGCATCAACCGGCGCGCGCAACGCCGCCAGTTGGGCCAGGGCTGCACGATAATCGCGAGCCGCGGCCAGCGGGACTACTTCTGCTTCGGCGCTTGCCACGGCGCTGCCAAGGGCCTTCTCGGCGGTCTCGGTGAACAGACTGGCGTTGACGGTGGCAGGCACCTCGCCTTCCGCCTTGGCCAGGATGTTCGACACGCGCTTGTTGGCGGCAGCCAGGGCGGCGGCTTCTGGCAGCTGGCGGAAGGCCTGAACGGCCTGCACGCGCTGGTCGAAGTCCAGCGGAGCGGTCGGCTTGAGGGCGCGCACGGCCTGGTACACGGCAACGTCCACGCCCTCGTCTTCGTAACGAGCACGCAGGCGGTCGAAGACGAAGTCCTGCACCTGTTCGGACAGACCCTCGGCTTTCACTTTATCGCCGTACTGGGCCACGGCGACACCGATGGCATCGACCAGATCCAGGTCCAGCTGCTTCTCGATGAGAATGCGCAGCACACCCAGGGCGGCACGGCGCAGGGCGTACGGGTCCTTGCTGCCGGTGGGCAGCATGCCGATGCCGAAAATGCCGACCAGGGTGTCGAGTTTGTCGGCCACAGCCACCGCGGCACCGGTCAGGGTGCCCGGCAGTTCCGCGCCAGCGCCGCGCGGCATGTACTGCTCGTTCAGCGCCAGGGCGACGTCCTTGGCTTCGCCACCCGCGGTGGCGTAGTAGTAACCGGCGATGCCCTGCATCTCCGGGAATTCGCCGACCATCTCGGTGGCCAGGTCGCACTTGGAGAGGATGCCGGCGCGGGCGGCGTTGGTCGCGTCACCACCGATGCGCTCGGCGATGTAGGCGGCCAGCTTGGACACGCGCTCGGCCTTCTCGTACACGGTGCCGAGCTGGGCCTGGAATACCACGTTCTTCAGACGGGCATTGAAGGCTTCCAGCGGCTGCTTCTGGTCCTGCTTGAAGAAGAACTCGGCGTCGGTCAGGCGCGGGCGCACCACCTTCTCGTTGCCGGAAACGATGTTCTCCGGCGCCTTGCTCTCGACGTTGGCCACGGTGATGAAGCGAGGCAGCAGCTTGCCGTTGGCGTCCAGCAGGCAGAAGTACTTCTGGTTGTCCTGCATGGTAGTGATCAGGGCTTCCTGCGGTACGGCGAGGAAGCGCTCCTCGAAGGAGCACACCAGCGGCACCGGCCACTCGACCAGCGCGGTCACTTCGTCCAGCAGGTCGGCCGGGACGATGGCGCTGCCCTTCTGCTCGGCGGCCAGTTCGGCGACGCGCTTGGCGATGATCTCACGGCGCTCGGCGAAGTCGGCCAGCACGTGGGCGCTGCGCAGGTCTTCCAGGTAGTTGGCCGGAGCGGAGATGCGCACGTTGGCCGGATTGTGGAAGCGGTGACCGCGGGATTCGCGACCGGCTTTCTTGGTGAGGATCTCGCAGTCGACGACGTCATCGCCGAACAGCATCACCAGCCACTGGGTCGGACGCACGAACTCTTCGCGGCGAGCGGCCCAGCGCATGCGCTTGGGAATCGGCAGGTCGTTCAGCGAGGTTTCGACGATGGCCGGCAGCAGGCCTACGGCGGGCTGGCCGGCGATGGTCTGGCTGAACTTCAGCTTCGGGCCGCTCTTGTCGATCAGCTCCAGGTCCACGCCGCACTTCTTGGCGAAGCCCAGGGCGGCCTGGGTCGGGTTGCCGTTGGCATCGAAGGCAGCCTGCAGCGGCGGGCCGTCGAGGTTCACGATACGGTCGGGCTGCTGCACGGCAAGCTGGTCGATCTGCACGGCCAGGCGGCGCGGCGCGGCGTAGCAGCGTGCGGCGGCGTAGGTCAGGCCGGCGGCCTTCAGGCCCTTCTCGATGCCAGCCAGGAAGGCTTCACCGAGGCTCTTCAGCGCCTTGGGTGGCAGCTCTTCGGTGCCCAGTTCGACGAGGAAATCCTTCGCGCTCATTATTCGGCCTCCTTCAGCTTGGCCAGTACTTCGTCACGCAATTCGGGGGTGGCCATCGGGAAGCCGAGGCGGGCGCGGGCCTGCAGGTAGCTCTGCGCCACGGCGCGGGCCAGGGTGCGCACGCGCAGGATGTAGCGCTGACGCTCGGTCACCGAGATGGCGCGGCGGGCGTCCAGCAGGTTGAAGGTGTGCGAGGCCTTGAGGACCATTTCGTAGGTCGGCAGCGGCAGCTGCAGCTCGATCAGACGGTTGGCTTCGCTTTCGTAGAAATCGAACAGCTCGAACAGCTTCTCGACGTTGGCGTGCTCGAAGTTGTAGGTCGACTGCTCCACTTCGTTCTGGTGGAACACGTCGCCATAGGTGACCTTGCCGAATGGGCCATCAGCCCACACCAGGTCATACACCGAGTCGACACCCTGGATGTACATGGCCAGGCGTTCCAGGCCATAGGTGATCTCACCGGTGACCGGGTAGCACTCGATGCCGCCCACTTGCTGGAAGTAGGTGAACTGGGTGACTTCCATGCCGTTCAGCCAGATTTCCCAGCCCAGGCCCCAGGCGCCGAGGGTCGGCGATTCCCAGTTATCCTCGACGAAGCGGATGTCGTGCATCAGCGGGTCGATGCCGATGGCCTGCAGCGAGCCCAGGTACAGCTCCTGGAAGTTTTCCGGGTTGGGCTTGAGGACCACCTGGAACTGGTAGTAGTGCTGCAGGCGGTTGGGGTTCTCGCCGTAGCGGCCGTCAGTGGGGCGGCGGCTGGGTTGCACGTACGCCGCGTTCCAGGTTTCCGGGCCCACGGCGCGGAGGAAGGTGGCGGTGTGGAAGGTGCCGGCGCCTACTTCCATGTCGTAGGGCTGCAGCACCACACAGCCCTGATCGGCCCAGTATTTTTGCAGGGCGAGGATCAGGTCCTGGAAGGTGGGCACGGCGGGCGTAGTCTGGCTCACGAATTTCACCTGTGCTGGATATGCGACTAAAACCCGGCAGTATACCCCAAGACGCTTGCAGCTTGGGCTTCTCAGCGATTTCCAGGCGCCCGGCGGAAGTTCACCAATTGACCGGAAAATTTGCTGAATAGCTGTATTTTCATACAGTGAATTGTCTATAGTCGGGCTTTCCCTGTCAGGACGACTACCATGCCTCGTTGCTTCTGGTGTAACGACGACCCGCTGTACATCGCCTACCACGATGCCGAATGGGGAGTGCCCCAGCGCGATCCGCGGGCGTTGTTCGAGATGCTCATCCTCGAAGGCGCCCAGGCGGGACTCTCGTGGATCACCGTGCTGAAGAAGCGCGAGCGCTACCGCGAGGTACTGTTCGGCTTCGATCCCGAGCGCCTGGCGCGCATGAGTGACGAGGAGATCGAGGAGCGCATGCAGGACCCGGGCATCATCCGCAACTTCGCCAAGCTCAAGGCGGCGCGGCAGAACGCCCGCGCCTGGCTGGAGCTGGAAGACCCGGTGACGTTCCTCTGGTCCTTCGTCGGCGGCAAGCCGAAGGTCAATCACTTCAGCGAACGCGGCCAGGTGCCGGCGGTGACGCCCGAGGCCGAGGCCATGAGCAAGGCGCTGCGCAAGGCCGGTTTCAATTTCGTTGGCCCGACCATCTGCTACGCCTTCATGCAAGCCACCGGCATGGTGATGGACCACACCACCGACTGCGACCGCTACACCCAGCTGACCCGCGCCTAAGGCAGTGGGCTGGCGAGGGTGACCGCCAGCCACGGTCCCGTCGAACGCCCGGAGAGTGCCGACCAGTACCAGGCCGACGTATCGGAGAAGGATTGGCCGGCAGCGTCCTGGATGTAGTCGCAGACCTGCAACTTCACGCCGTCGCGCGAGGCCACGAAGCAACGCTGCAAACCTTCCGCTCCCACGCGCTTGCGCAGTTGCGTCTGCTCGATGCGGTAGCCGATGGCGCGGAAGCAATCTTCCGCCGGGTGCAGCTTGCGCGTCGGCCGCAGCACCTGGCGCAGCACGATGCTGCGCTGGCCATCGCTGAAGCGACCGAGCTGCCCGGGAAAGTCCTCGGCAAAGCGCTGCTCCACCGGGGACAGTGCCAGCGGCTGCAGCAGTCGACCTTCGAACTGGATGGGCCATTCGTGAGGCGCGCTCACTTTGGCGGAGGCGGAGCCCGGCGCCAACAGCGGCCAGATCATCGCCAGCAGCAATGCGCCCAGGAAGGCTGCCTGGACGCTTGTCGGTGGCGCGGAGCATGCCGACGCGCCTAGCCCTGGGGTGTCGAATGAACGCCGCCCGATCACCCGCAGGATCATCCCGTACACCGCCGCGAACACCAGCAGGCCGACGCCTTCATGCGCCCAGCCGGGGAACTCGCTCACACCGCTTTCGCCCCACACCAGTAGCGTGTTGCGCAGGATATTGCCGCCCAGCACGAGCATGCCCACCAGCGGTAACCGGCGCAGCAACAGTCGATCCGGCAGGCGCAGCCAGGCTGCCAGCGTGCAGGCGCTGAAGTAGCCGACCCAGGCCATCTGGATGCCCGAGCAGGGTGCGTCGACCATCACCCACTGACCATCGACCAACAGCGCACTGCCCTGCCGCTCCACCGACCAGGGGCCGAGGCGCAACAGCCAGGCGCTGACCTCGGCGGTGATCACCCGCAGCGGGTAGCCGACGAAGAATTGCAGCGACGACAGCAGCGGCAGCGACAGGAAACCCAGGCCGAGCCAGGCCAGCCAGGGTTGCCCTGGCGCGCGCAGGCTGAGGACCACCAGCAGCAGCGCCAACACCGAGATCAATCCGCGCAACAGTGGCGGCAGCAACGACTGGCTGAATGCCGCCACCAGCAGCAAACCCGCCGCAAGCGCCAGCCACACCGGGCGAGGCTGCGTCCGCAGGCCGGAGCGGTCGCGCCAGAGCAACAGCCCCAGCGCCGCCAGGGAGATGATTCCCAACGGATCATCCGAACCATCACCCAGCCGGCGCACCGCCCACAGCCAACTGGGCCAGGCGGCCAGTGCAGCGAGTGCCAACCAGCTCCAGCCAGGCAGGCGGCGCGTCATGCCGCCTTCCTCCGCCACCACCATGCGCCAAGGCCGGCGAGCAGCAGCATGGCCCAGACGCCGGGTTCGGGGGTGCCCGGCACCGTGCTGCCGATAGCGCTGTTGTTCACGCCCTGGGGCAACGGCAGGGGTTGATCGACGGACTGGCTCGCTTGCGGATCGGCGTTGCGCACTTGCTGGTCGACGGCGATGAACGAGGAGTAGGGCGTGAGCAGCTGATACTTCAGGCCGAGGTCGAGAATCTGCGAGCTGAACTCGAAGCCGCCATCGAGGGCTTCCTGGTCCATCAGGCTGGCCAACCGTTTACGCGCCCAGAGGTGGGCGAGCGCGTCGCCGTTTTCACCAAGACTGGTTGCGCTGATCGGCAGGCGTGCCTGGAACGGGCCATCCGCCGCGTGGGCATCGATGCGCAGTTCACCGCGGGGCTCGCCCTTCCATTTGCCGGACAGCACCAGTGGGCGATCGGCGAAGAGGTCGGGCAGTTGCTGGGGTTCGACGTCGTAGACCTCCAGCCCTTCGAAGCTCGCGTGAATACCTTGCAGCAGCGGACTGTCGATCATCCGCCGCAAGCGCTCGGCCTGCTCGCCGGCCGAGCGCTGGTCGGTGACGATGAACGGCTCGCCCTGCCCCGCCCGCGCCAGGCCTTCGATCAGGCTGCGGTTCACCGAGCTGCCGATGCCGAAGGCGAACAGGTTGGCCTTGCTCAGGTTTTCGCGCACCAGCTGGTAGGCGCTGCTTTCCACGCTGACGAAGCCGTCGGTGATCACCACGAAGCTGCGCGAACGCTCCGGGTCGGTGGGCATCGCCAGCGCTTCGCGCAGGGCCGGCATCAGCTCGGTACCGCCGGCGCCCTGTTCGCCATCGAGCATGTCGGTGGCGCGGCGGATGTTGGCCGGCGTGGCCGCCAGGGAGGTATCGGCGAGCTTGCGGTTGTCGCCGGAAAACAGCAGCAGGTTGAAGGTGTCGCTGGGCCGCAGGCGGCCGATCAGATCGCGCAGCAGGGCCCTGGTGGTGTCCAGTGGGAAGCCGTTCATGGAACCGGACACGTCGACGATGAACACGTAGTCGCGCGGCACGATGAGCCTGGCATTCGGCGCGCGCGGCGGCGTGACCATGGCGAGGAAGAAGTTCTCCTGGGCGCCGTGCGACAGCAGCAGGCCGCTTTGCACCTGATCGCCGCCCAGGCGGTAGTCGAGGATGAAGTCGCGGTTATTCCCGGCAGCCTCGTCGGCGGCCAGGTGGAGGGTGGCGCGCTGACCGTGACGCTGGATGTCGATATGGTGCGAGGGCGAAGCGATCTCGTCGATCTGCACCGGCGCGAGCAATTCCATCTGCAGGGCGAATTGCGTGGCCGAGGGTTGGCCCTGTTGCAGGTAGGGCGTCGACATCCACGGCTGGTTGCCGCTGCCGGAAGTGCCTTTGCCGTTGTAGCGCGGGCCGACCACGGTGGGGAACACGAACTGGTAGCGCCCGTCAGTGGGCACCAGCAGCTCGCTGTAGCGCAGCTCTACCTGCACCACGTCGCCGGGCAGGATGTTGGCGACCTGCATCTGGAACACATTCTCGCGTTCCTGCTCCAGTAGCGCGGCGGTCTTGCCCGCGCTCTTGGCCTGCTGGTACTCGGCCTGGGCCTTCTGCTTCTCGCGGATCTGCGCCTGGATCACCCGCTCGCCCAGGCGCACGGTCATCCCGTGGACGGCCGCGCGGGTCGAGGCGGGGAAGACGTAGCGCGCTTCCAGCGGTGTGGCGCCCTGGTTGCGGTATTCCTGGGTCACCGTCACTTCGGCGATGTTGCCCAGCACACGGGCATTCACGCGGGTGGCCTTGAGCGGCAGGGCATCGACCGACGCGTCGGCGCTCTCGACGAAGAAGTAGGGGCTGGCATTGCTTTCATTCGAGACGCCGTCGTCGTCGGCCAGCACCGTCAGGCTGGCGCACATCGCCAGCAGCAGGCAGCACAGCCGTGCAAGTAAGGTTCGGGTACGCATCGCGGGCCTCCGGGCCTGTGGATCGGATGGCCGCAGGTTGCGCGCGCGGTGTGGGCGCCGCGTGTTCGCTCTGTGCTGATTGTGTGGAGGCAAGGTGGAGGTGGCCGGCGATGCCCGAAATGCCGACGCGAGCGGCTACAATGGCCGCCATCTGCTTGAAGGAGTTTTCCGTGGAGAAATTCAAGGGCGCACTGGTGGTGGGCTTCCTGCGGTTGTTCGCCATGCTGCCGTGGCGCGCGGTGGGCGCATTGGGCGCGGGCATCGGCTGGCTGATGTGGAAGCTGCCCAACCGCTCCCGAGAGATTGTGCGGATCAACCTCTCGCATTGCTTCCCCGAGCTGTCCGCAGCCGAGCTGGAAAAGCTTGTCGGCCAGAGCCTGATGGACATCGGCCGCACGCTGACCGAGAGCGCCTGCGCCTGGATGTGGTCGCCGCAGAAGTCGCTGCAGTACATCCGCGAAGTGGAAGGCATGGAAGTGCTGGAAGAAGCGCTGGCCTCCGGTGACGGCCTGGTCGGCATCACCAGCCACCTGGGCAACTGGGAAGTGCTCAATCACTTCTACTGCTCCTACGCCAAGCCGATCATCTTCTACCGCCCGCCGAAGCTGAAAGCGGTGGACGATCTGCTGAAGAAGCAGCGCGTGCAGCTGGGCAACCGCGTGGCGCCTTCGACGCCCGAAGGCATCAAGAGCGTGATCAAGGAAGTGAAGAATGGCGGCTGCGTCGGCATTCCCTGCGACCCGGAACCGGACCTCGGCTCGGGGCTGTTCGTGCCCTACCTGGGCACCACCGCGCTGACCAGCAAGTTCGTGCCGTCGCTGCTCTCGCGCGGCAAGGCGCGCGGGGTGTTCTTCCATGCCGTGCGCCTGCCCGATGGCAGCGGCTACAAGGTGATCCTCGAAGCCGCGCCGGCGGACATGTACGACAAGGACATGGAAGTGTCCGTGGCAGCCCTCAGCCGCGAGCTGGCCAAGTACGTGCGCGCGTATCCGAGCCAGTACATGTGGACCATGAAGCGTTTCAAGAAACGCCCAGAAGGCGAGGCGAAGTGGTACTGAGCCGGGATTGCCGGGATTGTGGCTGGGCGGTTCGCGAGCAAGCTCGCTCCTACGAAGAGCGTGCCGCCGTGGACCTGTAGGAGCGAGCTTGCTCGCGAATCCACGCCGGTCGGCCGACCGGCGTGAAAGCTCTGCAGTGAGATACCTCCTCTCTTCAGGGAGAGGGCAACGCGCCCGCCCATAAGCCAGGAAGAACCAACATGCTCGGCCTGCCGACCACCGCTACCGCGCCGTTCTGTCCCTCGGAAGTCAAAGGCAGCATCCAGGTCGCGGCCAGCGCGCCGTTGTGGAAGCGCATCCTGCAGTTCGCCGGCCCCGGCCTGTTGGTCTCCATCGGCTACATGGACCCGGGCAACTGGGCCACCGCCATCGAAGCCGGCTCCGGCTTTGGCTACCAGTTGCTGTTCGTGGTGCTGCTCTCCAGTCTCGCCGGCATGGTCCTGCAATGCCTGGCCATGCGCCTGGGCATCGTCACCGGGCAGGACCTGGCGCAGCTGTCGCGCAGCCGCTACAGCCTGGGCGGCGCTCGCTTGCAATGGCTGCTGGCGGAGCTGTCGATCGTCGCCACGGACCTTGCCGAAGTGCTTGGCTGCGCCCTCGCCTTCCACATGCTGCTGGGTGTCGACCTGGTCACCGGCGTCATCCTCACCGCCTTCGACACGCTGATCGTGCTCGGCCTCAAGGGCCAGCGCTTCCGCCACCTGGAAGCGATCATGCTCGGCCTGATCATCACCATCAGCGGTTGCTACCTGGTCGAGCTGCTCCTCATCAAGCCGCACTGGCCGGACGTCGCCGCCGGCTTCCTGCCCAGTTGGGACGCCATCAGCCAGCGTGAGCCGCTGTACCTGGCCATCGGCATCCTTGGCGCCACGGTGATGCCGCACAACCTCTACCTGCACTCCTCCATCGTGCAGACGCGCCAGGTCAGCGGTAGCGACGGCAAGGCCGCGGCGATCCGCCTGACGCGCATCGACACGGTGGTCTCGCTGAGCCTCGCGCTGCTGATCAACGCCGCCATCCTGATCCTCGCTGCCGCGGCGTTCCATGAGACCGGCCACACCGGCGTCACCGAAATCCAGGATGCCTACCGCCTGCTCGAACCGCTGGTGGGTACCGGGCTGGCGGCGATTCTCTTCGGCGTCGCGCTGCTCGCCTCGGGGCAGAGCTCCACCTTCACCGGCACCATCGCCGGGCAGGTGATCATGGAAGGCTTCCTGCAGATGAAGATTCCCTGCTGGCAGCGCCGCCTGATCACTCGCGCGCTGGCACTGATCCCGGCATTGATCGGCGTGCTGATGCTCGGCGACAAGGCGGTCGGCAAGCTGCTGGTGCTCAGCCAGGTGGTGCTCAGCCTGCAGCTGCCCTTCGCGCTCTGGCCGCTGATCCGCTTCACCAGCGACCGCGCGCTGATGGGCGAGTTCGTCAACAGCCTGCTGACCCGCGTGCTGGCCTGGGGCTTGTTCTGCGTCATCAGCGCCGCCAATCTCTGGTTGCTGCTGCAACTGCTGGCTTGACCTGACCCATGGGTTTGAGGCCCATTAATGCGCTGACATTCAGGACGGATGCCATCCATGGCCAACCAAAGGCAGTACCCGCGGACCCCGATGAAGTGCCGGATCAAGATCAGCCACCCCGACTTCGGCGACGTGTTCGGCCATACCCGTGATTTGTCGGACGGCGGCGTCTACGTTCGCCATGAAGTGCTCGCGGCGTTGCCCGCCGGTACGCGCGTTACCGGCCAGGTGCAGGACATGCCCTTCGATGCGCCGATCCTGGAGATGGAAGTGATGCGCACCGACGCCGAGGGCGCGGGCTTCCGCTTCGTCGGTAACGCCTGATTGGCTACATAGCGGTTGTGTAGGAGCGGACTTCGTCCGCGATCGGTTGGCCCAGCTTCCTGATCGACCGGAGCGACGGTGAGTCGATCGCGGACAGAGTCCGCTCCTACGTAAAAGTTCTGCGCTCGGGTCGGCCTTCACCCTAACCCTCTCCCAGGGGAGAGGGTTAGGGTGAAGGGGATGCATTGGTACGGACTCCCCAGGAAAAGGCAGTTGCTCCTACGAAAAATCACAGGTCGGTATTGAGCAAAAAATGCTCAGTAAAACCTGACTTTCAGGTCCGGATCGTATACAATGCGCGCCGCTCGGCATGGTGCCGGGCATGGGTTCCCTCACCCCATCGACGAAAAAGGCCCAAAGCATGTCGGCATCCCTTCCGGCGGCAAGGCGCGGCGCACTCGCCGGTCTGGTCGCGTTCCACATCCTGATCATCATCGCCAGCAACTACCTGGTGCAGCTGCCAATGACGCTTTTTGGCTGGCACACCACCTGGGGCGCATTCAGCTTCCCGTTCATCTTCCTGGCCACCGACCTTACCGTCCGCCTGCTCGGCAAGCGCCCGGCGCGGCTGGTCATCGCACGGGTGATGATCCCGGCGCTGCTGGCTTCCTACGTGATCTCGGTGGTCTTTCAGGAGGGCGCTTTCAGAGGCTTCGCCTCCCTGGGCGAGTTCAACACCTTCGTGGCGCGGATTTCCCTGGCCAGCTTCCTGGCCTACGTGTTCGGCCAGATTCTCGATATCCAGGTCTTCGACCGTCTGCGACGGATGCGCCAGTGGTGGATCGCCCCGGTGGTCTCGACCCTGTTCGGCAACCTGCTGGACACCTTCACCTTCTTCTCCATCGCCTTCTGGCACAGCGACAACCCGTTCATGGCCGAGCACTGGGTGGAGATAGCATGGGTCGACTACGGCGTGAAGCTCGCGGTCATGCTGATGCTCTTCGTGCCCCTCTACGGCATGCTGCTCAGCGCCATCACCCGTAACCTGCGCCGGCACCCCTCGGTGGCCTGAGGCCGCAGGAACGTGAACGATCGAGCATGAAAAAGGGCGCCTAGGCGCCCTTTGTTTTGTCCAGCTTGCGCAGGAACACCGTCATTTCCTTCTCCGCCTGCTTGTCGCCATGGGCCTGCGCGGCGGCGAGGCCGTCGGTCCAGGCTGTGCGCGCGCCCTCCAGGTCACCCTCGGCCTGCAGTGCCTTGCCCAGCAGCTTCCAGGCGGCGGAGTACTTCGGGTCCTGCTCCACGCAGCGCCGCAGGTGCTCGGCGGCCCTGGTGGCATCGCCAGCATCCAGGTAGCCCTTGCCCAGGCCGAAGCGCAGCAGCGAATTGTCCACGCCCTTGGCGAGCATCTTTTCCAGCGAATCGATCATGGCGAGCCTCCGTCAGCAGGTCGCCATTCTGCCTCAAGATCAGTGCCTCAAGTACGCCAGAAGGCGGGCGTCAGCAGGATCAGCAGGGAGAACACCTCCAGCCGCCCCAGCACCATCGCCAGGCTCAGTACCAGCTTGGCGCTGCCCGGCAGGTTGCCGTAGTGCATCGATGCCTCGCCCAGCGCCGGGCCCAGGTTGTTCAGGCTGGAAGCGAGCGTCGAAAACGCGGTGAGTTGGTCCACGCCCAGTGCCAGCAATACCAGCATCAGGCTGACGAAAGTCAGCAGGTAGATCGAGAAGAACGCCCACACCGATTCCACCACGCGGTCGGGCACCGTGCGCCGGCCCAGCTTTACCAGGAACACACCGTTGGGATGCAGCAGGCGGAGGAATTCGCGCATGCCCTGGCGGTACACCAGCAGCACGCGCATCACCTTCATGCCGCCGCCTGTGGAGCCGGCGCAAGCGCCGATGAAGGTGCTGTAGAGCAGCAGGTAAGGCAGCAGGGTCGGCCAGGCGCTGAAGTCGGCAAGGCCGAAACCGGTGGTGGTCGCCACCGAGATCACCATGAAGGCGGCGTAGCGGATCGACTGCAGCGGCGAGTCGTAGTGATGCTTGAGGATCAGTGTGGTGGCGGTGATCAGGAACAGCACCAGCAGGATGCCCAGGTAGGCCCGGCACTCGGTGTCGTTGAGGTAGTGCCGCAGGCTGCGCTGGCGCCAGGCGAGGAAGTGCAGGCTGAAGTTGATCCCCGAGATGACCAGGAAGGTCATGCAGATCAGCTCGATCAGCGGGCTGTCGAAGTAGCCGATGCTGGCATCGTGGGTGGAAAAGCCACCGATGGCGATGGTGGAGAAACTGTGGCCGATGGCGTCGAAGGCATTCATCCCCGCCGCCCAGTAGGCCAGGGCACAGGCGAGCGTCAGGCCGCAGTAGAGGAACCACAAGGTCTTGGCGGTATCGGCGATGCGCGGCGAGAGTTTGTGATCCTTCAGCGGCCCCGGCATCTCCGCGCGGTACAGCTGCATGCCGCCGATGCCGAGCATCGGCATCACAGCCACCGCTAGCACCACGATGCCCATGCCGCCCAGCCATTGCAGCTGCTGGCGGTAGTAGAGGATCGCGTGGGGTAGCGTGTCCAGCCCGGTGAGTACCGTGGCGCCGGTGGTGGAGAGGCCCGAGAAGGACTCGAACAGCGAATCGATCAGGCCCATGTGCGGTGCGTCCGAGAGGGCGAAAGGCATGGCGCCGAAGGACCCCAGGACGATCCAGAACAGCGCGGTGACCAGGTAGCCATCGCGGATGCGCAGGTCCTGCTTGTGCTGGCGGCAGGGCCACCAGATAACGAAGCCGGTCAGCAGCGTGACCAGGAACGACAGCGCAAAGGGCCGCCACGAGTGCTCGGCGTAGTGGAGGTCGACGAGGAGCGGTGGCAGGTGCGTGGCACTGAACAGCATCAGCAGCACGCCGAGGATTCGACCGATGGAGGAGTAGCGCATGACCGGGGACAGGCAAGCTGGAACAGGCCGCGCAGGGTGACAGCATCGGGTTGGTGGCGCTGTAGGAGCTGTCTGAAAGCGCCCCGGATTCGACTGGCAAGGCCGCCCATGGGCGGCCTTTGTCGCTTAGAAGAAGGTCAGGCCGGCCTGGAACAGGCGCTCGACATCGCGGATGCGCTTCTTGTCCACCACGAAGAGGATCACGTGGTCGCCGGATTCGATCTTCGTTTCGCCGTGGGCGATCAGCACGTCGTCGTCGCGGATCACCGCACCGATGGTAGTCCCCGGCGGCAGTTGCACTTCGTTGATCTTGCGGCCGATCACCTTGCTCGACTTGGCGTCGCCGTGGGCGACCACTTCGATGGCTTCGGCGGCGCCGCGGCGCAGGGAGTGCACGCTCTCGATGTCGCCCCGGCGCACGTGGGTCAGCAGGGTGCCGATGGTCGCCAGCTGCGGGCTGATGGCGATGTCGATTTCGCCGCCCTGCACCAGGTCCACATAGGCGGGGTTGTTGATCAGCGTCATCACCTTGCGCGCACCCAGGCGCTTGGCCAGCAGCGAGGACATGATGTTGGCCTCGTCGTCGTTGGTCAGCGCGAGGAACAGGTCGGTATCGCCGATGTTCTCTTCCAGCAGCAGGTCGCGGTCGGAGGCACTGCCCTGGAGCACGATGCTGCTGTCCAGGCTGTCTGACAGGTGTCGGCAGCGCGCCGGGTTCATCTCGATGATCTTCACCTGGTAGCGGCTCTCGATGGCTTCGGCCAGGCGTTCGCCGATGTTGCCGCCGCCGGCGATGATGATCCGCTTGTAACTGTCCTCGAGGCGGCGCATCTCGCCCATCACCGCGCGGATGTGGGCCTTGGCGGCGATGAAGAAGACCTCGTCGTCGGCCTCGATCACGGTGTCACCCTGGGGAATGATCGGCCGGTTGCGGCGGTAGATCGCCGCCACGCGGGTGTCGGCGTTGGGCATGTGCTCGCGCAGCTGGCGCAGCTCCTGGCCCACCAGCGGCCCGCCGTAGTAAGCGCGGATGCCCACCAACTGCGCCTTGCCCTCGGCGAAGTCGATCACCTGCAGGGCGCCGGGGTACTCCACCAGGCGCTTGATGTAGTTGGTCACCACCTGCTCGGGGCTGATCAGCACGTCGACCGGGATTGCCTCGTTGTCGAACAGCCCGGCGCGGGTCAGGTACGCCGCTTCACGCACGCGGGCGATGCGGGTGGGGGTGTTGAACAGGGTGTAGGCAACCTGGCAGGCCACCATGTTCACCTCGTCGCTGTTGGTCACCGCCACCAGCATGTCGGCATCGTCGGCACCGGCCTGGCGCAGCACAGTGGGGAACGAGGCCTTGCCGTGGACCGTGCGGATGTCCAGGCGGTCGTTGAGGTCGCGCAGGCGTTCGCCGTCGGTATCGACCACGGTGATGTCGTTGGCTTCGCTGGCGAGGTGCTCGGCCAGAGTGCCGCCGACCTGGCCGGCACCAAGGATGATGATTTTCATGAGAGCTCTTTGTTAACTCCTCGGGGGAGGGATTGCGAGCTAGAACGAGGCTAGGAAGAACGCGGTTTCGAAGCGGAGAGTAAATGAGCATTCGAAACCGTGATCTGACGACGTATCGTCGACGCGCAGCAGCCCGTTTGGCCTAGCGGGCGGAAATCTTGATCAGCTTGGCATAATAGAAGCCGTCATGCCCGCCCTGCTGCGGCAGCAGCTGGCGCCCATGGGGCTGCTTGATCCCCCACGGGCCGGGCAGGTCCAGCTCGCGAGCGCCGGGGGTGCGGCCGAGGAACGCAGCGATCTGCTCGCTGTTCTCCTGGGGCATCACCGAGCAGGTCGCGTAGACCATTACGCCGCCCACTTCGAGCGTCGCCCACAACGCATCGAGCAGCTCGCCTTGCAGTTTTGCCAGCGCCTCGATGTCTTCGGCGGTGCGGGTCAGCTTGATGTCCGGGTGACGGCGGATTACTCCGGTGGCGGAGCACGGCGCGTCCAGCAGGATGCGCTGGAAGGCTTTACCGTCCCACCATTTGGCCGTGTCGCGAGCGTCGGCGGCGAACAGTTCGGCCGATAGCTGCAGGCGTGCGAGGTTTTCGCGCACCCGTACCAGGCGGCTTTCTTCCAGGTCCACGGCGACTACGCCGGCCAGCGCGGGCTCGGCTTCCATCAGGTGGCAGGTCTTGCCGCCGGGCGCGCAGCAGGCATCCAGCACGCGCTGGTTGGGCGCCAGCTCCAGCAGGTCGGCGGCCAGCTGCGCGGCTTCGTCCTGCACGCTGACGCGGCCTTCGGCGAAGCCCGGCAGCTCGCGCACGTCACAGGGCTGCACGAGGTTGATGCCATCACGGCTGAACTCGCAGGCCGTGGCTTCGAAGCCGACGCGGTTCAGCTCTTCCAGATAGTCGTCACGGCTGCCGTGACGGCGATTTACCCGAAGGGTCATCGGCGGGTGCGTGTTATTGGCGGCGCAGATGGCTTCGAACTGCTCCGGCCAGGACTTCTTCAGCGCCTTCTGCAGCCAGCGCGGGTGCGCCAGGCGTGCGGCCGGGTCCTTGTCGACCTCGGCCAGCAGAACCTCGCTTTCGCGCTGGGCGCGACGCAGTACGGCGTTGAGCAGGCCCTTGGCCCAGGGCTTCTTCAGCTTGTCCGCGCAGCCAACGGTCTCGCCGATGGCTGCGTGGGGGGGAATGCGGGTGTAGAGCAGTTGGTAGAGGCCCACCAGCAGCAGCGCCTCGACGTCGCGGTCGCCGGCCTTGAACGGCTTCTGCAGCAGGCGTGCGGCCAGGGTGGACAGGCGCGGCTGCCAGCGCGCGGCGCCAAAGGCCAGTTCCTGTACCAGGCCGCGGTCGCGCGGCTCGACGTGTTCCAGCTGGGTCGGCAGCGAGCTGCCCAGCGAGGCGCGGCCGGCCAGTACAGCGGCCAGCGCGCGGGCGGCCGCCAGGCGAGGATTGGTACTCATGCGCCCTGCCCTTGCAGACCAAGTGTCTGTCCGGGCGCGAACTGCTCGCGGCGGCTGTTGAACAGGTCGGCGAAGGCCAGCGGCTTGCCGCCGGGCAGTTGCAGGCGGGTCAGTAGCAGCGCGCCCTCACCGCAGGCGACCAGCAGGCCGTCGCGGCTGGCGTCGAGAATCCTGCCGGCCTCGCCCTTGCCTTGCGCGGGCTTGGCACCGAGTACCTTCAGTGCGGCCTCACCCAACATGGTGTGGCATACAGGCCAGGGGGTGAAGGCGCGGATGCGCCGCTCCAGTTCGTCAGCCGGGCGCGCCCAGTCGATCCGCGCCTCTTCCTTGTTCAGCTTGTGTGCGTAGGTGGCCAGGGCGTCATCCTGAACCTCGCCCTTGAGCGTGCCGGCGGCGAGGCCGGCAATGGCCTCGACCACGGCTCTCGGGCCCAGCTCGGCGAGGCGGTCATGCAGGCTGCCGCCGGTGTCTTCGGTGGAAATCGACGTGCTGACCTTGAGCAGCATCGGCCCGGTGTCCAGGCCCGCTTCCATCTGCATCACGGTCACGCCGCTTTCGGCGTCGCCCGCCTCCACCGCGCGCTGGATCGGCGCGGCGCCGCGCCAGCGCGGCAGCAGCGAGGCGTGGCTGTTGATGCAACCCAGGCGCGGGATATCCAGCACCGCCTGCGGCAGGATCAGGCCGTAGGCGACCACCACCATCAGGTCCGGCTCGAGCGCCGCCAGTTCCGCCTGGGCGACGGGATCGCGCAGGGTCGGTGGCTGCAGCACCGCCAGACCATGCTCCAGGGCGAGCTGCTTGACCGGGCTGGGCATCAGCTTCTGCCCGCGACCAGCAGGGCGATCCGGCTGGGTGTAGACGGCGACGATCTGGTGCGGGGTATCGAGCAGGGCCTTGAGGTGCTCGGCGGCGAATTCCGGGGTGCCGGCGAAGACGATGCGCAGTGCTTGGCTCATATCGGGCTCACAAAAAAACAAAAGGCTTGCCGGGGCAAGCCTTTGGGGATGGGGTCACGCCTGTTGCCGGTGCTGTTTTTCCAGCTTCTTGCGGATGCGGTCACGCTTGAGATTGGACAGGTAGTCGACGAACAGCTTGCCGTTCAGGTGATCGCACTCGTGCTGGATGCACACGGCGAGCAGGCCTTCGGCGACTTCCTCGAACGGATTGCCGTCGCGGTCCTGGGCCTTGATCCGCACCTTCTGCGGACGGTCTACATTTTCGTAGAAGCCGGGCACCGACAGGCAGCCCTCCTGGTACTGGTCCATTTCCTCGGTGAGGTATTCGAACTCCGGGTTGATGTAGACCCGCGGTTCGGACTTGTCCTCGGAGAGGTCCATCACCACGACACGCTTGTGCACGTTGACCTGCGTTGCCGCCAGCCCGATGCCCGGGGCCTCGTACATGGTCTCGAACATGTCGTCGATCAGCGTACGCAGGGCGTCATCGAAGACCGTGACCGGCTTGGCGATGGTCCGCAGGCGCGGATCGGGGAATTCGAGAATGTTCAGAATGGCCATATACGTTTGTGATGCACTTGTGGAATAAAGTCAAAATCGGCTGCTAATATGCTGAGCAGCATCGAAAAACGGCTGGAAAGCGCGGTAGGGGCGGCTTCCAGGCGTTTCATGTGTACACATAATAAAGGGATTCACCGCATGAGGAAAACACTACTCGCCCTGCTGCTGCTCGCTGCAGGCGGGATGGCGCAGGCTGCCGTGCAGCTCAAGGACGGCCATCCGGATCGCTATACCGTAGTGAAGGGCGACACCCTCTGGGACATCTCCGGCAAGTTCCTCAGCAAGCCGTGGAAGTGGCCGGAAATCTGGCAGGTGAATCCGCAGATTCAGAACCCGCACCTGATCTACCCGGGTGATGTGCTGAGCCTGGTGTATATCGACGGCCAGCCGCGCCTGATGCTCAACCGTGGCGAGTCCCGCGGGACCATCAAGCTGTCGCCGCGGGTGCGCAGCACCCCGATCGCCGAGGCGATCCCGACCATCCCGCTGGACAAGATCAACGCCTTCCTGGTCTCCAACCGCATCGTCGACAACGCTGACGTCTTCAGCAATGCCCCCTATGTGGTTGCCGGTGCTCAGGAAAGCGTGATCAGCGGCGCTGGCGACCGTGCCTATGCCCGTGGCGAGTCGCTGTCCGAAGAGAACAGCTACGGTATCTTCCGCCAGGCCAAGGTCTACACCGACCCGGAAACCAACGAGGTTCTGGGCATCGACGCGATGGACGTCGGTGGCGCCAACGTCACTGCGAAGGAAGGCGATGTCGCCACCCTGATGCTGACCCGCACGACCCAGGAAGTCCGTTCGGGCGACCGCCTGTTCCCCACCGAGGAGCGCGCGATCACTTCGACCTTCATGCCCAGCGAGCCGAGCACCCCGATCAAGGGCACCATCATCGACGTGCCGCGCGGCGTAACGCAGATCGGCAAGTACGACGTGGTGACCATCGACAAGGGCTCCCGTGATGGCCTGGCCGAAGGCAACGTGCTGGCGATCTACAAGCTGGGCGAAACCGTGCGCGATCGCGTCACCGATGAAATGGTGAAGATCCCGGACGAGCGTTCGGGCCTGGTGATGGTCTTCCGCACCTACAACCGCCTGAGCTACGGGCTGGTGCTCACCGCTACCCGCTCGCTGGAAGTCAACGACCGCGTCCTGAACCCGTGATGCGCGCGTGACTTGAAGAAACCCCGCTTCGGCGGGGTTTTTTGTGGGCGCGATCCGGAAGGGTCCGACAGCGCGAGCGTCGCTCGGCGCGGCATAGTCCGGGCGTCAACCGCACGCCGAAGGATTGCGACATGCCCCTGGACCCGACCCTCTCCCCGGCCGAGCTGGAAGCGCGGCTGCGCCTGCATGGCCTGCCCGAACTGGGCCCGCGGCTTTTTCGGCGCTTGCTGGAAGCCTTCGGCTCGGCGTCCGCGGCCCTCAGCGCGCCGGCGGCGGCCTGGCGCTCCCTCGGTCTGCCGGCCAACTGTGCGGGCCCGCGCCGCGACAGCGCCATTCGTGAACAGGCAGCCGAGGCGATGCGCTGGCTGGAGGCGCCCGGACATCACCTGGTGATGTGGGATGCGCCGGTCTATCCCGCTCTGCTGGCGGAGTTGAGCGATGCTCCACCCGTGCTGTTCCTGGCGGGTGAGCCGAGCCTGCTGGAGCGCCCGCAACTGGCGATGGTCGGCAGCCGCCGGGCCAGCAAGCCGGGGCTGGATACGGCGCGGGCCTTTGCCCGCAGCCTGGCCGGTGGTGGCTTCGTGATCACCAGCGGGCTGGCGCTGGGCATCGATGGTGCGGCTCATGAGGGGGCCCTGGAGGCTGGCGGAAAGACCGTCGCGGTGCTGGGCACGGGCCTGGAGCAGCTCTACCCGCGACGCCACCTCGGCCTCGCCCAACGCATCGTCGAGCAAGGTGGCGCGGTGATTTCCGAGCTGCCGCTGAATAGCGCGCCGCAGGCGTCGAACTTCCCCCGGCGCAACCGGATCATCAGCGGCCTTTCCCTGGGCACCCTGGTGGTGGAGGCCAGCCCGTCCAGCGGTTCGCTGATCACCGCGCGGCTGGCCGCCGAGCAGGGGCGCGAGGTCTATGCCATCCCCGGTTCGATCCACCACCCCGGCGCGCGCGGCTGTCATGAGCTGATCCGCCAGGGGGCGACGCTGGTGGAGACGGTCGAGCACATTCTCGAAGGCCTGCAGGGGTGGACGCACCACGTAGCAGTGTCGCCGCCCGTGACTTCGTTGCCGAGCCATCCCCTGCTCGACCTGCTGCGTGCCGCCCCGCAGAGCAGCGAGCAACTGGCACTGCGCAGCGGCCTGGAGCTGCCGCAGGTACTGGTGGAACTCACCGAACTGGAGCTGGACGGGCGGGTGGCCTGCGAGGCCGGCGTCTGGGTGCATCGCGCCCCCTGAGCACGTAAACTGCCGCGCATCGCAGATCCGAGGAACTCCCCGATGTACAGCAACTGGCGTACCCAGCGCATGGCCCAGGTCGTGCGCGATGGCGGTGTGATCGCTTACCCGACCGAAGCCGTCTGGGGCCTGGGTTGCGACCCGTGGAGCGCCGACGCCGTGTACCGCCTGCTGGCGATCAAGGCGCGTCCGGTGGAAAAGGGCATGATCGTGGTGGCCGGCGATATCCGCCAGTTCGACTTCCTCCTCGAGGACCTGCCCGAAGCCTGGCAGGACACGCTAGCCGCCAGTTGGCCCGGCCCGAACACCTGGCTGGTGCCGCACCAGGGTCGCCTGCCCGAATGGGTGACCGGCGAGCACGATACCGTCGCCCTGCGCGTCACCGACCACCCTCTGGTGCGCGAACTGTGCCGCTACACCGGCCCGCTGATCTCCACCTCCGCCAACCCCGCCGGCCGCCCGTCTGCGCGCAGCCGCCTGCGGGTCGAGCAGTACTTCCGCGGCGAGCTGGATGGCGTGCTCGGCGGTGCCCTGGGTGGACGGCGCAATCCGAGCCTGATCCGCGACCTGCGCACCGGCGAGACCGTTCGCCCGTCGTAAGCCGGTCACCTCGACGCGACTCGGTTCGCGAGCAAGCTCGCTCCTACGAAAGGCGATACCGCCGCACCCTGCAGGAGCGAGAGGCGCGCCTGGCCCTTGCTCGCTAACGCAGCTCAGATCACGGCAACAGAATGGTCGAGCCGGTGGTACGCCGCGCTGCCAGTTCGGTCTGCGCCTTAGCCGCCTCGGCCAGGGCGAAGCGCTGGTTGATCTCCACCTTCACCTTGCCGCTGGTGATCATGCCGAACAGGTCATCGGCCATGGCCTGCAGGCGCTCCGGCGTGCTGGCGTAGCCGAACAGGGTCGGGCGGGTGACGTAGAGCGAGCCCTTCTGCGAGAGGATGCCCAGGTTGACTCCATCCACCGCGCCGGAGGCGTTGCCGAAGCTCACCACCAGGCCGCGTGGCGCCGCGCAGTCCAGCGAGGTCAGCCAGGTGTCCTTGCCCACCGAGTCATAGACCACCGGGCACTTCTTGCCATCGGTCAGCGCCAGCACGCGCTCGACCACGTTTTCGTGGCTGTAGTCGATGGTTTCCCAGGCGCCGTGGGATTTCGCCAGTTCTGCCTTGGCCGCCGAGCTGACAGTGCCGATCAGGTGCGCGCCGATGGCCTTGGCCCACTGGCAGGCGATCAACCCGACGCCGCCGGCGGCCGCGTGCCAGAGGATGGTCTGGCCCGGCTGCACGTTGTAGGTCTGGCGCAACAGGTACTGCACGGTCAGGCCCTTGAGCATGACAGCGGCGGCCTGCTCGAAGGTGATTGCATCCGGCAGCTTCACCACGCTGGCCGCCGGCAGCACGTGCTGCTCGCTGTAGGCGCCCAGCGGGCCGGTGGCGTAGCCGACGCGATCGCCGACTTTCACATTGGTCACCGCGCTGCCGACCGCCTCCACCTCGCCGGCGCCTTCGGTGCCGACACCGGAGGGCATGCTCGGTGCGGGGTACAGGCCGCTGCGGTAGTAGGTGTCGATGAAGTTCAGGCCGATGGCGCGGTTGCGCACCCGCACCTCGTTGGGGCCGGGTTCGGCCGGGGTGTAGTCGACGATTTCGAGGACTTCCGGGCCGCCGGTCTTGGCGAATTGAACACGCTTGGCCATGTCGCTCTCCTGATGGCGCGAGGCTTTGCCTCGCCGGGGAAAAGACTTTCATCCAAGCCGCATGGATGACGGGCGTCAAGACCAGCTTTGCCGGCGGCGATGGTATGCTTGCGCCCGTTTTCGACCCTGAACCCCGCTCCGGCCCGCGCCCCGCGTGGCTTTCCCGCTCCAAGGTGATTCTCGTGACCGACCGCATCGAGGCCGTGAAGGCCTATCTGCTCGACCTGCAAGACCGCATCTGCGCCGCACTCGAAGCCGAGGACGGCAGCGCCCGCTTCGTCGAGGACGCCTGGCAGCGGCCGGCGGGCGGCGGCGGGCGGACGCGGGTGATCGGCGATGGTGCGCTGATCGAGAAGGGCGGCGTGAACTTTTCCCATGTCTTCGGCGCCGGCCTGCCGCCGAGCGCCAGCGCGCACCGTCCGGAACTGGCCGGCCGCGGCTTCCAAGCACTGGGCGTGTCGCTGGTGATCCACCCGACCAACCCGCATGTGCCGACTTCCCACGCCAACGTGCGCTTCTTCATCGCCGAGAAGGAAGGCGAGGAAGCAGTCTGGTGGTTCGGTGGCGGCTTCGACCTGACGCCCTACTACGCCCATGAGGAAGACTGCGTGCTCTGGCACCAGGTCGCCCGCGACGCCTGCGCCCCCTTCGGCGCGGACGTCTACCCGCGCTACAAGGAATGGTGTGACCGCTACTTCCACATCAAGCACCGCAACGAGCCGCGCGGTGTGGGCGGCCTGTTCTTCGACGACCTGAACCAGTGGGACTTCGACACCAGCTTTGCCTTCCTGCGGGCCATCGGCGATGCCTACATCGACGCCTACCTGCCTATCGTGCGCAAGCGCAAGAACACCCCGTATACCGAGCAGCAGCGCGAGTTCCAGGCCTTCCGCCGCGGCCGTTACGTCGAGTTCAACCTGGTCTACGACCGCGGCACCCTGTTCGGCCTGCAGTCGGGCGGGCGCACCGAGTCGATCCTCATGTCGTTGCCGCCGCAGGTACGCTGGGGCTATGACTGGAAGCCCGAGCCGGGCAGCGAGGAAGCGCGCCTGACCGACTATTTCCTCACCGACCGCGACTGGCTGGCGCAGGCCTGACGCCGCTCACTACACCCGGACCCTGCCAGTCGCTACGCTGTGCCGCTTTCGTTCAATGGCTTGGCAGGGAACACCATGCGCTTCGATCTTCTGATACTCCTGTGGCTCGTCACCGCCTCGGCACAGGCGGCCGACGGCGACCTTCAGCGCCGCTGCGGCTGGCTGGAGAACCCTTCGCCGGCGAACGTCTCGCTCATCGATCGTGACGGCGAATGGTTCATTGGCACCCAGGGTGGTGCCCAGGCCGAAGGTGACTGGACGCCGGAGTTCGCCAAGGGCCAATGGGTGCCCAGCGGCAACGCCAGCTACGGTTACGGCTGCGCCTGCATCGGCATGCAGGTCGATGTGCCGTCGCATCAGGTGCTGCGGGTGGCCAATCCGCAGGCCAAGCCGCTGTCGGCCTGCCGCAACGACCGCAGCCTGCCGAGCAAGCCTTACGGCGAATACCAGCGCATTCCGACCACTACCTATCAGGGCAACGGTTACCGCTTCAGCTATCCGCGCGCCTGGAAGCTGCGCCAGGTCGATCACTGCCAGCAACTGGACGCTCCCGGCAAGCTGAAGAACGAGGAGTACACCCTCAATATCTGCCCGCGTCCGGCGACGCTGGAGCAGGTGGCCGATGATGCGATCTTCAGCCGCGATGAGCACGGGGTGTGGATGCGCGAGGCCGGCATGGATGCGCCCAGTCCCGTCCAGGTGCGACAGGGCGAAGGATGGCAGGGACTTTCCGCGGTGCAGACCTGTGGTGTTTCCGATGAGCAAACGGGCTTCCATGCTGCTGGCGGTTCGTGCTTCTGGGCCGCTGTCTCCGATGGACACACCGGGCTGTTGATCGACACGGTGGGTTTCTATCAGGACTTCCAGCAGATCGGTATCATCGTCGACTCCCTGCGTTTCGCATCTGCGCCCAAGGCTCAGTGAACGCCCTGACCGTTGTTATCCAGGAATCGAAATGGACCGCTACTGCGTCTTCGGCAACCCCATCGGCCACAGCAAATCGCCGCAGATCCACCGCCTGTTCGCCGAGCAGACTGGCCAGATGCTGAGCTATGACGCGCGGCTGGCGCCGCTGGGCGATTTCGCCGTGAACGCTCGTGAGTTCTTCGTTGAGGGCCTGGGCGGCAATGTCACCGTGCCCTTCAAGGAAGACGCCTATCGCCTCGCCACCGAGCTGAGCGAGCGTGCGCGCCGGGCCGGCGCGGTGAACACCCTGAAGAAGCTCGACGGCGGCGGACTGCTGGGTGACAACACCGACGGCGCCGGGCTGACCCGCGACCTGACGGTGAACCACGGCGCTGTCCTGCGCGGTGCGCGCATCCTGGTGCTGGGCGCCGGCGGCGCGGTGCGCGGCATTCTCGAGCCCTTCCTCGCCGAGCAGCCAGCCTGCGTCGTTATCGCCAACCGCACGGCGTCCAAGGCCGAGCAGTTGGCGGAAGAGTTCAAGGACCTGGGCGCGGTCAGCGGCGGTGGTTTCGACCTGCGCGCCGAGCCCTTCGACCTGATCGTCAACGGCACCTCGGCTTCCCTGGCCGGCGAGCTGCCGCCCATCGACCCGGCGCTGGTCAAGCCGGGGCATACGGTCTGCTACGACATGATGTACGGCAAGGACGTTACCGCCTTCAACCGCTGGGCCGACGAACACGGCGCAGCGCGCTGCATCGACGGGCTGGGCATGCTGGTCGAACAGGCCGCGGAAGCCTTCCTGCTGTGGCGCGGCGTACGGCCGGACTCGGCGCCGGTGCTGGAAGAGCTGAGGCGGCAGCTCAAGGGCTGACTTGCCGGCGTTGGGCGGTTGGGTAGACATCGCGGCCCAAGTCTACGCCTGTGTGAAAGTTCTGCGCTCGGGTCGGCCCTCACCCTAGCCCTCTCCCAAAGGGAGAGGGGACCGCTCGGTGCAGGATGAAACCTTTGCATCAGCCGGCTCGGACTGCACCCTCTCCCTGAGGGAGAGGGCTGGGGTGAGGGGGAAAGCGCAAACACGGAGTTATCCAGGGAACGACTGTTGCTCCTACTCCTCGACCAGCAACACCCCGCCCTTCCCCATCTGCTGCTCCAGCTCCGCGCGCACCCGCGGCCGTGCATTGCGCAGGACCAGGCTGCGGCCCTCGCTGGCCAGGCGGCGGGCTTCCTGCTGGAGCATCTGCGCGCCGGCAAAATCGATGAAGTTGACGTGGTGGGCGTCCAGTACCAGGCGTTCGCCGCGGCTGTGCTGCATCCGCTTCTGCAGGTAGTCGCAGGCGCCGAAGAAGATCGAGCCTTCGATGCGCAGTACCTCTTCGTCCTCACGTTCCCATTGCTGCACGCGCGGTTGCGAGGTGCGCTTGAGGTAGAAGAACAGCGAAGCCAGCACGCCGGCGTAGATGGCGTTCTGCAGCGGCAGCAACAGGGTCGCGGCGAGGGTCAGCAGCATGACGAGCGATTCGGCGCGGCTGCCATTCCACAGGGCGCGCAGTGCTGGACGATCGACCAGATTCCAGCAGATCAGCAGGATGCCGGCGGCCATCGCCGGCAAGGGAATGTGGGTGATCAAGCCGGCACCGGCCACCGCCAGCAGCGCGACCCAGAGTGCCGAGAAGACCCCGGCCAGCGGCGTGCGGGCTCCGGCATCCTGATTCAGCCCGGAGCGGGTGAAAGAACCGGCGGACAGTGTCCCCGAGAGCCACGGGCCGACCAGGTTGGACAGCCCCTGGGCGCGCACCTCCTGGTTGGCATCCAGCGTCTGGTGCGAACGCGCGGCCAGCGCGCGGGCGATGGACAGGCTGGTGACCAGCCCGAGCATGCCGCAGGCGACGGCGGCGGGGAACAACTGGGCGATAGCGGTGAGATCGAACGACAACGGGCTCAGCGGCGGCAGTGCGCTGCGGAAGGCCGCGACCTTGGCCACGCCGGCAAATGTGGAGGGTAGCGCCCAGACCAGCGCGCTGGCGCCGAACAGGCCGATCAGCAGCGCCGGCCCGCGCTGCCACAGGCGCCTCACCAGCAGGCTCAGCGCGAGGCTGAACAGGCCGACCAGCAGCGAAGGTCCATGGAACTCCGCCAGCTTCCACCACAGCGCGGCGGCGCTGGTCAGCGCCGTGCCCTGCCCGCTGGCGGTTATCCCGAGCAGGTACGGCAACTGGCCGATCACGATCACCAGCGCGGCGCCGCAGGTGAAGCCCAGCAGCACCGAGTGCGAGACGAAGTTCACCAGTACGCCGAAACGCAGCAGGCCCAACAGCCATTGGAACAGCCCGGCGAGGAAGGTCAGCAGGAGTGCGTACTGGATGAACTGCGGGCTGCCCGGCGGCGCCAGCGGCGCAATGGCGGTGAACAAGACCACCGAGATGGCCGCCGTCGGTCCGCCGACCATGTGTTTCGACGAACCCCACAGGCAGGCGATCAGCACCGGCAGCATCGCCGCGTACAGGCCGTACTCCGCCGGCAGCCCGGCGATCAGTGCGTAGGCCATCGATTGCGGCAGGGCCAGCACCGCGCCGGAGAGGCCGACGCCGAGGTCACGGCGCAGGTCGCGCGCCGTGACCTGTGGCAGCCAGGCGAGGAACGGCAGCAGGCGGATCAGACGTTGCATCGCAGGCCTACAGCCTGGCCTTCACGACGGCCAGCGCGTCACCGCCGTCGCGGGCCTTCACACCTTCCAGCCAGGTGTCGAGGCTCTGCGGATGGGCCTTGATCCAGGCCTTCACCGCATCGGAGGTCTTCACGTTCTTCTCCAGCACCTCGGCCATGATGGCGTTCTCCATCTTCAGGTCGAAGGACAGGTTGGCCAGCAGCTTGCCGCTGTTCGGGCACTGCTCGGCGTAGCCGTTGCGGGTGACGGTGAACACGCTGCCGGTGCTGCCGAAGTACTTCTCGCCGCCGCTGAGGTACTTCATGTCGACCTTCACGTTCATCGGGTGTGGCGTCCAGCCGAGGAACACCACCCAGCGCTGGCGTTTCACCGCACGGCCGACCTCGGCGAGCATCGCCTGCTCGCTGGATTCCACCAGCTTCCAGTCACCCAGGCCGAACTCGTCGCCGCTGATCATCTTCTGGATCGACTGGTTGGCTGGCGCGCCGGAACCGATGCCGTAGACCTTCCTGTTGAACTGGTCGGCGTGCTTGTCGAGGTCGGCGAAGCTCTTCACCCCCGCGTCCCACACGTAGGTCGGCACGGCCAGAGTGAACTCGGTGCCTTCGAGGTTCTTTGCAAGCTGGGTGACCTGCTTGCTGGCGATGAACTGGTCATGGAAGCTCTGCTGCGCCGGCATCCAGTTGCCGAGGAAGGCGTCCACCTGGCCGTCGCGCAGGCCGCCGTAGGTGATCGGTACCGAGAGGGTGTCGATCTTCACCTGGTAGCCCAGACCTTCGAGCAGGAAGGTGGCGATGCCGTTGGTGACGGCGATGTCGGTCCAGCCCGGATCGGCCAGCTTCACCGTACTGCAGGCTTCATCTTCGGCCCGGACCAGCGGGCCGCCCAGCGCGAGTGCGCCGGCCAGCAACAGCGTCGATGCTCTTCGTACGGTGGTGTTCATGCTCCCTTCCCCTTCGGCTTGTTGTGGTTGTTGTCACGGTTGCGGATAGCGGGCGCGGCGCTCCAGATCGTCGAGGTCGATGTGATTGCGCATGTACTGCTGGCTGGCGTCGACCATGGGCTGGTGGTCCCAGCTTTTCAGCGTGCCGTGGGTCAGCGCGTCGGCCACCAGCCGGCGCCGGCGCTGGCTGGCGAGGACTTGCCGGGTGATGGCCGGCACATCCCAGCGCGCGCGGGCTTCACCCAGCAGATCGCGTACCAGGTTGGCGTGGACGGGCGAGTCGGCGAGGTTCTCCAGCTCGCGCGGGTCGTTCTTCAGGTCGAACAGCAGGCATGGGTCCTGCTCGGAGTAGATGAACTTGAAGTCGCCGCGGCGGATCATCATCAGCGGGCTGACCGTGCCTTCGGCGGTGTATTCGCCGATCACCTCGTCGTGGCCGCCGGTGCCTTGCAGATGCGGCAGCAGCGAGCGGCCATCGAGCTCGACGCCGGGTTCGACCAGCCCGCCGGCCAGTTCGACGAGGGTCGGCAGCAGGTCGACGGTGGACACCGACTGGCTGACCCGGCGCGGGGCGAAACGCTTGGGCGCGTGGACCAGCAACGGCACACGGGCGGCCATCTCGAACCAGTGCATCTTGTACCAGAGGCCACGCTCGCCCAGCATGTCGCCGTGGTCGCCGGAGAACACGATCAGCGTGTCCTCGCCCAGGCCGCAATCTTCCAGCGTGCGCAGTAGTGCGCCGATCTGCGCGTCGACATAGCTGCAGGCGCCGAAGTAGGCGCGGCGGGCGGCGCGGACCTTCTCTTCGGGTATTTCCTGGCCCCACAGGTCGATCACCTTGAGCAGACGCTGGGAGTGCGGGTCCTGCTCGCCCTGGGCGATCTGCACCAAGGGCAGCGGGATGTCCTCGTCGCGGTACAGGTCCCAGTACTCGCGCGGGATGGTGTAGGGGTCGTGCGGGTGGGTCATGGACACGGTCAGGCAGAACGGCTGCTCGGGGTGTTCGCGCACGTGGTCGTAGAGGTACTGGCGCGCCTTGAACACCACTTCCTCATCGAAATCGAGCTGGTTGGTGCGCACGCATGGGCCGGCCTGCAGCACCGAGGACATGTTGTGGTACCAGCTCGGGCGCACGTCTGGTTCGTCCCAGTTCACCGCCCAGCCGTAGTCGGCGGGGTAGATGTCGCTGGTCAGGCGCTCTTCGTAGCCATGCAGCTGGTCCGGGCCGCAGAAGTGCATCTTGCCCGACAGCGCGGTGCGGTAGCCCAGGCGACGCAGGTAGTGCGCGTAGGTGGGAATGTCGGCGGCGAAGTCGGCGGCGTTGTCCCAGGCGCCGATCTTCGTCGGCAACTGGCCGCTGACCAGGGTGAAGCGCGACGGCGCGCAGAGCGGGCTGTTGCAGTAGGCCGAGTCGAATACCACGCCTTCGTCGGCGAGGCGCGACAGGTTGGGCAGCTTGATCGGCGACTGGGCGTCGTAGAAGGGCAGGAGCGGCGCGGCCATCTGGTCGGCCATGATGAAGAGGATGTTCGGGCGCTGGCGCTTCATGGCGTTGGGCTTATCCTGTTGGCGCTGTTATGGGATGCTGTGGCGTATGAGTCTGTTTCCTGCTGACTACGGGGTAAACCGCATGGCGTGGCATGCTTCGGATAACACCTGCTTATGTGAAGTGCTGCGGTGAGCGTGCCGCTGGAATTGCTCCGCGTGTTCGAGTCCGCCGCTCGCCTGCTGAGCTTCACCGCCGCCGCCGGCGAGCTGGGCACCACCCAGCCGGCGGTCAGCCAGCAGATCAAGCGCCTGGAGAAGCGGCTGGCGGTGCGCCTGTTCGACCGCATCCACCGCGGCATCGCGCTGACTGAAAGTGGTCAGGTCCTGCAACAGCACGTTCAGGCGGGCCTGGAGAGCATCGACACCGGCATTGCCGCGGTCACCGCGAAGCATCCCCACGAGGTGCTGCAGGTCGCCACCGACTTCGCCTTTGCCGCCTACTGGCTGATGCCGCGCCTGCCGCGCTTCCGCCAGGCACACCCGGAGCTGGACGTCGGCCTGATCAGCAGCGACCGCAGCCCGATTTCCCTGCGCAGCGACATCGACGTCGCCATCGCCTTCGGTGACGGACGCTTCAAGCATGGCGAAGCGTTGCGCCTGTTCAGCGAGGAAGTGTTCCCGGTGTGCAGCCCGCGTCTGCTGGCCGGGCGGGACTTGCCACTGGCAGCGCAGGCGCTGATCGACATACCGTTGCTCCACCTGCATCCCGAGGCCTCCAGCCGCTGGTTCGACTGGCCGGGGGTCTATCGTGCGCTGGGCATCGACGGGGCACCGGCGCCTGCCGGACTGCGTTTCGACAACTACACCCTGCTGATCCAGGCAGCCATTGCCGGGCAGGGCGTGGCCATCGGCTGGCGGCACCTGGTCGACGAACTGCTGGAGCAGGGGTTACTGTGCCGGCCCATCGCCGAATCCGTGGAATCGCGGTTTGGCTATTACGCCGTGTTGCCCGAGCGCAAGCGGCGGAGGCGCCTGGTGCAGCGTTTCGTCGACTGGCTGCAGGCGGAGCTGGAGCAAGACCGATGAACGATACCCCGATCAAGGATTTCCACGCCCACGTCTATTTCGACGCGAGCAGCATCGAGCGCGCCCGTGCACTGTGCGAGGAAGCGGCGCGCCGCTTCGGCGCGAAAATGGGCCGCGTCCACGAACGCCCGGTCGGCCCGCACCCGGACTGGAGCTGCCAGCTGGCCTTCGACAATGCCACCTTTGCCACCCTGGTGCCGTGGCTGGCGCTGAACCGCAACGGCCTGGTGATCTTCGTCCATCCCAACACCGGCGATGACCTGCGTGACCACCGTGACCACGGCCTGTGGATGGGCGAGGTGCGGCCGCTGGACCTATCGCAGTTCACGAGCTGACACTTTTTTGCATTCGATAATAATTCTCGATTCGGTGTATGCTGCCCACCCTTCGCATCGGCCTGACAGACGTTGGTCGGTTTATCGGGGTATTTCGGCCATCATGCGGCGCTTCGCCTCCTCCTCCCTGCTGCAGAGCTTCCAGGCGCACTACGCGGACCTGATGCGCTTCCTTGCGCGGCGATTGGGCGACAACCAGCGCGCGGCGGACGTGGCCCAGGACACCTGGCTGCGCCTGGCCGACCACCCCGCCGACGCCGAGGTGCAGGACCCGCGCGCCTACCTGTTTCGCGTCGCCGGCAACATCGCCATCGACAACCTGCGCCGCGAGGGCCGGCTGGCCGAGCTGCACGTCGATGAAAGCGCCGCCAGCGAACTGAGCGACCCGGCGTCCGGGCTGGAGCATCGTCTGCTCGCCCACGAGACGCTGGAGCACCTGGATGCCGCACTCGACCAGTTGCCGGCGAACGCCCGCGAGGCGCTGCTGATGAACCGCCTCGACGGCCTCACCCACGCGCAGATCGCACAACGGCTGGGCGTTTCCGAGAGCATGGTGGGCAAGTACATCGTCCAGGCCATGCGCCATTGCCGCGACTGGGCACAGCGCCGGGGGGACGCGTCATGAGCCGCGTCGAACAGAATCTGCTGGGCGACGAGGCCATCGAGCGTCTGGTGCAGTTGCATTCGGGCAGTGCCGGCGCTGTCGAGCGCATGGACTTCCTGCGCTGGCGCGGGCAGAGCCCTGAACACGAACGCGCCGCCCGCGAGGCCGAGGCGCTGTGGGGCGCTCTGCCGGAAACCCGCCAGGCCGAGGCTTACCGCCGCCGCGCCCGGCGCCCGCGCCGTTGGCTGGCGCTGGCCGCTGCGGCCTGTGTCGCGGCGGTCGCCGTGACCATTGCACTGCCCGAGCCGTTGGCCGGGCTTTATTCCGACTACGCGACGCGTACCGGCGAGCGCCGCCTGCTGGAGTTGGCCGATGGCAGCCGTGTCTGGCTGAACAGCGACAGCGCACTGTCGGTGGACTTCAGCCCGCAGCAGCGGCGCCTGCGCCTGCATGGCGGCGAAGCTTTGTTCGAGGTGGCCAAGGATGCCGCCCGGCCCTTCATCGTCGAGGCCAGGGGCGGCGAAGTGCGCGCCGTGGGCACGCGCTTCGATGTCGACAGCCGCGGGCCGCAGGTGCGCGTCGATGTGACCGAGGGCGTGGTGCAGGTGAACAGCGCCGGCAGTGCGCCGGTGCGGCTGTCCGCCGGCGAGCGCCTGAGCTACCGCGACAGCGCTGCGCCCGAGCCGGTGCAGGTGCTGGACCTGTCCAGCGCCAGTGCCTGGCAGCGCGGCAAATTGATCTTCAACCAGCGCCCGCTGGGCGAGGTGCTCGACGAACTGGAGCGCTACGTGCCCGGCCGTATCGTGCTGACCGACAGCGCGCTGCGAGAGCACAAGGTCAGCGGCGTGTTCGACCTGCAGGACCCAGGCGCCTTGCTCAAGACGCTGGAGCGTCTGCAGCCGGTGACGGTCACCCATCTGCCGTGGCTGGTACTGATCCGCCCCGCCCCGAACGCCTGATCTGTTGCACTTTGTAGGATGGGTGGAGCTTGCGATACCCATGCTGTGGGCGATCTGGAATTGATGGGTATCGCTGCGCTCCACACCATCCTACGACGTCACTGGCGACAGGGGATCCGGGGCAGCGTCGGAAGAAAATGAAAATATTTTTCATTCAGCACTGCAAGGTTTGCATAGCCGTTTCGTCGTAGGCATGAACGCGAAAAATTCTCAATACGCGACCCTGCCCCCACAAGAACGGATTTCACCCGCATGCATTACCGTCCTTCCCCGCTGCACCGTGCGATTCTGCTCGCTTCCCTGCTCGGCGCTGCCGCTCCTCTGGTTCATGCCGCCGGCTCCGCCGCCGTCGAACTGCACATTGCTCCGCGCAGCCTGGACAGCGCGTTGACCCAGTTCGCCGACCAGGCCGGGCTGCACCTGCTGTTCAACTCCGAGGATATCCAGGGCCTGCAGAGCGAAGGGCTGGACGGCACCTACACGACGGAAGAGGCGCTCAATCAGCTGCTTTCCGGCAGCGGCGTGAGCTGGCGCTTCACCGACGAGCGCACCGTGCTGCTCAAGCGCGAGAAGGACGATTCCGCCGCCCTGAGCCTGGCGCCGATGCAGATCAGCGTGGCGGCGCGCACGCCCACCGACATCAGCTCGATTCCCGGCACCGTCTGGGTGGTCGACCAGACCCAGCTGCGCGAGCAGCTGGATACCGGCGTCAGCCTGAAGGAGGCTGTGGGAAAGCTGGTTCCCGGTCTTGACCTGGCGCCCGAGGGCCGCACCAACTACGGCCAGAACATGCGCGGGCGCAACGTGCTGGTGATGATCGACGGCGTCAGCCAGAACAGCTCGCGCGGCCTGTCGCGCCAGTTCGACAGCATCTCGCCGTTCAACGTCGAGCGCATCGAGGTGCTCTCTGGCGCCAGCGCCATCTACGGCGGCGGCGCCACCGGCGGCATCATCAACATCATTACCAAGAAGGGCGCGGCCGGCGATGCGCGCTTCGAGACGCAGCTGGGCGCCACCAGCGGCTTCAACAACAGCGACGACCTGTCGACCCGCGCCGCGCAGTCCATCAGCGGCGGCAACGACCGCGTGGCCGGCCGCCTGGGCGTTTCGGCGGAGAAGAACGAAGCCTTCTACGATGGCGGCGGCAACCAGATATTCATCGACAACACCCAGACCGACCTGCAGTACAACCGCACCGTCGACGTGATGGGCAACCTCACCGCGCAGTTCACCGACGAGCAGAGCCTCGACCTGCTGGCGCAGTACTACGATTCGGGCAACGACGGCAGCACCGGCATCTACTTTCCCAACCTGAAGTACCAGGGCCCGTCGAACCTGGAAGATGCGGAAATCCGTAGCGGCCTGGACACCGACCTGGAGCCGCGCTCGCGCCGCGTGCTGCTCAACGCCAATTACCACCACAGCAACCTGCTGGAGCAGGACTTCTACCTGCAGGCGTACTACCGCAAGGAAGACGACAACTTCTATCCCTTCCCCTACTACAACACCGGCAAGCCCACTGGCTCCAAGGGCGTGTACTTCGCCGGCTCGCAGCAGAACTTCGAGGTCAGCGGCCTGAAGGGCCTGTTCAGCAAGCAGTGGGATGCGTTGAAGTTCACCTACGGCGTGGACCTCGACCACGAGCGCTTCAACGCCGAGCAGAAGGTCTTCGACCAGCGCGTCTCCTCCGAGAGCGGCGGCCTCGACCTGGAGACCGCCAGCAGCGCGCCGCGCTACCCGAGCTACATCGTCGATGGCCTGTCCTTCTACGGCCAGCTGGACTGGAAGGCCACCGACAACCTGACCCTCTCCGGTGGCGCGCGCCACCAGAAGATGGACGTCGAGGTGGACGACTTCAAAGGCGTGCCCGGCGGCAGCAACGACTACCAGGTCAACCTGTTCAACCTCGGCGCGATCTACGACTTCAAGAACGGCCATCAGGTCTGGACCAACTACAGCGAAGGCTTCGACCTGCCCGACCCGGCCAAGTACTACGGCAAGCCCGGCCTGTCGGTGGACGACAACCCGCTGGCCGGCATCAAGAGCCGCCAGGTCGAGACCGGCTGGCGCTACAGCGACATGCAGTGGCAGGCCCAGGCGGCGGTCTACTACATCTGGTCGGACAAGATCATCACCACCGACGCGGCGACCCTGACCATCGATGTGCAGGACCAGAAGAGCCGTGACTTCGGCTTCGAGGGCGCGGTCACCCGTTACTTCGACAACGGCTGGCAGGGCGGCACCACGCTGCACCTGGTGCGCTCGGAAGAAGAGGATGCCGATGGTGACTGGATCAAGCGTGATGCGCGCTACGCGTCGCTGTCCAAGTCCACCACGTTCGTCGGCTGGGGCGATGGTCAGCGCAGTGCCCGCCTGCAGGCGCAGCACGCGTTCAACCTGAAGGACGATGCGGACCACGAGATCGATGGCTACACCACCTTCGACCTGATGGGCGAGCAGAAGACCGGCTTCGGCACCTTCAGCGCCGGTATCCAGAACCTGCTGGACAAGCAGTACAGCACCGTCTGGGGCCAGCGCGCCGCGCTGTTCTATTCGCCGACCTACGGGCCGGCCTATCTCTATGACTACCAGGGCCGTGGCCGCACCTTCACCCTGGGCTGGAGCCTGGAATACTGACCGGTCTGAAAGCTCAGTAGCGGAAAGTCTCTACCTGAAAAGACTCAGGCCACCTTTCCGGTGGCCTGATCGAGGGTTTCCACTATGCCGCCGCTGAGACTTCGGCAGTGGCACAAGAGCACTTCGCCGAGCAGCTGCAATGAGGGTGTGGCGAAGTAGTCCAGCAGGGCGTCTTCGTCTTTCCAGCTGCCTTGCAGCAGCCACGGCTGGCCGTTCTCACGGGCGACCAACTGGCAGCGCAGGCACCCCGGCGCGCGGCGGGCGCCGTCGACCAGGTTGTCGATCAAGGCGCCGAGTTCCGCCTCGTGCCCCGTCCGGGGGTGGATCTGCAATTCGTGTTCGATGGGGGTTTGCCAGTGCATGTCCTGTCCTCTGCGTTACGCCGAAGAAGTCCGAAGTGGCTCCTCGGACGACTGACAGCAAGAGTACGGCCCCGCCAGGCCCGCGCGTTATCCGGATGCTGTCGGCTTCTTGCCTGATCCTGCGGCAGGTTCGCCAGCCTCTGTAACAGGCCGTTTCCGCGCCATGCACCGCCGCGGTGCGCGCGTGGAGAGCGCTGCGGCTTGTCCATTCCTGCCGATTGCTTGCCTGATCCTCCAGCGCCTGCCTTACTGTCACACTGGGCGCTGCGCCGTGGGCGTAAGCTTCGAGCGCCGCCACTGGAGGTCCTGTGCATGTCCCAGTCCGTTCCCGCCTACGATCCCATTGCCGCCGGCCGCCAGGAGCTGGCCGACATCATCCAGCGCCACTGCCAGGGTGAAGGCGTCTTCGAGACCGCCATCGATTCGCTGCTGGTCGGTCGCAGCGACTGCCCCCACGAGGGCCGCATGCCGACCCTCTATCGCCCTGCCCTGTGCGTGATTGCCCAGGGCTGCAAGGAAGTGCGCCTGGGCAGCGAGGTCTATCGCTACGACGAGCTCAACCTGCTGGTGGTGTCGGTGACGCTGCCGGTTTCCGGCCAGGTGATCGAGGCCTCGCCGGAGAAGCCCTACCTGTCGATCCGCCTGGACATCGACCCGGGCGAACTGACCCGGCTGATCGCCGAGGCCGGCCTTGCCGGCAGCGCGCCGCGCCCGGCCAGCCGGGGCATCTATCTGCAACGCCTGGACTGCACCGTGCTCGACGCCCTGCTGCGGCTGATGCGTCTGCTGGATACCCCGCGCGATATCGAGATGCTCGCGCCGCTGTTCGTCCGCGAAATCCTCTACCGCCTGCTGCGCGGCCCGCAGGGCCACCTGCTGCACGACCTGGCGATGACCGACAGTCAGACCCATCGCGTCACCCGTGCCATCGAGTGGCTCAACCGCAATTACGACAAGTCCCTGCGCATCGAGGACCTGGCCCGCGAGGTGAACCTCAGCGTGTCCACCCTGCACCACCGCTTCAAGGAAGTGACCGCCCTGAGCCCGTTGCAGTACCAGAAGCAGTTGCGCCTGCAGGAAGCGCGGCGGCTGCTGCTGTCGGAGGGGCTGGAAGTGGCAGTGGCCGGGCATCGCGTCGGCTACGAGAGCCCGTCGCAGTTCAGCCGCGAATACAGCCGCCTGTTCGGCGCGCCACCGCTGCGCGACCTGGCGAGCCTGCGCGGCGCCCTGGACAGCGAGGCCGTGCCGGCCTGAGTTTGCTTTTGTAGGAGCGGACTCCGTCCGCTCCTACGGGTGTTTCAGCTGGGCATTGGTGCTTCGGATTCCCCGCTCCCTCAGGAGTGGGGCGCGCAGCCAATTCGTAGGATGGGTGGAGCGCAGCGATACCCATGCTGTAGGCGAACCGAATTGAGGGGTATCGCTTCGCTCCACGCCATCCTACAAAGGCGTTGGCCGGAGGCAATCAGCGCTCGTAAAGCTCCAACGGCAGGTCATCCGGGTCGGCGAAGAAGGTGAAGCGTTTGCCGGTCAGTTCGTCCTCGCGGATCGGCTCGCAGGCCACGCCGTGGCTTTGCAGGTGGGCCACGGCGCTTTCCAGGTCGTCCACGGCAAACGCCAGGTGGCGCAATCCCTGTGCCTCGGGATAGGACGGCCGCGCTGGTGCGCCGGGGAAGGAGAACAGCTCCAGCCGTGCATCGCCCAGCTGCAGGTCGAGCTTCCAGGAGTCACGCGCCGTGCGGTAGGTTTCGGCGATCACCTTCAGCCCCAGCACTTCCACGTAGAAGTGCCTGGAGCGCGGGTAGTCCGAGCAGATCAGGGCGACGTGGTGGAGGCTGTGCAGCAGGGTCATGGCGTGGGCTTCCGGACGGTCTGAGCGCTCTATCCTGACAGCCGTACCCTGGCGGTCAATGCTGGCGCTGTGAAGTCGGTCGCCTACAGCGCTGGAGTGATGGCAGTGCGCCTGCTAGCATCCCGCCGCCACCCCCACAATCACGGTCGACAGGACGTCCCCCGTACGGCCGCACTTGAAAGGAATCAGCATGAAGAAGACCGCCCTGGCCATCGCCATTCCCGTTGCCATCGTCGGCGCCGCCGCTGCCGGCGCCTGGTACACCGGCAGCCGTGTCGAGCAGGAAGTGAACCGCGGTATCAGCGAGGCCAACGAGCTGTTCCAGCAGGAGGCCCCGGGCCTGGGCGCTCACCTGACCCTGGTGGACATCCAGCGTGGCCTGTTCTCCAGCACCGCGCGCTACAACCTGTCCTTCACCGGCAAGGAAGGCGAAGCGCCGCAGATCCTGGTGTTCACCGATCGCCTCGAGCACGGCCCCTTCCCGGCCTCGCGTCTGGCGGCGGGCAAGCTCGCCCCGGTCATGGCGCAGAGCCACTTCGCCCTGGAGCAGAACGAACTCACCGCCCCGCTGTTCACCGCCGCCGGTGGCAAGGCGCCGCTGTCCGGCGAGCTGACCATCCATTACGACCAGAAGCAGGAAGGCGCCGTCGAAACCGCCGCCCTGGAGTTCGTCAAGGACAGCGACAAGCTGCGCATGTCCCCGGCCAAGGTGACCTTCAGCGTCTCCGGCGACAAGAAGGACGTGAGCGCCGTGGGCAACCTCGCCGAGATCGACCTCGACTTCACCGACGAGAACAGCGGCCAGCCGGCGCGCGTGCAACTGCGTGACCTGGGCATGCAGGGCGACAAGAAGGAAAACGCCAACGGCTTTGCCCTCGGCCCCAGCTCCGCCACCATCAAGAGCCTGAACATCAAGTCGCCGGGCGCACCGGAAGTCGAACTGCGCGACGCGGTGGTCGAGGAAGTCCTCAAGCAGGGCGGCAAGGGCCTGGACCAGAGCGTCTCCTACCGCGTCGGCAAGGTCGTGGTGCAAGGCCAGGAAATCGGCGGCGTGAAGCTCGACCTGAGCCTGCGCAACCTCGACGAAGGCGTGCTCAAGACCTTCAAGGAGTCCTACAACAAGATGGCCCTGGACAGCCTGGAAAGCACCGAGCTGACCCCGGCGCAGGAAGAGGAACTCAAGCGCCTGGGCCTGGCCCTGCTGGAAGGCTCGCCGGTGCTGTCGCTGGACGAGCTGTCGCTGCAGACCAGCCATGGCGTGGCCAAGGCGTCGCTGTCGGTCGACCTGCGCAAGCCCAACGCTGCCGCTGCCACGCCGGACGAGATGGCACGCAGCATCCTCGCCGCGCTCAAGGCTGACCTGAAGGTGGACAAGGCGGTGATCGGCGACATCGTCGCGCTGCAGGGCTCGCTGGGCGGCGAGGCGGCCGGCAGTGTCGACCCGGTGGCGCTCAAGCAGCAGTCCGACGCCATGACCGACCTGTTCAGCGGCATGGCCCTGAACTCGCAGTGGGCGGTGCTCGATGGCAACGCCCTGTCCAGCTCGCTGGCCTACGCCAACGACCAGGTGAAGTTCAACGGCAAGGACATGAGCGTGCCGGAATTCATGGCCTTCGCCATGGGCTCCGCGCAGGGCCTGGGCCTGGGCGGCGGCGCTGCCGGTGGCGAGGAAGAGCCGCAGGAAGAAAGCGTGGAATAAGCCGCGCCTGAAACGAAAAAGCCCGGCATTCGCCGGGCTTTTTCATGCTTCCCGTAGGAGCGAGCCATCCTCAGTACGCAGGATGGGCGGAACCGAATGACAGCCCTCAGTTCGTAGGATGGGTGGAGCGCAGCGATACCCATGCTGTGTTAGCAGGGACTCGATGGGTATCGCTTCGCTCCACGCCATCCTACGCGGAGCCTTGTGGCAGCCCTCAGCGAGCGCTGCGCACACCTTCGGCCAACTGGCGGCACAGACCGAGCACACTCTGCACTGCATCGGCGGAGCTGGTGGCTTCGGCGATCTTGTCGATCAGCGCCGAACCTACCACCACGCCATCGGCGAGGCGCGCGATGCTCGCCGCGTGTTCCGGGGTACGGATGCCGAAACCGATGGAGACTGGCAGGTCGGTATGCCGGCGCAGGCGCGCCACGGCTTCTTCGACGTGGTCCAGGGTCGCCGCGCCGGCACCGGTCACGCCGGCCACCGAGACGTAATAAACGAAACCGGAGCTGCCCTCGAGCACGGTCGGCAGGCGCTTGTCGTCGGTGGTCGGGGTGGTCAGGCGGATGAAGTCGATGCCCGCCGCTTGCGCCGGGTGGCACAGGTCTTCGTTGTGCTCCGGCGGCAGGTCGACGACGATCAGGCCGTCGACGCCGGCCTCTTTCGCGTCGGCGATGAACTTGTCCACGCCGTAGTAATGGATGGGGTTGAAGTAGCCCATCAGTACCAGCGGCGTGGTGTCGTTGCCGGCGCGGAATTCGCGGACCATCTTCAACGTCTTGGCCAGGTTCTGACCGTTGCCCAGGGCGCGGATGTTCGCCAGCTGGATCGCCGGGCCGTCGGCCATCGGATCGGTGAACGGCATGCCCAGTTCGATCACGTCGGCGCCGGCTTCGGGCAGGCCCTTGAGGATGTCCAGCGAGGTGGAGTAGCCCGGGTCGCCAGCGGTGATGAAGGTCACCAGGGCGGCGCGGTTCTGCTGTTTCAGTTCGGCGAAGCGGGTCTGCAGGCGGCTCATGCTTGCGGCTCCTGTTGCATGTGGTGCATGACGGTCTGCATGTCCTTGTCGCCACGACCGGACAGATTCACCACCATGATGTGGTCCTTGGGCAGGGTCGGCGCGCGCTTGAAGACTTCGGCCAGGGCGTGGGAAGACTCCAGCGCCGGGATGATGCCTTCCAGGCGGCAGCACTGGTGGAACGCGTCGAGGGCTTCGTGATCGGTGATCGAGGTGTACTCGACGCGGCCGATGTCATGCAGCCACGCGTGCTCCGGGCCAATGCCGGGGTAATCCAGGCCAGCGGAAATGGAGTGCGCGTCGATGATCTGGCCGTCTTCGTCCTGCAGCAGGAAGGTGCGGTTGCCGTGCAGCACGCCCGGCACGCCGCCATTCAGGCTGGCCGCGTGCTTGCCGGTCTCGATGCCGTGACCGGCGGCTTCGACGCCGATGATCTTGACGCTGGTGTCATCGAGGAACGGGTGGAACAGGCCCATGGCGTTGGAGCCGCCGCCGATGCAGGCGACCAGCGAATCGGGCAGGCGCCCTTCCTTCTCGGCCAGTTGCTCGCGGGTTTCCTTGCCGATCACCGCCTGGAAGTCGCGGACCATTGCCGGGTACGGGTGCGGGCCGGCCACGGTGCCGATCAGGTAGAAGGTGCTGTCGACGTTGGTGACCCAGTCGCGCAGCGCTTCGTTCATCGCATCCTTCAGGGTGCCGGTGCCGGCGGTGACCGGAATCACCTCGGCGCCCAGCAGCTTCATGCGGAACACGTTGGCCTGCTGGCGATCGATGTCGGTGGTGCCCATGTAGATCACGCACTGCAGGCCGAAACGCGCGGCCACGGTGGCGGTGGCCACGCCGTGCATGCCGGCGCCGGTCTCGGCGATGATGCGCTGCTTGCCCATGCGCTTGGCCAGGAGGATCTGGCCGATGCAGTTGTTGATCTTGTGCGCGCCGGTGTGGTTCAGCTCTTCGCGCTTGAGGTAGATCTTCGCGCCGCCGCAGTGCTCGGTGAGGCGTTCGGCGAAGTACAGCGGGCTCGGGCGGCCAACGTAGTCGCGCTGGAAGTAGGCCAGTTCCTTGAGGAACTCCGGATCGTCCTTGGCCTTCTCGTACTCGCGGGCCAGGTCGTGGATCAACGGCATCAGGGTCTCGGCGACGTACTGGCCGCCGAAGCTGCCGAACAGGCCCTTGGCGTCTGGACCGGTGCGCAGTGTGGACATGGGAAGGCTCCTCTGGGGACTTGTCGGGCGGGTGCCTGGCACCCGTCGCGTGAGTTTTCGTAGGGCGCATAACGCGCCAGCGTTATCCGCCACACGGGAGCGGCGGATAACCTGTTCCAGGTTATGCGCCCTACGGTTCGATCCGTGCGGCAGGCTGTGCTGTCTCTACAAGTGGTGCTCAGGATACGGCTGTGTGATGACGGGGAAAAGCGATAAGATCGCCACAACCTGTCAGAAAAACTCACGGATTGATCGCCATGAGCCGAGACCTTCCACCGCTCAATGCCCTGCGCGCCTTCGAAGCCGCTGCGCGCCTGCGCGGCGTTAGTGCGGCGGCGGATGAGCTGAGTGTCACCCACGGGGCGATCAGCCGACAGGTTCGCCTGCTGGAGGAAGAGCTGGGCGTCGCGCTGTTCGTCAAGGAAGGGCGCGGCGTAAAACTCACCGATGCCGGCGTTCGCCTGAGCGAAGTGGCCAGCGAATCCTTCGAGCGCCTGCGCAGCGTCTGCGCCGAACTGCGCCGCCAGGCGGGAGGAGACGCGCCCTTCGTGCTGGGCTGTCCCGGCAGTCTGCTGGCGCGCTGGTTCATCCCGCGCCTGGATCGCCTGAACCGTGACCTGCCGGACCTGCGCCTGCAGCTCTCGGCCAGCGACGGTGACCTCGACCCGCGCCGTGGCGGCCTCGACGCCACCCTGTGCTTCGCCGCGCCGCCGTGGCCCGCGGACATGCGCGTGCTGGAACTGGCGGTGGAAAGCATCGGCCCGGTGCTCAGCCCACGTTTGCCGCGTTTCGAGCAACTGCGGGCGGCGCCGGTTGAAGCGTTGCTGGGCGAGTCGCTGCTGCACACCGTGTCGCGCCCGCAGGCCTGGCCGGAATGGGCGTCGCGGCATGGCCTGGACTCGGCGCGACTGAGGTTCGGCCAGGGCTTCGAACACCTCTACTACCTGCTGGAAGCCGCCGTGGCCGGGTTGGGCGTGGCCATTGCGCCGCAGCAACTGGTGGCCGACGACCTCGCTGCCGGTCGCCTGGCCGCGCCCTGGGGCTTCGTCGAAACCACCGCGCGGCTGGCGTTGTGGGTTCCGGAGCGGCGCGCCGATCCACGTGCCGAGCGCCTGGCGCAGTGGTTGCGCCAGGAGCTGGGTTGAGGGTGCCTCAGAACTCCGGCGTGTACTTCACGCTGAACATCAGGTTGCGCGGGTCACCGAAGTTGTTGGCGCCATCGGCCGCGGCGTAACCGGGCAGGTAATAGCGCTTGTCGAACAGGTTGTTCGCGTTCACCGCGAGGTCGATTTCGCGGCTCAGGCGGTAGCCCAGGCGCGCGCTCCAGACGGTGAAACCAGGGATGTCGAACTCACGGTCGAAGCTCACGGTGTGGCTCTGGGTGACGAAGCCCAGGCCGGTGCTCACGCGGTTCCAGTCGCCCGGCATCTGGTAGTCGGCCCACATCCGCAGCATGTGCTTGGGCGTCCACTGGCTGAACACGCGGCCCTTGTTCTCCGGGTCGTCGAGGAACTTGGTGGTGTTGTAGGTGTAGCCAGCGAAGAGTTGCAGGTCGCGCAGCACCTCGCCGCTAACCTCGGCCTCGATGCCCTGGCTGCGCACCTTGCCGGAGGCGGTGGAGCAGTACCAGCCGTCGCAGGCGTAGCCGGAGGATTCGTCGAGCACGGCGCGGTTCTTCTGGTCATAGCGGAATACGGCCAGCGAGGTGTTCACCCGGCCATCCAGCAGCTCGCCCTTGAGGCCCACCTCGTAGTTGCTGCCGATCACCGGCTCGAGCATCTTCTGCTGCGCATCGCGGGCGCTCTGTGGTTCGAACACGTCGGTGTAGCTGGCGTAGGCCGACCACTCCGGTGTGAGCGCGTAGATCAGGCCGAAGTACGGCGTGACTTCGCCGGTCTCGGTCATGCTGTCGGTGTAGTCGTCGTCCGGCAGGTTGTAGGCGTAGTCGTACCAGCTCACCCGGCCACCGACGACGGCGGTCAGCGGCTCGGCGAGCTTCACCCGCCAGCTGCTGTACAGGCCCTTCTGGCGGATGTCGTAGTCGGCGTTGGTGGAGCGTCCGCCCGGCGAGGAGAGGATGTCGTCGAGGCTAGGCTTGGGGCGATGGTGGTCGATATCGAAGATGTTGCCGCCGGGGACGAAGCGCCGTGCGTAGAAGTCGTCCGTGGTGTACTTGGTGTAGTTGCCGCCCAGGATCAGTTCCTGCTCCAGCGAGAACGCCTCGAATTTGCCGTCGAGGTACATGTCCAGGCCGATCCGGGTGGACTCGAAGTTGGTGATCCAGTCGGCGAAGTTGAGGCCGCTGCCGTCGGGCTGCACATCTCCGTGCATGCGCTGGTGGATCGAGTCGTTGTGCTCGCGCATGCGCACGGCGGCGGCTTTGAACTTCCAATTGTCATCGAAGCGGTGGGTCAGGTCGGCGTAGACGGTGGTCTGCTCGATGTCGTTGCTGTTCCAGGTCGCGCCGCTGTAGGTGGAGCGCGAAAAGCCGATGTCGCTGCCGTCCGGGTAGCGCGGCAAGCCGCGCATCATCGGACGCGAGTCGAGGTCGGAATCGCTGAAGCCGATGCCGACCGTGGTGTCCGGGCTCAGGTCGAAGTCCAGCGCGCCATACAGCGAGGTGGTCTTGCTCCACACGTAGTCGGTGAAGGAGTGCGTGTCGTCCTGGTCGGCCACCATGCGCCCGCGAAGCGTGCCGCTGTCGTTCAACGGGCCGCCGACGTCGGCTTGCAGGCCGTAGTGGTCCCACGAACCGGCCTTGCCGGTGAAGGTGGCGGTGGGCGTGTTCTGCCCGCGCTTGCGCACCAGGTTGATGGCGCCGCCGGGGCTGCCCGCGCCCTGCAGCAGGCCGGAGGCGCCGCGGAGGATTTCCACGCGGTCGAAGAACACCAGATCCTGGTTCGCCCAGTTGCCCAGCACATAGGTATTGCGCGGGACCGGCACGCCGTCGTACTGCCAGTCGTCGATCTGGAAACCGCGCGAGGAAATCACCATGCCCGGGCCGATACCGGTGGCGCCGACCAGCCCTGTGCTGTGGTTGACCGCGTCGCGCAGGTCGGTGATGTCCTGGTCGTCGAGTTGCTTGCGGGTGATCACGCTGACCGACTGGGGAATGTCCTTGAGCTTGTGCTCACCCTTGCCGATGGTGGTGGCACGCGTGGCGTAGGAGCCGCTGCCTTCGGTAGTGGCGTCCAGGCCCTGGCCGGTTACCGTGGTGCTGTCCAGTTCCAGGGCGCCGTCGGTCGGGGCTGCTTCCACGCTGAAAGCGCCGCTGGCGGTGACCTTCAGGCGCAGGTTGCTGCCGGACAGGGCCTTTTCCAGCGCCTGTTCCACGCTCAGTTCGCCCTGGACGGCGGGTGCATGCTGGTCGCGCACGAGCGCAGGGTCCAGCGAGATCACCTCGCCGCTTTGCCGGGCGATGGCGTTCAGCGTGGTAGCGAGACTCGCGGCGGGCAGTTCGAAGTGTATCCGGGCGGGTTCGGCGGCGAGCAGGCAGGGAGCGTTGGCCACCAGCACGAAGGCGGTGGCAAGGGCGCGGGGCCAGGGTGAGGACACAGCAATCTCCTGAGAATTATTCGTATTCAGGAGCTAGGTGTGTCGAGACGGAAAATCCGGACAGGCGCTGCCGAAATATTTTTCCGGACCACGTCATCAAGGTTCTCGCAGGCTGATCAGGGTCAGCCAGGGGCCGAAGCGGCGGATTTCCAGCGGCAGGGTTTCGCCCAGCGCGGCGAGCGTGCGTGTGGGTTCGTCCAGCGGGAATACGCCCTGCACACGAAGTTGCCGTGCGCGTGGGTCGACGCGGACAAAACCCGGCAGGTAGGGTCGCAGCGAGTCGACCACGACTTCCAGCGGCTCGTCGCTGACGCTGAGCCGGCCGCTCAGCCAGTCCGCGCGGTAGGCCTGCTGGCTGAGCGGATGGATGCCGTCGGCGGCCAGCAGCGCCGCCTCGCCTTCGCCCAGTTCACGCCACTGGGCCTGCCCGGCGAGGCTGGCGCGGACACGGTGCTCCAGCACCACCAGACGGGTGGCGTGAGCCTCCTGGCTGACCAGGAAGCGCGTGCCCAGCGCCCGGGCTTCGCCCTGGGCCGTCCGGACGATCAGCGGGCGTTGCGCATCGGGTGCGACCTGGATCACCAGCTCGCCGTGGCGCAGCAGGATCAGGCGCTGGTTCGAGTCGAAGGCCAGGTCCACCGAACTGCCGGCGTTCAGGCTGAGACGACTGCCGTCTTCGAGGGTGAAGCTGCGTCGTTCGCCGGTGCCGGTTCGCAGGTCGGCGATCAGGTCACGCACCGGCGTGCTGCTGGCGGTGAGCCAGAGCCCGCCACCGAGCAGGCCGAGCCCGGCCAGCCCGCGCAACAACTGGCGACGCGAACCGTGCTGGTGCAGCAGCAGGTCGGCGGCGCCGGGCATGCGTCGGAGATCGTCATAGGGCGCACCCAGGCCGCGTTGCAGGCGGGCCCAGGCGTCGGCGTGGGCCGGGTCACTGTTCAGCCAGGCTTGCAGCTGGCGCTGCATTCGCGCATCAGCATGGCCCGAACGCAGCCGCACCATCCAGTCGATGGCCTGCTCGCCGGCCGTATCCAGCTGTACTTCGCTCATGGCACCAGCTCGCCGAGGTAGATCTGCCGCAGCGCCTGTTTCATGTAGCGGCCCACGGTGCGTTCGCTGACGCCCAGGCGGCGGCCGATCTCGGCGTAGCCCAGGCCGTCGAGCTGGCTGAACAGGAAGGCGCGGCGGACCATCTGGGGCAGGCCGTCCAGGGTGCAGTCCACCAGCAGCAATGCTTCGAGCAGCAGCGCGCGGTCTTCCGGCGAAGGCTCCAGCGCTTCGGGCTGCAGGGCGAGGTAATCCTGGTAGGCGCGCTCCAGCCGGCGGCGCCGGTGGCGGTCGTAGATCAGCCGGCGGGCGATGGTGGAGAGGTAGGCCCGAGGTTGCTCGATGGTCTGCGGATCGACCCTGGCGCTGAGGATCTGGCAGAAGGTCTCGGCTGCCGTGTCTTCACTGTCGGCGCGGTTATCCAGGTAGCGCTGCACGTGCAGCAGCAGCCAGCGATGGTGGTCGCTGAAGAAGAACCCCAGCTTGCTGGAGAGTGAGCCGGCCACGCGGACCATCCCTGGAAAATTAAATAAGAATGCTTCGCATTATACATTTCCGCAAAGAGACGGCAATTCGCCGCTACCGGCAATTTGCTGCACTTGTAGCCATCGACTAGGGTCCAACAGGGACACTCACTCACCGCGCGCCGCGAAGCGCGCCAGGGAGCACGCGATGTCGAATCACCACACCTACAAGAAGGTCGAGCTGGTTGGCTCCTCGCGCACCAGCATCGAGGATGCGATCAACAACGCCCTGGCCGAGGCGGCCAAGAGCATCGACTTCCTGGAGTGGTTCGAGGTGGTGGATACCCGCGGGCATATCGAGAACGGCGCGGTGGGGCACTACCAGGTGACCATCAAGGTCGGTTTCAGGATTGCCAACAGCTAGGTCTTTTTTGTCACGCGCCGCTTCCATGCTGGTGCGGCGCGTGGATGTGCGCACCGGGGTATCCCGGTTTTCTGGCCCGTTCGGGCCTTTTCCTGTGAACGACGAGGGAGCGTTACCGATGAAGAAGTTCCTGTTGGCTGTGGGGATCTTCGCCCTGGCGGGCCATGCGATGGCTGCCGGCAAGCCGTGCGAAGAGCTGAAATCGGAGATCGAGGCGAAGATCAAGGCCAAAGGCGTCGCCTCGTTCAATCTGGAGGTCGTCGACAAGGGCAGCGCAGGCGGCAAGCAAGTCGTCGGCTCCTGCGAAGGCGGCACCAAGGAAATCGTCTATTCGAAGTGACTCCCGGCAAACGCCGGCAGGCCGGGCACTCGTGAGGGGCCCGGCCTTTTTCATGCACCGGCGCCGTGTAGGAGCGAGCTTGCTCGCGAACAGTGCTCACCGGCGGTGTCGAGGCTGGGCGGGTGCGCGAGCGAGCTCGCTCCTACAAGGTCCTTGATGACTGCGCCGTGCGCGAAAAGCTGAACCCTCTGTGCCTGCACGGCCTCGAACGTCCTGACAGCAACCCACGCGGAGGACGCGACATGAAGAAATCGGCATCGGCCCGCTGGCAGGGCGGCCTGAAGGACGGCAAGGGCACGATCTCCACCGAAAGCGGCGCGCTGAAATCGCAACCCTACGGCTTCAACACGCGCTTCGAGGACAAGCCGGGTACCAACCCTGAGGAGCTGATCGGCGCAGCCCATGCCGGCTGCTTCTCCATGGCCCTGTCGATGATGCTCGGCGAGGCCGGCCTGACCGCGGAAAGCATCGACACCCGGGCCGAGGTCAGCCTGGAAAAACTCACCGATGGCTTCACCATCACCGCCGTGCACCTGACCCTGAAGGCCAAGGTGCCGGGCGCCGATGCGCAGACCTTCCAGGCTATCGCCGACAAAGCCAAGGCCGGTTGCCCGGTATCGCGCCTGCTCAACGCGCGCATCACCCTCGACGCCAGCCTCGCATGAGCCTGCCGGGCACTCTGTCCGGCGGCGGTGGTCCACCGTTAGGATAGGGTGCCCCGCCGTGGGGCTTTGACGAGGGAATGTGAAGATGACGATGAAGTGGGCCGTGGCGAGTGGTGCGGCGCTGCTGCTGGCAAGCGGCGCGAGCTGGGCGGCGGTGAAGCCCTGCGAGGAACTCAAGGCCGAGATCGAGACCAAGATCCAGGCCGCCGGGGTGACCTCCTACACCCTGGAAATCGTGGACAAGGCCGAGGTGAAAGACCCGAACATGGTGGTCGGCACCTGCGACAACGGGCAGCGGCGGATTATCTACCAGAAGAACGACAGCTGAGCGCAGGAGCACTCCCGGCGCGCGTCTACAGATCCAGCAGGTAACCCACTGCGGCCGCGCCCAGGGCCAGCGCCGAGAACACCAGGGCTGGTCTGGACGTCAGCAGCTTGAGCAGCATCTGGCGGCCCTTGCGCCGAGCTCCCCAGCGGATTTTCCAGAGTACTTCGGCGGCCTCGGGGTGGATATCGCGGATGAACTCCGTGCTGGTGTAGATCAGGTATCGCGCCTGGCTCATCTCGCTCACATTGGGGCAGGCGATGGAGAACAGCGGACTGCCGTCGGCGGCGACACCGACATTGAAGACGTAGGAGTCCAGACCGTGTCGGCGCAGAGCCGAGTTCAGGTACTCGGCCAGTGCTTCTTCCTTGAAGTCGAGCAGCGTGTGCATGTGTTCGCGAGGCTCCGCTCACTGGGAGCGTGACTGTACGACAGGCTGCTGCAACGGAGAAGCGAGCAGGCAACGGCAGCGCCCCAGCCGTCGCCCCGCCTGCTGGTGGCGGCTCAGAACGGCCCGCAGCGCACCGCGCCCTGGAAATCCGTCTTCGCCACCAGTTGGCCATTGGCGTCGGTCAGCAAGGCCAGGGCGCTGCGCAATTGCGGGCGCAGTTCCAGGTGGTAGCGCTGGCCGGCGGCGAAGTGGTCGTAGGTCACCGTGACCCGGCAGGTCAGCTCCGAAGGGTCGCTCATCGCGCCCATGCCGCCACCGCTGGGGATTTCGTACTGGAAGCGCACCAGCAGCTCATGGCGCCCCGGCGTGACCTGGTAGAAGCGGCCGTCGTTCACCGACTGGCCGTCCAGCCGTTCGGCCATCAGCGTCCTCCCCGCCGCGGTGTAGAGGTCGACCCAGGCCATTTGCGGGTCATGGGCCGGCAGCGGGCTGGCGCAGCCGGCGAGCAGGGCGAAACTCAGGGAAATGAGGCCGGGCAGGTAGTGCGGGCGCATGAAGATTCACCATGGGATGGGCTCATCCCACAGCATACCCCGCTCAGGCTTTGGCGCAGCCCCGCTCGCGGCCGCGGGCGATCTCGCCGCCCTGGGCGTCGTAGAGCTTGGCCCAGGGGCGGAAGCCGATGCTGCCGGTCTCCAGGCGGTAACGCTGGCCGGCGCCGAATTCCTTGTACTGCACCGTCATCTCGCAATCGCGCCACAGCGCCTCGTCCACCGGGCCGATGTCCACCGGCTCGACCTGGAACTGGAAGCGCACGCGCAATTCATGGGAGCCCGGGTCGACCTCGAAGTAGCGCGTGCTCGACCACTCCTTGTTGTCCACTTCCATGGCTGCCAGGTCGCTCTGGCTGTTGGTGTCCAGATCGACCCAGGCGCGGTTCGGGTCCGGCTGGGGCATCAGCAGCGAACAGCCGCTCAGGGCGAGCAGGCCGGCAGGAATAAGGAGGGCGCGCATCGGGGAAACTCCTGGTCGAAGGGGGCAGCGGCGAGCGGACCAGGCGCTGTGCTATGTTCCGCGCATGCCCTTCCGCCTTCTTGTCCCGACACTCGACCGCCGCCTGTGCCGCTGGGTTCCCTGCCTGGCGATCTGGGCGCTGAGCGGTTGCTCCACGGTGAGTTACTACGGCCAGTTGGCCGATGGCCAGTTGCGCCTGCTCGCCGCCCGCGAACCGGTGGCCGAGGTGCTCGCCGACCCGACCCGCGACCCGGCCTTGCGCCAGCGCCTGGAGCTGTCCCAGGAGGCCCGCGCCTTCGCCAGCGCCGAGCTGGGCCTGCCGGACAACCAGAGCTACCGCCTCTATGCGGATATCCACCGGCCCAACGTGGTGTGGAACGTGTTCGCCACGCCGGAGCTGTCGTTGCAGCCGCTGACCCACTGCTTCCCCATTGCCGGCTGCGTGGCCTATCGCGGCTATTACGGCGACAAGGGCGCACAGGCCGAGGCGAAGCGCTTGCAGGAGCAGGGGCTGGATGTCTACGTGGGTGGCGTGGAGGCCTATTCGACGCTGGGCTGGTTCGACGATCCGATCCTCAGCAGCATGATGCGCTGGGGCGACCAGCGCCTGGCCGAGACGATCTTCCACGAGCTGGCGCACCAGAAGTTCTACCTGCCTGGCGACACGGCCTTCAATGAGTCCTACGCCTCCTTTGTCGAGGCCGAGGGCGGCCGCCGCTGGCGCGCTGCGCGCCATCTGCCGGACGAGTCGGCGCTGCTGGCCGAACAACGCAAGCGCTTCACCCAGCTTGTACTGGACACCCGTGAGCGCCTGCAGGCGCTCTACGCCAGCCCGCGCAGCGACGCGCAGAAGCGCGCCGGCAAGGTCGCCGAGTTCGAGCGCCTGCGCCACGACTATGCACAGATGCGTGATCAGGACTGGGGCGGCAAGGCGCCGTTCGATGCCTGGGTCAACGGCCCGCTGAACAACGCCAAGTTGCTGCCCTTCGGCCTCTACGACCAGTGGGTGCCAGCCTTCGCCGCGCTGTTCGGCCAGGTGGGTGGTAACTGGCCGGCGTTCTATGTGCGGGTGGAAAGGCTTGGCGCGCTGCCGCCGGCGCAGCGCAAGGCGGCGCTGGAGCAACTGATGGCGGGGCGGCACCTGGCGTTCTGACGGCGCCATCGCTGTTCGCAGGAGCGAGGGGGATGCCTGGTTCCTTGCTCGCGAACCGGCCAATACCGGAGCTGCCGGGAAATCCGTTCGCGAGCAAGCTCGCTCCTACAGGCTACTGTCGGCGTCGATGCCGGTCAGGCTTTCCGCGCAATCACTCCGCCCGATCCGGGCTATGCAACGGCAAGTCCAGCTGCACCCGGCGGCGCAGCCAGGGGCTGGGCCGGTAGCGCGCTTCGCCGTAGCAGGCCTGCAAGCCCTGAAGGATGGTGAGGATGCGTGCCGCGCCATAGTGCTCGCCGAACGCCAGCGGGCCGAACGGATAACCCAGCGCCAGTTGCACCGCGCGGTCCAGCGTTACGGGCGTGGCGATGCCGCGCTGGGCGATCTCGCAGCCCAGGTTGACGATGCCGGCGACCACTCGCTGGCAGATGAAGCCGGGTGAGTCGTTGATCACCTCCACCGGCACGCCGTCGCTGCCCAGTGCCTGGCGGGCCTGGGCCTCCAGCGCCGGGTCGAGCGCCGGCTGGCGCATCAGCACGCGGCGGCGGTCGAGTTCGCTGAAGGTTTCCAGCGCCAGGCTGCGATCAGGCGGCAGGCCGAGTGCGTCGATGCGGGTGCTGGCGTCCACGCCCAGCGGGGTGACCAGGCAGATGGCACGGGACGATGGGGCTTCGCTGGTCTCCAGCACCACGCCGCCAAGGGTCAGGATGGCGGCCACGCGGTGGCGCAGCTCCGGGTCCTGGCTATCGAGCCAGTACGGACGATTGAGCAGCACGGCTTCGTGCTGTTCCTCGGGCTCACGCACCGGCTGGCCGTCGTGATAGCGGTAGAAGCCTTCGCCGTTCTTGCGCCCGAGCAGGCCACCGGCGACACGTTGCGCGGCCAGCGGCGACGGGGTGTAGCGCGGGTCCTGGTAGAACTGCTGGTAGAGCGACTCCATCACCGCGTGGGAGACGTCCAGGCCGGTCAGGTCGAGCAGTTCGAAGGGCCCCATGCGGAAGCCCACGCCGTCGCGCAGGATGCGGTCGATCTGCGCCGGCGTGGCTATGCCTTCGCCGAGTATGCGCAGCGCCTCGGTGCTGAAGGCGCGGCCGGCGTGGTTGACGATGAAGCCGGGGCTGTCCGGTGACATCGCCGGGAAGTGCCCGGCCTGCTCCGCCAGCCGACTCAGGCGGCGCACCACCGACTCGTCGGTGCGCTGGCCGCGCACCACTTCGACGATGCGCATCAGCGTCACCGGGTTGAAGAAATGGAAGCCCGCGACCCGCTCCGGATGCCGGCAGCGCGCGGCGATGCGAGTCACCGACAGCGATGAGGTGTTGCTGGCGAGCACGGCGTCCGGTGCCACGCGCTTTTCCAGCTCCGCGAGCAGCGCCTGCTTGGCGCCGAGGTCCTCGATGATGGCCTCGATCAGCAGGTCGCAATCGGCCAGCTCATCGAGGCTGTGGGTGGGTAACAGGCGCTGCATCGTCGCCACCAGCGCCTCCGGGCTGAGCTTGCCCTTGGCCACTGCGCGCTCGAGCAGTTCGCGGTTGAAGGCCAGCGCCTGCTCCACGCTCTGCGGGTTGCTGTCGTACAGGCGCACCGGCAGGCCGGCGCCGGCGAACAACTGGGCGATGCCACGGCCCATGGCGCCAGCGCCGATGACGCCGATACGGTTGAAGGACTCGGTCATGCGGCGGGTCTCGTCGTGCGAACCTGCTTCAACCATAGACGCTGGGCTCACGCGGTGGTCCTTTTCGCCAGCTCGAGGTCGCGCAGCTGACGGCGCAGCAGCTTGCCGACGCTGGTCTTGGGCAGTTCGTCGAGCACCTCGACGAAGCTCGGCACCTTGTAGCCGGTGAGGTGCTCGCGGCAGTGGGCGATGATCTGCGCCGGCGCCAGCGATTCGTCCTTGAGGCTGACGAACAGCTTCACCGACTCGCCCTTGCGCTCGTCCGGCACACCGATGGCCACGCATTCGCGCACGCCGGGGTGGCGCATCACCACGTCTTCCACTTCGTTGGGGAACACGTTGAAGCCGGAGACCAGGATCATGTCCTTCTTGCGGTCGACGATCTTCAACATGCCGTTGGCGTCCAGTTCGGCGATGTCGCCGGTCTTCAGCCAGCCATCGCCGGTCAGTACCTGGGCGCTCTCCTCCGGACGCTGCCAGTAGCCCTGCATCACCTGCGGGCCGCGCAGCCACAGCTCGCCAGGCTGGTCCGGGCCGGTATCGTTGCCCTCCTCGTCCACGGTGCGCAGTTCGGTATCCACCAGCGCCTGGCCGACGTAACCCTCGCGGTAGGGGCTGTGCAGCGTACCGGTGGAAACCACCGGCGACGCCTCGGTGAGGCCGAAGCCCTCGCGCACCGGCGCGCCGGTCGCGGCCTCCCAGCGCCGGCCCACTTCGCGGTTCAGCGGCGCGCCGCCGGAGGTCACCCACTTCAGGTGGCTGAAGTCGACGGCGGCGAAATCCGGGTGGTTCATCAGGCCGACGAACAGGGTGTTGATCCCGCTCATCAGGGTGAAGGGATAGCGGCGCATCGCGCCGATGATCTCGTCGAGGTTACGACCGTCGCGGATGAACACCGTGTGCAGGCCCATGCCCACCGAGGACAGCAGGTTCGTCGAGAACGCCATGATGTGGTAGAGCGGCAGCGGCGCGATGCGCACGTCGCTGGCGGGTTCCAGCAGGCCGGGGCGCAGGAACAGTTCCAGGGTCTGCACGACGTTGGCGATCAGGCTGCGGTGGCTGAGCATCGCGCCCTTGGAGACGCCGGTGGTGCCGCCGGTGTATTGCAGCAGCGCAAGGCGATCCAGCCCCGGCTCGATGGCCACCGGCGGCGCCTCGGCGCCCAGGCGCAGGGCCTGCTGGAAGCGCGTGCAGTCGGCTTCGTCGCTGTCGAGCTGCGGGCGCTCCAGGTCGTCGATCGAGGTCAGCAGGATCTGCCGCACCTCGCTGTGCGCCTGTACGCCGCGCAACAGCGGCAGCAGGCGGTCGAGCAGCAATACGGCGCTGGCGCCGGAGTCGGCCAATTGGTGGCGCAGCTCGCTGGCGGTGTACTGCGGGTTGGTGTTCACCAGCACCACGCCGGCCTTCAGCGCGCCGAAGGTGGCGATGGGGTACTGCAGGGAATTGGGCAGCATCAGCGCCAGGCGGTCGCCGGGTTGCAGCCCGGCGTGGTGGCGCAGGTAGCGGGCGAAGGCGTCGGCCTGGCGCTCCAGTTCGGCGAAGCTGAGATGGCTGTCGCCACAGGAGAACGCGTGGCGTTCGGGGAATTCGCGGGAGGCACGTTGCAGCAGGTCGTACAGGTTCTCGTAGGCGTGGCGGGCGATCTCGCTGGCCACGTATCCGGTCGCAATGGCAGGCATCGACTTCTCCGTACTTTTTCTCTGAGCTTCGAATTGTTGTTCTGCACAGTGAAACAGCGTGTCGAAATTGATGGTATGCGATAGGCTTGCCTGGCGCAACGAGCAGGCCCGGAGCGCTGCGGGGAATGCGCTCGATCTGCTATCGTTCGCCCGCGCCGCGCGCGGCGCACGTCCACCCGAATACCCCGCCGAGGCCCCATGAGCGACGACGTCGAAGACAGCAGCAACCCCAAGGACCGCAAGTACGTCGAGGCGCTGGCCCGCGGACTGGACGTGCTGCGCGCCTTCACCCACGGCTCGGTGGTGCTCGGCAACCAGGAAATCTCGCGGATCACCGGCCTGCCCAAGGCTACGGTGTCGCGCATGACCTATACCCTGACCCAGCTGGGCTACCTCTGCTACTCGCAGCAGCACGAGAAGTACCAGCTCGATTCCGGCGTGCTGGCGCTGGGTTACGCGTACGTTTCCAACCTGCGCGTGCGCCAGCTGGCCAAGCCGTACATGGACGCCTTTGCCCGCCGCACCAACACCACGGTGGGCCTGACCTGCCGCGACTGGCTATCGATGATCTACGTGGAAAACTGCCGCCCACCGGAAGCCACGTCCCTGCGCATGGACGCCGGCGTACGCCTGCCGCTGGCCACCACCGCTGCTGGCCGCGCCTATCTCGCCGCGACCCCGCAACAGGAGCGCGAGCACTTGCTGTCGGCGCTGCAGGAGCGTCACGAAGGCGATTGGTCGGTGATGCGTGCTTCGCTCGATGCCTCCTTCGAGGAGTATTACGAGCATGGCTTCTGCCTGTCGCTGGGCGACTGGGACCGCAACGTGCGCGCGGCGGGTGTGCCGTTGCGCCTGGCCGACGGTGGGCTGATGGCGCTGACCTGCGGGGCGCCGTCGTTCCAGCTCAGCGAAGAAACGCTGCGCGGGTCGCTGGCCCATGAGCTGGAGATTCTGGCGCGGGATATCGAGAGCCTCGGGGCCTGAGTTTCTCCGCGATGCTTTCCGTTGGGTGTTTCTGCGCCGCTTCGGCGTGTGCTGATGGATTTGGTTTCGCCTCTCGGCGAGTTCCTTTTGTCAAACGCCACAAAAGGAACCAAAAAGTCTTGCCCCTCCATCCGGTTTTTCGCCTAGGCGAAAAATTCCCTCGTCGAAGCGAAGTTTCAGGGGCCCGCCACGGCGGGCCATCCCTGGCCCGTCGTGGCTCTCGCGACATCCATGTCGCTCAACCCCTGAAGCTCCGCTTCAACGAGGCCTGCTGAAAGGGGCGGTTCGGTGTGTGCGGACGCTTCTCTGGAAGCCTTCGAAAGCAAAAGCCCGAGCCCGACTCAGGACGCGGGGCAGGCTTTTCCTGTAGGAGCGAGCTTGCTCGCGAAGAGACTTGCCGGCAGCTCCGATGCCGGGCGGTTCGCGAGCAAGCTCGCTCCTGCAAGGGCTGGCGTGTTAGTTACGCCACCTCCATCAACCCCGCATAAACCTTCAGGTGATGATCGTCATCGCCCAGCTGGTGGCTGAGCATCACCAGCCGCTTGGCGTGGTGTGCGAGGACGTATTCCCAGGTCATGCCGATGCCACCGTGCAGCTGGATCGCCTGCTCGGCCACGTAGCGTGCCGCCCGGGTGACGATGAACTTGGCCGCCGCCAGGGTGCGGCTGCGCTCGGCGCTGTCGGGTTGGTCGGCGACGCAGGCGGCGAGGATCGCCATGCTGGTGGCCTGTTCCAGCTCGCTGCGCATGTCCACCATGCGGTGCTGCAGCACCTGGAACTTGCCGATGGGGATGCCGAACTGCTTGCGCGTCTTCAGGTAGTCCAGGGTCAGCGCGCAGGCTTCCTGCAGGCTGCCGAGGGCTTCGGCGCATTGCGCGGCGATGGCGCGGCCCTGCTGGTAACGCAGCGCCGGTAGCGCGTCACCCGGCGTGCCGAGGGCTTCGCCGAGGGCGCCGTCGAGGAACAGCTCGCAGGCGCGCTGGCCGTCCACGGTCGGATACTCGCGGCGGCTGACGCCGGCCTGCTGCGGGTCGATGAGAAACAGGCCGATGCCCGCCTCGTCCCGCCCATTGCCGGACACCCGCGCCGAGACGAGGATCGCCGTGGCGCTCTGCCCGCCGATCACCACCGCCTTGCGGCCGCTGAGTTGCCAGCCGCCTCCGGCCTGTTCCGCGCGGGTCTGCACATCGTGCAACTGGTAATGGCTTTGCCGCTCTTCCAGCGCGACGGCCAATTGCGCCTCGGCGCTGGCGATGCGCGGCAACCAATGATCCTTCTGTGCATCGCTGCCCAACTGGGCGATCAGGCCGCCGGCGTGCACCACCGATTGCAGGTACGGCTCCAGGCACAGGCCGCGGCCCAGTTCGGTGAGCACCAGCATGCTCTCGACGCCGCCGCCGAAGCCGCCGTGGCCTTCCGGCAACGACACCGAAGTCAGCCCCAGCTCGCCGAGCTGGCGCCAGAACTCGACGCTGTAGCCGCGCTCGCTCTGGCTGAAGCCCTCGCGCTTGTCGAACGGATAGGCGTCGCGCACCAGGCGCGCCGCGGTGTCCTGCAGCATCTGCTGCTCTTCGCTCAGTTTGAAGTCCATGCTCAGCCCCTCACAGTTCGAGAATCATCTTCGAGACGATGTTCTTCTGGATTTCGTTGGAGCCGCCGAAGATCGACAGCTTGCGCAGGTTGAAGTACTGGCTGGCGGGCGCCGCCGAATAGTCCGCGTGCAGCGGCTCGGCGCCCAGCTCGAATTCGTCTTCGATGAAGGGCAGCGCGTAGGGGCCGAGTACCTTGCGCAGCAGGTGGCTGATAGCCTGGCGGATCTCCGTACCCTTCACCTTCAGGATCGAGCTTTCCGCGCCCGGCACACCGCCTTCGCGGGCAGCAGCGAGGATGCGCAGGGTGCTCATCTCGATGGCCATCAGCTGCATCTCCACCTCCGCCACCTGGGCGCGGAACAGTGGGTCTTCGAGCATCGGCTTGCCGTCGCAGAGCTCACGGCTGGCCACGCGCTTGAGGTGCGCGAGCACCGCCTTGGACGCTCCGATGCCGGCCAGGCCGGTGCGCTCGTAGGTGAGCAGGTACTTGGCGCAGGTCCAGCCTTCGTTCTCGCGACCGACGAGGTTTTCTACCGGCACGCGCACGTTGTCGAAGAAGACTTCGTTGACCTCGTGCTCGCCGTCCAGGGTGATGATCGGGCGCACGGTGATACCCGGCGTCTGCATGTCGATCAGCAGGAAGCTGATGCCACGCTGCTGCTGCGCCTCGGGGTCGGTGCGCACCAGGCAGAAGATCCAGTCGGCGTGCTGGCCGAGGGTGGTCCAGGTCTTCTGGCCGTTCACCACGTAGTGCTCGCCGTCGCGCACCGCGCGGGTCTTCAGCGAAGCGAGGTCGGAGCCGGCGCCCGGCTCGGAGTAGCCCTGGCACCACCAGTCGCTGCCGTCGAGGATGCGCGGCAGGTAGTGCGCCTGCTGCTCGGGCGTGCCGAACCTGATGAGCACCGGGGCGACCATGTTGACGCCGAAGGGGATGGTGCGCGGGGCGCCGAAGGCGGCGCATTCCTCTTCGAAGATGTGCTTCTGCACGGCGTTCCAGCCGGTGCCGCCGTACTCCTCCGGCCAGTGCGTGGCGTACCAGCCCTGCTCGGTGAGCACGCGCTGCCAGCGCTGGTGGTCGCCCTTGTTCAGGTGCTTGCCCAGGCGCACCTTGGTGGCGATGTCCTTGGGCAATCTGGCTTCGAGGAAGGCGCGGACTTCATCGCGGAAGGCCAGTTCGTCGGGGGTGAAATGGATGTCCATGGCAGGTCCTCAGAGATCGGCGAAGCGGCGGCCTTCGGCCACCAGGCATTCGAGTAGCGGCGCGGGTTTCCACCACGCGCCGAGGCGCTGGTGGAACTCGCGGATTCGTTCGAGCACGTGGGCGAGGCCGACGCTGTCGGCATGGAACAGCGGGCCGCCGCGCCAGGCGGGGAAGCCGTAGCCGTTGAGGAAGATCACATCAACGTCGCTGGCGCGCTGGGCGATGCCTTCGTCGAGGATGTTCGCCGCCTCGTTGATCAGCGCGTAGATGCAGCGCTCGACGATCTCTTCATCCCCGAGCGGCGCGCGAGTGATGCCGCGTTCGGCGGCAGCCTGCTCGAGCATGGCCGGCAGCGCCGGGTTGTCCTGCGGGGCGCGGCCGCCCTCGCCGTACTGGTAGAAGCCGGTGCCGGTCTTCTGCCCGAGCATGCCGGCGGCGATCAGGTGGTCGAGCACAGTCGGCAGGGTCTGGCCGGGTTTCAGGTTCGGTCGCTGGCGCGAGCGGATCGCGTGGCTGATGTCGAGGCCCGACAGATCGCGCACCGCCAGCGGCCCCATGGCCATGCCGAAGGTGCGCAGCGCGCGGTCCACCTGTGCGGGTGTGGCGCCCTCCTCCAGCAGGAACTCGGCCTGGCGGCCGTACTGGAAGATCATGCGGTTGCCGACGAAACCGTCGCACACGCCGACTACCACCGAGACTTTCTTCAGGCGCTTGCCCAGCTGCATGGCGGTGGCCAGCACGGCGTCCGCGGTGGCCCTGCCGCGCACCACTTCGAGCAGGCGCATGACGTTGGCCGGGCTGAAGAAGTGCAGGCCGACCACGTCCTGCGGACGCTTCGTGAAGGCGGCGATTTCGTCCAGGTCCAGCGAGGAGGTGTTGCTGGCGAGGACTGCGCCGGGTTTGCACACGGCGTCCAGTTGCTCGAAGACCTGGCGCTTCACGTCGAGGCTTTCGAACACCGCTTCGACCACCACGTCCACGTCGCCCAGCGCGGCGTAATCGAGTACGCCACTGATCAGGCCCATGCGCCGCTCCATCTCCTCGGCGCCCAGGCTGCCGCGCGCCACGCTGGCGGCGTACAGGCTGCGGGCGCGGTCGAGGCCGCGTTGCAGGGCTTCGTCGTTCACCTCCAGCAGTTGCACCGGGATGCCCGCGTTGGCAAAGCACAGGACGATGCCGACGCCCATGGTCCCGCCGCCAATCACTGCGGCGCTGCGTACCTCGCGCGGTTGAGTCGCGGGCGCGAGGCCTTCGACCTTGGCCGCTTCGCGCTCGGCGAAGAAGGCGTGAATCTGCGCGGCGCGCTGTGGCGATTGCATGCATTGCTGGAAGAGTTCGCGCTCGCGGGCGAGCCCCTCGCGCAATGGCAGTTGGGTGGCGGCTTCTACCGCGTCGATGCAGCGCAGCGGAGAGAACTGGCCGGGCAGGCGCTTCTGCACTTCGCCGCGCTTGTGCGCGATCGCCTCGGCGAGGCCGCTTTCCTGCACGCGCTCGTTACGCTCGCCGGTGCGGCGGGGGCCCTTGCCGTCTGCCAGCAGGCGCTGGGCGAAGGCGAGGCCGGCTTCGACCAGGTCGCCGTCGATGAGCTCTTCGACGACATTGAATTCGAGGGCTTCCGGCGCGCGGATCGGCGTGCCGGAGACGATCATGTCCAGCGCCTTTTCCACACCGGCCAGGCGCGGCAGACGCTGGGTGCCGCCGGCACCGGGGAGCAGACCGAGCTTCACTTCCGGCAGGCCGAGCTGGGCGTCGCGGCGGGCAATGCGGTAATGGCAGGCCAGCGCCACTTCCAGGCCGCCGCCCAGGGCGGTGCCGTGGATCACCGCGACGCTCGGCTTGGTCGCACCTTCGATGATCTCGACCACTTCCGGCAGTGACGGCGCCTGCGGCGGTTTGCCGAACTCGCGGATATCGGCGCCGGCCATGAAGGTGCGCCCGGAACACACCAGTACCACCGCGCGCACCTGCGGATCGGCCTCGGCCTGCTGGAAGGCGGCGAGCAGCCCGGCGCGGACGGCGTGTCCGAGGGCGTTCACCGGTGGGTTGTCGACCGTCACCAGGGCAATCTCACCCCGGCGTTCGAGCTGTACCGCTTCTGACATGCTGTGCTCCGTCTTTATCTTGTTTTACGGAATCATGTTTCGCTGTGCAGAATACGATGCTGTTTTTTATCGACAGATTGCAAGGCTTTTCGTAGGCCTGTGGTCAGGGGCGTTGCGTGCTGCCCGCGACCAGCAGGTCGCCGTGCAATTCGCAGTAGCATTCGTCGTTCCAGCCGTAGTGCGGATCGCGGCAGATCGAGTGGCGAACGGGGCCGGAGTCACCAGGCGCGCGGGTTTTCAGGCTATCCCGCAGGGCCGCGTAGTTCGACCCGGGCTGCGGCCAGTCGGTGCGCACAGGGCCTTCGCCGAGCTGGTTGCCGGCGCGAAGTTCGGCCCGCAGGATGGCATCGAGTTCCGCGCAGAGCTGAGCAGAGGGCTGGCGTCTCACGAGGTTTCTTCCTTGCTTGTGTCGTTGGCGGCGCCGGGGATTATCCAGCCTTGCCTGCGCCGTTGCGCCGGCTGGAAGGTCTGTTCATTCGCCTGGTGAATAGGGTTCGACCGAGGCGCCGGGCTTGGCATAGTGAAGCTCACACTTTGCGGGAGCGCGTGCCATGAACGACTTCGAACACCAGTTGCTGGCGGTCAACGGCATCCAGCTCAGCCTCTACAGCTGCGGCCCGGCGGACGGCAAAGCGGTGTGGATGCTGCACGGTTTTCCCGAGTGCTGGCATTCCTGGCAGCACCAGATGCGCGCCCTCGCCGCTGCCGGCTACCGGGTGTTCGTCCCGGAGATGCGTGGTTACGGCCAGAGCAGCGCGCCGCAGGAGGTGGACGCCTACGACGTGCTGACGCTCTGCGCGGACATCCAGGGCGCCATGGACGCGCTGGGGCATGAGCGCGTGGCGATGCTTGGCCATGACTGGGGGGCGCCGGTGGCGTGGCACCTGGCGCTGCTGGAGCCGCAGCGCGTGGAGGTCCTGGCGACGCTCTCGGTGCCCTTCGCCGGCCGGGCGAAACGCCCGCCGGTGGAAATCATGCGCGAGGTGTTCGCCGACAGGTTCTTCTACATCCTCTACTTCCAGCAGCCCGGCCGCGCAGAGGCCGAGCTGGATGCGGACGTCGCGCTGAGCCTGCGCCACTTCCTCGGCGACAACGTGCGCCTGGCTCCCGAGCAGTCCCCCGATGGCCGCCTGTTCGACGGCCTGCCACCGCCGCCGGCGCACCCGAGCTGGTGCAGCGCCGAAGACTTCCAGTGGTATGTGCGGACCTTCGAGGGTCGTGGTTTCCATGGCGCGCTCAACTGGTACCGCAACTTCGAGCGCAGTTGGCAGCGCACCGAGCCGCTGGCCGGGCGCAAGGTCGAGCAGCCGACGCTGTTCCTGATCGGCGACCGCGACCCGGTGGGCCGTTTCGAGGCCTACACCGTACAGCGCATGCCCGAGCACGTGCCCAACCTCGAACAGCATGTGCTGGAGAACTGCGGCCACTGGATTCAGAGCCAGCAGCCGGAGCGGGTCAACGCCCTGCTGGGCGACTTCCTTGGCCGGCATTACCCGGCCTGATTCAGGCGACGCGACGCATCCCGATATGCGGGATGTCGTCTTCCAGGTAGACCTCGGTCACCGGCGTGAAGCCATAGCGACCGTAGTAGCCCTGCAGATGCGCCTGAGCCGAGAGGTATACCGGCAGCCCCGGCCAGCGCTGGGCGATGGCCTGTAGCGCCTGTTCCATCAGCTGGTGGCCAAGGCCGGTGCCGCGGCCCTGCGGGGCGATCACCACGCGGCCGATCACTACGTCGCCGTCGTGCTGCTGCGGGTCGAGCAGGCGCAGGTAGCCGATCAGCTGGCCGCCCTGCTCCACCATCAGATGGCAGGTGTCGCCGATCAGGTCCAGGCCATCGACTTCCTGGTAAGGACATTTCTGTTCCACCACGAAGACTTCGGTGCGCAGTTGCAGGACGGCGTAGAGCTCTTCCTTGGTCAGGTCGCGGTGGTGCTTGCAGGTCCAGTTCAGGGCCATGTCGTGTTCACTCCGGGCATCAAGAGGGCCATGGTAGCGCGCCTCATACCGGCGCGTGGAAGCGCAGCGTGGTCGAGCCGCCGAGATGCCGGCGCAGTGCCTCGATGGCGACTTTCACCTTGGCCGGCTGCGCATCGCGGCGCGGGGTCACGGCGTAGATGCCGAACGGCGGCAGCGACCACTCCGGCAGCAGGCGCACCAGCCTGCCCTCCTCCAGTGCCTCGCGCACCTCCGGCTCCGGTTGGGCGGAAACGCCGAGGCCGTCGAGGGTGAACTGGCGCAGGGCAATCATGCTGTTGGCGGCCACGCGCGCCTCGAGCCGCAGCTTGCAGCTCTCCCCGCCCGGCCCGCTGAAGTTCAGGTAGGCCTGATGCGCCACGGTGTTCAGCGCCAGCCAGTCGACGCCCTGCAGCTGCTGCGGATGGTCGATGGCCGGCATCCGGCGCAGATAGGCAGGCGCGGCACAGATGACGTTGTTCCACTCGGCCAGGTGCCGCGCCACCAGGCTGGAGTCGGACAGGCTGCCAACCCGAATCGCCAGGTCGATGCGCTGCTCGATCAGGTCGATCTGCTCGTCGTGGAAGAACAGTTGCAGGCGCAATTGGCGATGGTTCTCCAGCAGCGGGCGCAGCGCCTCGGTGATCAGCTTGCCGGAGAAACCCACCGGCGCTGCCAGGCGCAGCTCACCCACCGGCGCCTCGCGCCATTCGCCCAGGCGCTGCTCGGCCTCTTCGGCAATCGCCAGCATCTGCGCGCAACTGCGGTAGAAGGCTTCGCCCGCCTCGGTGAGGGTCAGCTTGCGGGTGGTGCGGTGCAGCAACGTGACCTGCGCGTGGGCTTCGAGCTTGCGGATCTGCTGGCTGACTGCCGAAGGCGTCATGCCCAGCGCTTCCGCTGCGGCGGCCATGGAGCCGCGCGCGACCACGGTGGCAAATACCGCCATGCCGCGAAGATTGTCCATTGTGAAGCTCCGCTAAAGAGTGAAAGGCAAAATAGCGGGTTTTTCCCTTGATTGCCGGCGCCTAGGATGTCATCTCCCAAAATGGAGAAGAGAAAAGATGCCTTCGAGCCGTGCCACCGTTACTACCCCCGATGCCGCGCGCTACCTCAAGCGCCTGTGCAACCACTTCGCCCACAAGTTGCCGGTCGAACTGACTGAAGACCGCGGCGTGCTGACCTTCGAATTCGGCACCTGCCGCCTGCAGGCAACGCCTGAAGCCTTGCTGATGGAGGCAGAGTCCGCCGATGCGGAAGGCCTCGAGCGCCTGCAGAACGTGGTGGTCAGCCACCTCGATCGCTTTGCCTGGAAAGAAGGCCAACTGCCGGTGAACTGGCAAGCCGCCTGATAGCGCAGGCGAAAGCGCCAAAAACGAAAAAACCCGGCCAAGGCCGGGTTTTTTGTTGCCTGGAAAAAGCCAGGCGTCGCTCAGCCTGGATGACTGCATGTGAGGTTTGCGGTCACATAATATCCATATGGCCAAAACTGGTTGATAGAAAGACTGCTGTACCTGCTTGCGTTAATTTGGATGCTTTTTGAGCAAATGACAAAGTCAATACTTTGAAACATCTTGTAACCATGCGGCCACTTTTACCCCGGGTTATCCACACGGTCGATGCGCAAAATCTGTACAGAACGGCCTTTTACCCGGAATGCGGCCTGGTATGGCCAGCGCTCGACCGCCAATTCGCGCACGCCCGGAACCTCGCTGGGCGCGCCGCTGCTGCTCTGCTCCAGGTTCGCCAGCGGGCTCACCTGCTCGACGATGTCCTGGATGGCTCGCAGAGCCTTCTCCGGGCCGATCAGTACGACGTAGTGGTCGTATATGGCGTCCAGGTCGGCCGCCGCCTTGTGCGTCCACTGCAGGCTCATGCCAGGCCCCACTTGGCTTCGATGGCGGCGTGCGCGAGCAGGTGGCCGGCATCGGCATCCGCCACGCCTTCATCGATGGCCGCCACGTGCCAGCTCTGGCGCTCGAGGTACTGCGCCAGGGCCTGGCGCAGGTGATACGGCCGATCCCGGTGAGTGGCGCGGGCCAGTTGGTCCAGCGCTGCCACCAGGGCGTCATCGGCGCGGAACGAAACAACGGTGGTCACTTTTTGAACAGCTCCGTTTACGCTGTATACACAGTATACAACGATAACATACGTATACGAATCAAGCACTTGGGGAGGCAGAAGTTTTTCGCGAGAGGTGCCCGGAAGAGCGACTGATGGACTGTGGATTGAGGCTGGAGCAGCACTTTCGCGGCAGCGAAAGTTGGCTTCCGGCTTCGGGGATTTGCCGGCGGGGCGAGGCGCATCAGGCTGCTGGGGCGAAGGCCTGATTCCCACACAACAACAACAGGAGCCCCCCGCGATGCTGCTCGATTACCTGATCATGCTGGTCTACGCCCTGGGCATGCTTGCCCTGGGCTGGTACGGAATGCGCAAGGCGCGCAACCAGAACGACTTCCTCGTGGCCGGGCGCCGCCTCGGCCCGGGGCTCTACCTGGGCACCATGGCGGCGGTGGTGCTCGGCGGCGCTTCCACCATCGGCACCGTGAAGCTCGGCTACCTCTACGGGCTGTCCGGCCTGTGGCTGGTGTTCATGCTGGGCCTGGGGATCATCGTCCTCAGCCTGGTGTTCTCGCGGCAGATCGCCAGGCTGAAGGTCTATACCGTCACGCAGATCCTCGAGCAGCGCTACCAGGCGTCCTCGCGGTTGATCGGTGGCATCGTGATGGTCGCCTACGACCTGATGGTGGCGGTCACCGCGACCATCGCCATCGGCTCGGTGACCGAGGTGGTCTTCGAGATTCCGCGCATTCCGGCAATCCTCTGCGGCGGCGGCATCGTCATTGTCTATTCGGTGATCGGCGGCATGTGGTCGCTGACCCTCACCGACATCATCCAGTTCGTGATCAAGACGCTGGGCATCTTCGCCGTGCTGCTGCCGCTGTCGATCCAGCAGGCGGGCGGACTGTCGCGTATGCAGGAAGTGCTGCCGGCGGGCTTCTTCGATCTCGGCCACATCGGCCTGGACACCATCCTCACCTACTTCCTGCTGTACTTCTTCGGCGCCCTGATCGGCCAGGACATCTGGCAGCGCGTGTTCACCGCACGCAGCGAGAAGGTGGTGCGCTACGCCGGCCTCGGCGCGGGCGTCTACTGCATGCTCTACGGCCTGGCCTGTGCACTGATCGGCGCCGCCGCGCATGTGCTGCTACCCAACCTGGCGGTGCCGGAGAACGCCTATGCGGAAGTCACCCGCCAGGTGCTCCAGCCGGGCCTGCGTGGGCTGGTCGTGGCAGCGGCGCTGTCGGCCATCATGTCCACCGCCTCGGGCTGCCTGCTGGCTGCCGCCACGGTGTTCCAGGAGGACATCTATGCGCGCTTCCTGCGCCCCGGCGCGCCCAACGGCCTGCGCGAGAGCCGCTTGTTCACGCTGCTGATGGGCGTGGTGATGCTGGCCCTGGCGTGCCTGGTGAACGATGTCATCGGTGCCCTGAGCATTGCCTACAACCTGCTCGTTGGCGGCCTGCTGGTGCCGATCCTCGGCGCCCTGCTGTGGCGCCGCGCCTCCGCTCGCGGAGCCATGGCCAGCATCGTCGTGGGCTGCCTGGTAGTGGTCGCCTTCATGGCCATCGACGGCGTGCTCGCCAATACCCCCATCGCCTACGGCCTGCTCGCCAGCCTGGTCACCTTCGTGGTGGTCAGCCTCGCCGGCGCACCGGCTGCCAGCCTGCAGGCGCAGGCCGACTGAACCCCAATCCGACAGGAGACGCCCCATGCCCCACGACTTCCCGCAACCCCTGGATGCCGCGCAGGTCCCCCGCTTTGCCGGCATCCCCAGTTTCATGCGCCTGCCGATCTTCGAAGACCCGGCGCAGGTCGATATCGCCCTGCTCGGCGTGCCCTGGGACGGCGGCACCACCAACCGCGCCGGCGCCCGTCACGGCCCGCGCGAGGTGCGCAACCAGTCGAGCCTGATGCGCAAGGTGCACCACGTCAGCCGCATCGCGCCCTATGACCTGCTGCGCATCGGTGATATCGGCGACGCCCCGGTGAATCCCATCGACCTGCTCGATTCGCTCAAGCAGATCGAGGGCTTCTACCGGCGCATCCATGCCGCCGGCACCATCCCGCTGTCGGTGGGTGGCGATCACCTGGTGACCCTGCCGATCTTCCGCGCGCTGGCCGCCGAGCGGCCCGTCGGCATGGTGCATTTCGACGCCCACTCCGACACCAACGACCGCTACTTCGGCGACAACCCATACACCCACGGCACGCCGTTCCGCCGGGCCATCGAGGAAGGCCTGCTGGACCCGAAGCGCACGGTACAGATCGGCATTCGCGGTTCGATCTACGACGCCGACGACGAAGCCTTCGCCCTTGAGCAAGGCATCCGCGTGATCCACATGGAAGAGTTCGCCGACCTGGGAGTGGAGGCCACGCTCGCCGAAGTCCGCCGCGTGGTGGGGCAGGAGCCGACCTACGTCACCTTCGACGTCGATGTGCTCGACCCGGCCTACGCGCCCGGTACCGGAACGCCGGAGATCGGCGGCATGACCACCCTGGAGGCGCAGCACATGATTCGCGGCCTGCAGGGGCTGAACCTGATTGGCGCCGACGTGGTGGAAGTTTCGCCGCCGTTCGACCAGGGCGGAGCGACCGCGCTGGTGGGCGCCACCATGATGTTCGAACTGCTCTGCGTCCTGGCCGATTCGGTCGCTGCGCGCCGGTGACCGCCCTGGGGGTTCACGGGGCGGCGCGCTCGGCGCTATAACGGAAGGCCTGCGCCCGCCGCCACGAGAACTCCCATGCTGGGCAATCTGTCCGATATCGACCTGCGCCTGCTGCGCACCTTCTGCACCATTGTCGAGGCGGGCGGCTTCACCGCCGCCCAGGTGCGCCTGAATACCAGCCTGTCGCGGCTGAGCGTGCTGGTTCGCGATCTCGAATTGCGCCTGGGATATTCGCTCTGCCGGCGTGGCAGCAGCGGTTTCCAGCTCACCGAGGAAGGGCAGCAACTGTATGAAGCGGCGCTCGGCCTGTTCGTCGATATCGAGCGCTTCCGCGAGCAGGTGACAGGGCTGGGCGGCCGCGACCGCGAGGTGCTGCACCTGGGCTGCGTCGATGGCGTGCTCGGCCAGCACTGCTGGCCGCTGCCGCTGGCCATCCGGCTATTCCGCGACGGCAACCCGCGGGTGCGCCTGAACCTGCATACCCAGCGTCCTGACGAACTGGAGAACGCCGTACTGGAGGAGCGCCTGCAACTGGCCATCGGCGCGTTCCACCATCGTTTGTCCGGCCTGCGCTACCAGTTGCTGTTCCGCGAGGAGCAGAACCTTTACTGCGCCCCTGGGCACCCGTTCTTCGAGCGAGCGGCGGACGAGCCGTCGCTGGAGCAGATCTGCGCCGCCGAATACGTCGGGCGTGGCTACATGACCGAGAGCCGCCGGCCCCACGGGCTGGTCTTCAGCCGTGCCACCAATGCCTACACCATGGAGGCCATCGCCAACCTGGTGTTCAGCGCTACTTTCATTGGCTACCTGCCGACGCACTACGCGGCGGAGTGGGTCGCCGAGGATCGCCTGCGGGCGATCCGGCCGGCACAGCTGGCCTATGTTTCGGAGTTCCATTGCGTGACGCGGCAAGGCGCCGAGCCGGGAGAGGTCCTGGGAGCCTTCCTCGATGCCCTGGAGCGCGCCCAGGCCCTGCTGGGTAGCGGGGAGTCGGCGTGAGCGACACCCTGCAGGCCTTGCGCGAGGACGGTTTCGTTCTGCTGCGCGGCTTGCTGGACTCTGAGCAGATTGTCGAAGTGCGCTCGCTGATCGATGGCCTGCGGCCCTTCCACTGGGATTACGAAGGGCTGGTGGATCACTACAAGTGCGTGTTCAACCGTTCCCCCCCGATGGTTGCCCTATCTCGATCCGCCGGGGTTGATCGAGGTGGCGGAAGCCGCCCTGGGCTCGGACTGCCACGTGATCGGTCAGACCGCCTGGCGTTGCCATCCCGGCTTCATCGGCGCCGATATGCACCAGGACTACTTGCCGGTTGCACTGCCAGGGGCGGACATCGATCTGCCCATGTTCATCTGCACGGCGCAAATCTACCTCGATGACATCGACGAGGCGCTGTGCCCCACCTGGGTGATTCCCGGCAGCCATCGCGCAGGCCGCACGCCGGCGCCGGACGAGCGCGAGTGGGCGGGCAGGGCGGCCGAGCCGGTGCTGTGTGCAGCAGGCGATTGCCTGTTGTTTCGCAGCGATCTGTGGCACGCCGGCAGCCGTAATCTGAGCCAGCGCACGCGCTACCTGCTGCAGGTGCACTATGGCCGGCGAATGGTCGCGCAGAAGTTCTCGCCCTACCTGCAATGGGCTTTCAACCCGCAGGTGCTTGCCGCCTGCACGGCGCGACAACGCCGACTGCTGGGCGACCATGAAGCGGCCGAATACGACTGACTGGGAGGATCACCGATGAGTGCAGTACATGCCGGTGGCTGCCATTGCGGCCAACTGCGTTACGAGTGCGATGCCGAGCTGACGGACGTTGCGCACTGTCACTGTTCGATCTGCCGGCGCACCACCGGCGGCATCGTCACGACCTGGGTCACGGTGCCGTTGCAGAGCTTTCGCTGGACCCACGGCAAGCCTGCCAAGTACCGCTCTTCGCCGCCCTGCGTGCGCTACTTCTGTCGCAACTGTGGTGCTCAGTTGGCACTGTTCACCGACCACGCGCCGCAAACCATGGACGTAACCACGGCGACCCTGGAAGAGGTCGCCACGGTGCTGCCCAACCGGCATATCTGGGTGAACGGCCGGCTGCCGTGGATTCACCTGGACGAGCAGTTGGAAGAGGAGTGGGAGGAGAAGCTTTAGTGCTCCGAGAGGGCGGCAGGGTGAAGCCTTCGTAGGATGGCGTGGAGCGCAGCGATACCCATCGCTAGCGGCTCAGCGGCAGCATGGGTATCGCTGCGCTCCACCCATCCTACAAGAGCAGTGGCGGAGTATCAGGGCAGCTCCAGCCCGCCCGATGCCTTGTGCAGCTCGCGCAGGTGCGCGCCGATCTGCTTGGTGTTGGCTTCCAGCGCCGCCAGCTCGTCGCGGCGTTCCGGGGTGAGCAGGGCGCGCACTTCGCGGTCGAGGTTGTCGCTGAGCTGGCGCAGACGTTGCTGGCGCTGCTGCGTCTGTTTCTCCAGGGTCGTGGTCTCCGCTGCCTGCGGCAGGCCGTAGCCGCCGTCGAGCAGCTCCGCCGGGCGGCTGAGGAAGCCGCTGTCGTCGAGGATCTGCTGCAGCGTCTTGCCGGCCGCGGCGAGGTCCGGCTTGCTCTGCATGGCGTCCGGGTTGCTCAGGTACAGGCGCTTGAGCTCGTCCTGGGCGAGCAGCAGCTGACGCCGCAGCGAGGCCTGCTCGAGCAGCAGCAAGGCGGCGCTGGAGCGCAGGTCGGCCTTGTCGAACCAGGGGCGGCGCTCGGTGGCGGGGAGCGCGAGCCAGTCCTCCACCTTGTCCTTCGGGACATTCATGCGCTTTTTCAGCACGTCGAACATGGCCTGGTAGCGGTCGCGGAAGGAGTCGAAGCGATAGCCCAGGCGTAAGGCTTCCTTGGGGTTGTCCAGCACACTGGCATCGGCAATGCCCTTGTTCTCCAGCAGGCCGAGCACACCGTAAGGAGTGATGCTGTCCATGGCCTGCAGACTCTGGCGCTGGATGCCGCTGCGTAGCAGCTTGAGCGTTTCCACGGCGCAGTTGTTGGACAGGAAGTAGTAGTTGCCGTCGTAGCTCCAGTGGCTCTGCGCCGAGCGTTCGACCAGGCTGGCAACTTCATCGCGGCTGAGCCTGAGCGGAATCGAAGCAAGGCTGCGCAGCTCGACCTTGGTGTATTCCTCGATCACCTGGGACAGCGGCAATACGAACAGGCGCGATGGATAGGCGCCGGTCAGGCCGTCCCAGCTGGATAGTTGCAGGTCACCGACGAAGGCGCGGTAGGACAGCACCAGGTGCTGGTCGAGGTCCAGGCGGCAGGCCGGGCCGCGCGGGCGCCCCGGCGCGCAGACCACCAGGCGCAGCATGGTGTGGCCCCAGCGGCTGGCGATCTCGTTGTTGGCCTCGGCGATCAGGTAATCGACCTCGTAGACCCGTTCGGGGTCGAGATAGCCCAGCGGCTGGCGGCCGAAGTCACGCCCGGCGTTGAGGTAGGCGTACTGGTTCGAGCATTGGTCATGCGGGCGCTCGCCGAAGCGCGCTGCGTAGTACCGGTACAGTGTCGGGCGGCGGCAGGCGAAGCTGCGGTCGAGGAGGAAGTACTCCATGTTCACCGCGACGTACTCGCGCGGGTTGGTCAGCTCGTACTTGTCCGGGCTGCGCAGCAGAAAGCGATTGTGCTGCTCGCGCTCGCCGTGCTTGCCGGCGTACTGCGGCCAGCCGGCAAGGTCGAGCAGGCGCGGGTCGTCCGAGAGGGTGAAGCGACGGCCGGTCTGGCCACGGCACTCATCCGGCGCACCGACGCGGCCGAGGCTCTTGTCGCGCATCGTGCAGCGACGGATGTTACGGGCCTCGGCGGCGTCCCAAAGGCGAGCGCGGTCATAGAGGTGGGTCAGTTCGTGGAGCAGGGTGGCCAGCAGTTCGCGGCGCAAGGTGCCATGGGTGCGGCCGGTCTGCTCGGTGGCGGCGCTACCGTCGGTGAGTGGGCCCAGATAGCGGCTGTTCAGGGCGATGGCACCGGGACGCAAGGTGCGGCCCATGCCATTGCTGGGCAGGTCGTCGCGCCACTGCACCTGGACGCTGCGGTCCAGGCGCTCGACGAAGCTGGTCGGCAATGTCTGCAGGGCTTCGTCCAGCAGTTGCTGGCTGGCCTGGCGCTGGGCAGCGCCCAGGCCGTCGGTGTCGAGCTCCAGACGGAGCGCGGCGTGGCTGCTGGCGGCGACAGTCAGTGCCAGGGCCGCCAGCCAGCGGCCAGCCCGGAGTCTCACAGAGCGAGGATGGCTTCGGCCAGGTCCTGATCGGAGGCTTCGCGTGCCTGCGGCACCTGCTCGCGCAGCACCTTGAACGCGGCTTCGAGCTGCGCGCCACGAATCGCACCGTCGCTGCCGACGTAGCTGGCGGCATCGTCACGGGCCTCGCGGACGACCTTCATGTCACGCACGGAGGTGGTGGTGTCCGAGGTGAAGTCGATGCTGCGGGCGAAGGCGTTGGTGGTGATGTTGAACACGCGGACTACCGATTGGGCCTGGGCGGTGGACGCGCAGGCGGCGAGCAGCAGGCCGAGGATCAGGGGGCTCTTGGAAAGCGAGCTGAGGCGCATGGATGTCTCCGAAAGGGCAGCTGGGGCTGCTCACAACTTATTTGGCAAGAATTGCTTCGGCCAGTTCCCGATCGTTCGCTGCCAGCCCCGGATGTTCCTGGCGCAGCCAGTGCAATGCAGCTTCCAGGCGTGCGCCGCGTAAGGCGCCGTCGGTGGCAACGAACTGCGCCGCGTCGTCGCGTGCGCCACGCAGCAGTTTGTTGTCGAAGGGGCCGCTGGTGACCTGGCTGGTGGCGTAGCTGGTCCCCACCGGGAACTGGGTCGTCTGGTCGAATGCCTCGGCGGGCAGGGAACAGGCAATCAGCGGCAGTAGGAACAGCAGAGTACGCATGGGCTCGGACGATCGGAAAAGTACGACCGCCAAGGCTAACGGAATGCGCTGGAGAGAGCCAGCGCAGAGCGCCGGGCGGAGCGCCCGGCGCGGCAGGATACAGCGATCAGATGGTCAGGATCGCCTGGGCCAGCTGTTGGTCGTTGGCGGCCAGGGTCGGCAGTTTGCTGCGGATGTGGGCGAGGGCGGCTTCCAGGTGCGCGCCGCGGATCTGGCCCTGGCTCGCGACGAAGGTGGCCGCGTCGTCACGGGCTTCAAGGACGATCTTGTCGTCCTTGAAGGAGTTGCTGATATCCGAGGTGCCGTCGGAGGTAGCCCCGGTGGCGCGCACCGACAGGTCGGTGGTGTAGACGAAGCTGGTGGCGTAGGCGCCGGTGGCGCAGCCGATCAGGGCAGCGGCGGCGATCAGGCGAAGACTGTTCTTCATGGAGTGGCTCCGGATAAGACCAAACAAAAGGTGGCCGGGGCGGCCACTCTAACTGTGGTCAGACTAGCCAAGACTGATCGGCGTCACCAGCATTCAGCGCCAGAACGGTTTCGAGATTTCTCTCACGCGTTCGCTGGGGCTGATACCGATATCGGCCAACTGCTGGCTGGTCAGCTCGGCAAGTTGGCGACGGGTTCGGGCGTTGCGAAGCCATTCGCCGAATACCGCGAACAGACGACGCAGTTGCAGAGCTGGGCGCGGAGTGGACAGATCGGATGACAGTGCGCGTTCCATGGCGGGCCTCCTGGTGACCGTGGTGGACGGTCGATACAGGCTCGCACTGGTCGGGAGTGCGCGTCAGAGGCAGCGAAGGGTTATTGCGGGAGTACAGCGAGGCAAAAAACAGAACTGTACCGCCACCGTTGCAGCTGGCTGTTCTGTGATCAGGGCGGGGCGGTAATGCGAGAAAAGCGGACTTCCAGAATGCCAAGGGCCGCTCCAGATGAGCGGCCTCAGGCAATCTACCAGTACAGTTAAAGCGAGCCTGGAGAGTGTGGCTCAGTTGTACTGTTGAATCAGCGCCAGAACGGCTTGTTCAGTTCGGCGTAACGCTGCGCTTCGCTGATGCCGGCGTCAGCCAGCAGGCGGGAATCCAGGCGGGCCAGCTGGCGGCGGCTTTCCATGCGGCGCTGCCACAGGCGAACGGTGCCGACGAGGCCACGATGGGCGCTGGAGGTGCTACGGGTGGTGCTCAGAGCTGCGGAACCGAGGGTACGTTCCATGGTGGTCATCCTTCTCGCTTGTGGCGAGTAGTCAGTTGCTGAATGGATTGAGCATATGATCTGACTTTTTGGTCAGGGATGACAGGTACAGTTGTACTGTATTGCGGTTGGTCAGCCGATTGTAATTTTGAACTGTAATGGTCTTTTTCGGGGCGAACTGTACCGCTGCGCTCCATTCTGGTGCGCAATTGGCGGATGTCTGAGGTCTTTCGAGGGTGCCGGCCAAGGAGTCGGCGAGGGAAGCTGAACAGTTGGAGCGGGATAAAAATCTGTTCAGGAGTGTTTTTACGTGGTTTTTTTCCGGCTGTAAACCCTGGCGGGCCATTCATTGCTGAATGACCCGCAAGGCGTCTGGAATCAGCTTGCCGCCAGCATGTGGCCGCGTTCTTCCAGATTGATATGCCACTCCAGGGCCTCGCGCAGGATGTGCGGGGTATGGCCGCCGCGCTCGCAGGCGGCATCGAAGTAACTGTTCAGGGCGTCGCGGTAGGACGGGTGCACACAGTTGTCGATGATCACCCGGGCGCGCTCGCGCGGCGCCAGGCCACGCAGATCGGCCAGGCCTTCCTCGGTGACGAGGATGTCCACGTCGTGCTCGGTGTGGTCGACGTGGCTGACCATCGGTACCACGCTGGAAATGTTGCCGCCCTTGGCGATGGACTTGGTGACAAAGATGGCCAGGTGCGCGTTGCGGGCGAAGTCTCCCGAGCCGCCGATACCGTTCATCATCTTCGTGCCGCCGACGTGGGTGGAGTTCACGTTGCCGTAGATGTCGAATTCCAGCGCCGTGTTGATGCCGATGATGCCCAGGCGACGGACCACTTCGGGATGGTTGGAGATTTCCTGCGGGCGCAGTACCAGCTTGTCCTTGTAGCGCTCCAGGTTGCCGAACACCTCGGCGTTGCGGCGCGCAGACAGGGTGATGGAGCTGCCCGAGGCAAAGCGCAGCTTGCCCGCGTCCATCAGGTCGAAGGTCGAGTCCTGCAGTACTTCGGAGTACATGGTCAGGTTCTCGAACGGCGACTGGATCAGACCGCACATCACCGCGTTGGCGATGGTACCGACGCCGGCCTGCAGCGGACCGAGGCTGTTGCTCATGCGGCCGGCATCCACTTCACGCTTGAAGAAGTCGATCAGGTGGTTGGCGATGGCCTGGGTTTCGCCGTCCGGCGGCAGCACGGTGGACGGGGAGTCCGGCTGGTCGTTGACGACGATGGCGACGATCTTTTCCGCCGGGATCGGGATCGCGGTGCTGCCAATACGGTCGTCGACTTTGGTCAGCGGGATCGGCGTGCGGGTCGGGCGGTAGGTCGGGATATAGATGTCGTGCAGGCCTTCGAGGTTGGCGTTGTGCGCGACGTTGATCTCGACGATGACCTGCTTGGCGAAGATCGCGAAGCTGGCCGAGTTGCCTACCGACGTAGTCGGCACGATGTGGCCTTCCTCGGTGATGGCAACGGCTTCGATGACGGCAATATCCGGCAGCTTGAGCTGGTGGTTGCGCAGCTGCTCGACGGTTTCCGAGAGGTGCTGGTCGATGAACATCACCTCGCCGGCGTTGATCGCCTTGCGCAGGGTGCTGTCGACCTGGAAGGGCATGCGGCGGGCCAGGACACCGGCTTCGGTGAGCTGCTTGTCGAGGTCATTGCCCAGGCTGGCACCGGTCATCAGGCTGATGCGCAGCGGCTCCTGCTTGGCGCGCTCGGCGAGGGCCTTGGGTACGGCCTTGGCTTCGCCGGCGCGGGTGAAACCGCTCATGCCGACGGTCATGCCGTCCTTGATAAGGGCCGCGGCCTGGTCGGCAGTCATCACCTTGTCCAACAGGGAGGACATACGCACGCGATCACGGAACATGGGAAAACCTCGGGCAGTAGGAAGTGCGAGGCCGCCAGTCTAGGGACTCGGCGATTTTTGGCTCTTATACCAAGGTCGAAAAATCGCCCGGCCGGGGCCTTCTTACTACCAATGTCCAGCGCTTTTCGCGTTGCCCGAAAGCAAGACACCGGCGCAAGGCCGGTGTCTTGTGGATCGACGGTCAGAGTTGCTCGAAGGCCAGGGCCGGCGGGAAGCTTGTGGCTTTCAGTGGGTACGGATGGTGCTTGCGCTCATAAACAGTCACCCAGGTGGCCAACCGATAACGGGGCACGTAATTTTCGCGCAACCATTCGCTGTTCGATAAATGGTACGTCAGGGTCATGGGATTTTGGGCGACAAAGTTGTGAATCAGAACTACATCAGGATCATTATCGTAGACATACTGAAGTGCGCTCTGTAAGTCGATATTGCGATTGTTATCTGATCTCAAGGAAATGAGTGGATCGACGATATTTTTGTATAGCTGCTTGGTTCTATTGTCGGCGGCGTTCAGGTTGAAGTAATACAACGATAATGGCGGCGATGCCAGCCCCAGAAGGTCAACGAACTGCTGATCCAGTCCTGCCAAGTAGGCGGTCTGGCCCATTTGGTCGTAAACGAACCTCAGACCTTGCGGATAGTTCTCGTACAGAAAGTGGCCAATGGCGGCTTGGTAATTTTCATTGATACTTTGCCCGCCCATCAGCGGTGAGCGTTTTTCCAGAGCAACATCGAGCGGTACTTGGCGCTGTGGGTTGAGCAGTTTTTCTCTATATGAAATAAAGGCGCGTGAAGGATCTTCGATTATAAGGCGAGCCATAATGAATAAGACATTAGGGCTGCGGCCGCTGTATGTTTCTACTCGAGGTATCCAGACGGCGGCAACTGTGGCGCAAACGGCATATGCTGCGACAGCTACTTTGGCGGTTCTCCATTTTAATTGACTTAGTGCATGGATTGAACAAGCAAAAAGCAGAAGTAACTGAGGAAGCGCTAGCGCATAAAAACGATAATACGGCTTAAAGTCATAATTCGAGCCGGCAAAATACACTCCGATCAGGGAGAGTAACAAAATCATCGCAAAGTGATTGGGGTGAGCCATCCGTCTTAGCAGAAAGATGGCTGGAATTGCTGGGAGTATCAGATAGCTGATTCGTAATTCGTGAAGCACAAACCAAACATAGTTCCAATGGATGCCTTCTGCCGTGATTTTTGCATAAAAGGCGCTAATTTGAACTTCATGGAAATAGAAGTAGCGAAATGCCAGATAGCTGAAGTAGCTCGTTGCGCAGGTGAAAGTCACCCGCAGAGCAAATGCTTTCTGTTGTGAAAACCATAAAGCTACTATGAAAATGGGGACTATCAGGAAGGCTTCTGGACGGGCAAATAACAGTAGAGCGAACGGCAAAGTGCGCAGCCAGGTGGGGCGCGTTGGCTGGGTAGCGATCAGGATGCACGTGGAGAGAAGAGATGTGTACGCGGCCAATTCTAATCCGCTGTTAGCCCACCATACGAATGGGATACTGCCCGCCAGCGCTATAGAAACAAGCCCGCCCCAGGTTGAATTTGTCAGGGCGCTCGCTGATTTGTAGAGAGTGACGATGGTGCCTAGGCCGAAAATCAAACCGAATAGTTTGATTAACAATACTGGATTTCCACCTAGAAATACCCCGGCGGCCAACATGTATTGCCAGAGAGGTCCGCTACCTGTTTCAACGGGAGTTCCTCCGATATTAAAAACATAGCCATTGCCATTTGCAATATTTTCCGCTGCTCGAAAATAAATATAACTATCCTCTTCAATGAAGAAGAACACGAGCATGGCGAGGGTGCAATACATTAGCACAGCCAGGCAGAGCAGTTGGTGGCCGAGCTTTTGCTCTCCGGGGATCAGTGTTTTTTGGACCATTTCCATATGCTTATTTTTAAAATGATGGGAAGTTGGGCGACTGCTGTAATCGAAAGCCGATGAATCCTCGTCGAAGAGGGCTGGTGTGCTGGCATGGCCGCGGATTTAACCCTTGGGATCGCGAGCAAAGGTGTATGCGGAGCTTACCTTGTTCTGCATTGCCTATTCGACAGGTCGCATCAATTTTTCGCCGAGCCGGTTCGGAGTTCAGGAGGATCGCGGGCGTCATCTAACCATTTCAAACAAAAACTGGCCACCAAACAAAGACACCGGCGCGAGGCCGGTGTCTTGTGGATCGACGGTCGTCTTATTCGACGGCCTTGACCATGTCTTCGATGACTTTCTTGGCATCGCCGAAGACCATCATGGTCTTGTCCAGGTAGAACAGTTCGTTGTCCAGGCCGGCGTAGCCGCTGGCCATCGAGCGCTTGTTGACGATCACGGTCTTGGCTTTGTAGGCCTCGAGGATCGGCATGCCGGCGATCGGCGACTTCGGATCGTTCTTCGCCGCCGGGTTCACCACGTCGTTGGCGCCCAGTACCAGCACCACGTCGGTCTGGCCGAACTCGGAGTTGATGTCCTCCATCTCGAACACCTGCTCGTATGGCACTTCGGCCTCGGCCAGCAGGACGTTCATGTGGCCCGGCATACGGCCGGCAACCGGGTGGATGGCGAACTTCACGTTGACGCCGCGATGGGTCAGCTTCTCGGCCAGTTCCATCAGCGCGTGCTGGGCACGGGCCACCGCCAGGCCGTAGCCGGGGACGATGATCACGCTGTCGGCGTTGGTCAGCAGGAACGAGGCGTCGTCGGCCGAACCGGATTTCACCGGGCGGGCTTCCTTGGCACCGGCCGGGCCGCCAGCGTCCGCTTCGGCGCCGAAGCCGCCGAGGATGACGTTGAAGAACGAGCGGTTCATCGCCTTGCACATGATGTAGGAGAGGATCGCGCCCGAGGAACCCACCAGGGAGCCGGCGATGATCAGCATCGAGTTGTTCAGCGAGAAGCCGATACCTGCCGCGGCCCAGCCGGAGTAGGAGTTCAGCATCGACACCACGACCGGCATGTCGGCGCCGCCGATCGGGATGATGATCAGCACGCCGAGGATGAAGGCCAGGGCCAGCATCACCACGAAGGCGGTCAGGTTACCGGTGAACATGAACAGCAGGCCCAGGCCCAGGGTGGTCAGACCCAGCACCAGGTTGAGCATGTGCTGGCCGGCGAACTGCACCGGGGCGCCCTGGAACAGGCGGAACTTGTATTTGCCCGACAGCTTGCCGAAGGCGATCACCGAACCGGAGAAGGTGATGGCGCCGATGGCCGCGCCGAGGAACAGTTCCAGGCGGTTGCCGGTGGGGATGGTGTCGCCCAGATTCTGCACGATGCCCAGCGACTGCGGCTCGACCACGGCAGCGATGGCGATGAACACGGCGGCCAGGCCGATCATGCTGTGCATGAAGGCGACCAGTTCCGGCATCTTGGTCATTTCGACGCGCTTGGCCATGATCGAACCGGCGGTGCCGCCGACCAGCAGGCTGATGATCACGTAGACGATGCCGGTGGTGGCGATTTCGCTGCTGATCTTGAACACCAGTGCAACGGTGGTCAGTGCGGCGATGGCCATGCCGATCATGCCGAACAGGTTGCCGCGGCGCGAGGTGGTCGGGTGCGACAGGCCTTTGAGGGCCTGGATGAAGCAGACCGAGGCGATGAGGTAGAGGAGGGTGACGAGGTTCATGCTCATGTCAGTGCTTCTCCGCCTTCGGCGCTTTCTTCTTGAACATTTCCAGCATGCGGCGGGTGACCAGGAAGCCACCGAACACATTCACGGCAGCCAGGGCCACGGCCAGGGTGCCCATGGCCTTGCCCAGCGGGGTGACGGTCAGGGCGGCAGCCAGCATGGCGCCGACGATCACGATTGCGGAAATGGCGTTGGTCACCGCCATCAGCGGGGTGTGCAGGGCAGGGGTGACGTTCCAGACCACGTGGTAGCCGACGTAGATCGCCAGCACGAAGATGATCAGGTTGTAGATGCCGTGGGAGATCAGCATGTCTTCCATAGTTTCTCACCGGTCTTCAGGGCCGGACGCGGGGTCCGGCGCGTTCTTATATAAGAAGGGCTCAGCCGTTCTTGCGCACGATCTGGCCGTCGCGGCACATCAGGCAGGCGGCGACGATGTCGTCTTCCATGTTCACCGTGAAGCCTTCGGCGGTCAGGGTGAGTTTGAGGAAGTCGAGCAGGTTGCGTGCGTAGAGTGCGGAGGCGTCCGCCGGTACCAGCGCGGCCAGGTTGCTCAGGCCGACGATGGTCACGCCGTTCTTGACCACCACCTGGTCGGCTTCGGTCAGCGGGCAGTTGCCGCCTTGCGAGGCCGCGAGGTCGATGACCACCGAGCCTGGCTTCATTTCGGCGACGGTCGCCTCGTGCAGCAGGGTCGGTGCCTTGCGGCCCGGAATCAGTGCGGTGGTGATGACGATGTCCGACTGCTTGGCGCGTTCGTGCACGGCCTTGGCCTGGCGTTCCATCCACGAGGCCGGCATCGGGCGGGCGTAACCGCCAACGCCTTCGGCGCACTCGCGCTCTTCATCGGTCTCGTAGGGCACGTCGACGAACTTGGCACCCAGGGACTCGATCTGCTCCTTCACCGCCGGACGGACGTCCGAGGCCTCGATCACCGCACCCAGGCGCTTGGCCGTGGCGATGGCCTGCAGGCCGGCAACGCCGGCGCCGAGGATCAGCACGCGAGCGGCCTTAACGGTGCCGGCGGCGGTCATCAGCATGGGCATGAAGCGCGGGTAATGGTGGGCGGCGAGCAACACGGCCTTGTAGCCGGCGATGTTGGCCTGGGAGGAGAGCACGTCCAGGCTCTGCGCGCGGGAAGTACGCGGCGCGGCTTCCAGGGCGAAGGCGGTGATACCGCGTTCGGCCATGCGGGCGATGTTCTCGTTGTTGAACGGATTGAGCATGCCAAGCAGCACGGCGCCGGACTTCATCTGCGCCAGCTCGCTTTCGCTGGGCGCGACAACCTTCAGCACCAGTTCCGCGCCGAGCGCATCGGCGGCAGTGCCGATCTTCGCGCCGACAGCTTCGTAGGCGGCATCCGGTTGGCTGGCGCTGACGCCCGCACCGCTCTGGATGACCACCTGATGGCCTTGCCCGATCAGTTTCTTGACCGTCTCCGGCGTTGCTGCGACCCGCGTCTCACCGGCTTGGGTCTCGAGGGGTACACCGATCTGCACTCGCAAATCTCCTGCGTGATCCTGGGATTGTCCGGGCTACTACGTTGGCGACCCGGGTTATCGAACTGGCAACGGTCTAGTTCTTATTCTCTGACCGGGCTGTGACCCGGTGGCCGCGGCATTGTGCAATCGAACCTGGAGGGCATCAAGAAGTTCTGGAGTGGTACGAAGCGATAACTACAAGTCACGTTCGGACCCGTAGTTTTCCAGTCACCACCGAGGCCGCGTGGACCCTGGTGTTTAGCCTAATTGCCTATTGTGACCGGACGGACATGTCATCCTCGCCGTGAATGACCACCCATCAGAGGCTCCCCATACCCACCGAAAGGCCCGGTAATCCTGCAACAGGCTCAGGCATAGGTGTTAATTAATGTTTCTAATATGGAGTATGAGTCATTACTGATGCCTGATTTCCTGTAGCAGATTTTTTACATTGACTACGGGGTCAGGAAAATCGCCAGGGAGCTTCAAGGCCGCGTATTACACCGCGCCAGAGCCATGGGAAGAGGTTTAGCAGAAAGTTCGTATTTTTCCGCTATCGGGGCGAATGGCGCAGAAAAAACAACGGCCACCGTTATCGGGTGGCCGTTGGGGGTGAGACACGGTGTCGCGGAGTCAGTTGCTGGCGCTGACCACGCTGGGCAACTGGGCGACCAGCTTGTCGTTGTGCAGCGGGGCGCGGATGAAGCCGTGCTGGGTGCCGTCCGGGCCGATCAGCACCAGGTTGCCGCTGTGGTCGACGGTGTAGTTGGGCTTGCTGGTGTCCGCCGGGATGTACGGGATGCTCATGGCGTTGGCCAGTTTCTGCACGTTCTCTTCCGAGCCGGTGATGCCCTTGAAGCCGGCGTTGAAGAAGCCGAGGTATTCCTTGATGCGCGGCGCAGTATCGCGGTGCGGGTCGACGCTGACGAACACCACCTGCAGGTTCTTCGCCACTTCCGGCGGCAGCTTGGTCTGCAGCTCGCGCAGTTGCGCCAGGGTGGTGGGGCAGACGTCCGGGCAGAAGGTGTAGCCGAAGAACAGCAGGGACCACTTGTCCTTCAGGCTGGAAGTCTGGAATGGCTGGCTGTCCTGGTCGGTGAAGGCGAGGTCGGGCACGCTGCGCGTTTGCGGCAGGATCACGATGCCGGCGTCGAGCAGCACGGTCGGGTCGAGCTGGTGGCGCTGGTTGAGCACCTTCTGGACGGTGAGGCCGAGGATCACGGCGACGATGGCGACGAGGATGAAGACGGTCTTGTTGACTCGGGTCATGGGGTACTCGTGGGTCGGGACGTCTGGGCTTTGTGCTGCTGTTCGTGCCGTTGGCAGGGGCGGTGATGTTCGCGAGCAAGCTCGCTCCTACAAACGGAGTTCCCCTGTAGGAGCGAGCTTGCTCGCGAATCCTCAGTAGTTCAGGTGCAGCGGCAGGTAATGGTCCACCAGCAGCGCGATGAACAGCAGGAACAGGTAGGCGATAGAGTACTTGAAGGTCTTGATCGCTGCATGGGGTCGGCTGCCGCAGTAGAGCGCCCAGGCCCAGTCGAGGAAGCGTGCGCCCAGGGCCAGCGCGGCGAGCAGGTAGACCAGCCCGGCCATGTGGATGGCGAAGGGCATCAGCGTCACGGCGAACAGCACCAGGGTGTAGAGCAGGATGTGCAGCTTGGTGTAGTGCTCGCCATGGGTCACCGGCAGCATCGGGATGTCGGCCTTGGCGTATTCGTCCTTGCGGTGCAGGCACAGGGCCCAGAAGTGCGGCGGGGTCCAGGCGAAGATGATCAGCACCAGCAGCAGCGGTTCGGCGGAGACCTGCCCGGTCACCGCGACCCAGCCCAACAGCGGCGGGGCGGCGCCGGCGAGGCCGCCGATGACGATGTTCTGCGGCGTGGCGCGCTTGAGGAAGCCGGTGTAGAGCGCCGCATAGCCCAGCAGCGAAGCCAGGGTCAGCCAGGCCGTCAACGGGTTGGTGAACACCAGCAGCACCGCCATCCCGGCCACCGACAGCAACATGGCAAAGCCCAGCGCGATGGGCGGCGAGACGCGTCCTTCGGCCAGCGGACGCTTGTGGGTGCGCGCCATGATCGAGTCGATGCGCCGGTCCACCACGTGGTTCACTGCCGCCGCGCCGCCGGCGCACAGGCCGATGCCGAGGTTGCCGAAGACCAGCACCTGCCAGGGTACGCCGGCCTTGGTAGCGAGCAGCATGCCGATCAGCGAGGTGATCAGCATGAGCAGCACGACCTTGGGCTTGGTCAGTTCGAGCAGGTCGCGCCAGCTGGCTTGGCTGGAAGTGCTGATGACGCTGGCCATGGGCATTTCTCCGTCTTTGTGCTGACTGCTTGGCTTGGATAGGGACCGGCGCGCCTCGGCACCGGCCATCGTACTCAACTGTGCAATCTCAACCTTGGGAGGGATAGGCCACCGGGCGCTCCAGGGCGTCCAGGGCAATCGGGCTGCCGGCGGGCAGCTCGACGCGTTTCGCCGCGGGTGCGCGCACCCGGTAGTTCACCAGTACCAGCATCAGCAGCAGGAAGGCGCCGCCGCCGTTGTGCGCCACTGCCACCGGCAGCGGCAGGTGCAGCAGGACGTTGCTGATGCCCAGGCCGATCTGCAGGGACAGCCCCAGCAGCATCAGCGCGGTGATGCCGATCAGGCCGTGGCGCTGGAGGTTCCAGGCCAGCAGCAGGATCACCGCGGTCACGCAGAGCGCGCCCATGCGGTGGGTCATGTGGATGGCCGTGCGGGCGTCGCTGTCGAGCTGGCCGCCGAGGTAGTTGGGGCCGATGTGCTGGGTGAGGTGGAAGCCGTTGGCGAAGTCCATGTTCGGCCACCATTCGCCATGGCACATCGGCAGGTCGATGCAGGCCACCGCCGCGTAGTTGCTGCTGACCCAGCCGCCGAGGGCGATCTGCCCGATCACCATCAGCAGAGCGACGGCTGCCAGTGCGCGCAGCTTCGCGGGTAACTGCAGCGGGGCGAAGGCCCCGGACAGGCGCAGGCTGAGCAGGAACAGCAGCGACAGCGTGGTGAAGCCGCCGAGCAGGTGCGCGGTGACGACTTGCGGCCAGAGCTTGAGGGTGACCGTCCACATGCCGAAGGCCGCCTGGGCGATCACTACGGCGAGCAGTAGTAGCGGCAGGCGCATGGGCTGGCCGTCGCGGCCGCGCCGTACCAGCGCGTGCACCGCCAGCCCGAGAATCAGCAGGCCGAGGCTGCCGGCGAAGTAGCGGTGGATCATCTCGTTCCAGCCTTTCTGCGCCTCCACCGGCGAGTCGGGGAAATGCATCTCGGCGTGGGCCAGTTGCGCCTCGTTCAGCGGTACGTGGACGAAGCCATAGCAGCCGGGCCAGTCCGGGCAGCCGAGACCGGCGTGGGTCAGGCGGGTGTAGGCGCCCAGCAGGATGACCACGAAGGCCAGCGCCGTGGCCAGCACGGCGAGGTAGAAGGCGGGTTTGCGTCTTGCCTGGATCATGCGTCGCTCCCGATCTTGTTGTTGTCTGGGGCTGGCGATGTCTCGACCGGCTTAACCGATGTTGGAAAGCTTCAGCAGCAACTGCAGGTCCTTGAGGATCGACTTGCCGTTGGCCTTGGCGTCATAGCGCAGCACCAGGTTGCCGTGGGGGTCGACGATCCACAGCTGCGGCTGGGCGCCGGTGTGCTGGTTGGGCGTCAGGCCCAGGCGTTGCAGGCGCGGGTAGTCCTTGTCGAGCAACCCCGTGAACTCGGCCGGCAGCGGCTTGGCGAAGGCCAGCGCGTGCTCGGCGCGGCTGGCTTCGCGGCCCAGGCCGATGTTGATCTGCCGCGCCAGGTAGACCAGTTGCTGGCAGTCGCTGGCGCAGGCCTCCGGTACGGTGACCAGCAATTGCCAATGCTCGCTCGACTGGTCGGCCTGTACGCCGAGGTCCGCCGGGGTCTGGCCGGTGGCAATCAGGTCGCCGCTGTAACTGCGTCCTTCGGGTACCCAGAACTGCAGCTTGTACATGGCGGTGGCGAGCAGCATCGGCCCCAGCACCATGCCGAGGATCAGCAGCAGTTGCACGCGGCCGCGGCGGCGGTTGGGGGCGTCAGGCAGAGTCATGGCGGTCATGGTCAAGGGTCTCCCGTGCGCGACGGATGCCGAGGTAGAGGTAAAGGGCGGACAGTGCGATAGCCAGGGCGAACCACTGCACGGCGTAGCCGACGTGGCGCTCCGGGGGCATGGCGACGATCGGCCAGTCGGTGTCGAAGGCGGCGTCGCCGGGTTCCAGGCGAATTTCCAGCGGGCTGCCTTCGCGGCCGAGCTGGTCCCACAGGAACGGGGCGTCCACCTGGGTGATCAGGCGCGGCCAGCTGGCGAGCGGGGCGCTTGGGCCGGCGGCTGGCGGGGCATAGGTCCAGGCGTCCAGCAGCAGGTCGTGATTGGGCGTATCGATCTTCGGTGGCACGCGACGGTCCGGCCAGGGCACCCAACCGCGGTTGACCAGCAGCCATTGGTGGCCGACGCGGTCGAAGAAGGGTTGCAGCACCTCGACACCGGCCTGGCCGTTGCGGGTGCGGTTGTCGAGCAGAGCGGTGTGCTCGGCGTCGAGCTGGCCCTGCAGGCGCACGCGAATGTAGCTGCGCGGTGGCTGGCGCTCGAGCTCGGCAATGCTGATCGGGTCCTGCAGGCGCTGGGCTTCGGCAACGGCGAGGAGGGTGCGTTTTTCAGCGGCGCGGGAGAGCTGCCAGAAGCCCAGGCCGATCAGCACCGGCAGCAGCGCGAGGACCACCAGGGTTGGCGCAATGCCCGGCCGGAAGGCGCGCGTGGCGCGGCCTTGGCGGTGCTCGGTAGCGTGCTGGCTATACTGCAAGACATCCCCCTCAACCCCAGTCCCCTGCGGACAGGAGGCCGGTAGTGCTCAAAGCTGCGATCGTTCTGTTGTTGCTGGCGACCGTCGTCAGTCTGTTCAGTGGTCTGTTCTTTCTGGTCAAGGACGAGGGCCACGGTTCGCGGGTGGTCAACGCGCTGACCGTGCGTGTCACCCTGACTGCCCTGACCGTCGCTCTGATCGCCTGGGGTTTCCTCAGCGGCCAACTCGGCAGCTCCGCCCCCTGGCATTTCTAGTTCCGTATTGCTCTGGGTAGGAGCAATCGTCTTCCTCTGAAGCCTTGTGCCTGCGTTCCCCCTCACCCCAGCCCTCTCCCTCAGGGAGAGGGGGCTTTGCGTGCCGGCTGACGTTACGGTTTCATCCTGCTCCGAACGGTCCCCTCTCCCTTTGGGAGAGGGTTAGGGTGAGGGGCTTTTGAGCTTGCCGCGGGCGGAACGTCCTCACAGCACGTAAACGAAGATGAACAGCCCGATCCACACCACGTCGACGAAGTGCCAGTACCAGCTGGCCGCCTCGAAGCCGAAGTGTTTGTCGGCGTCGAAGTGCCCGCGAATGATGCGGATCAGCATGATGCTCAGCATGATCGCGCCGATGGTCACGTGGGCGCCGTGGAAGCCGGTGAGCATGAAGAAGGTCGCGCCGTAGATGCCCGAGCCCAGGGTCAGGCCCAGCTCGCTATAGGCCTCGTGGTACTCGTAGGCCTGCAGCACGATGAAGCACGCGCCCAACGCCACCGTGGCGGCCAGCCACATCTTCAGCGGGCCGCGATGGTTCTTCTTCAGCGCGTGGTGGGCGAAGGTCACGGTGAAGCTGGAGGTGACCAGCAGCAGGGTGTTGATCAGCGGCAGCTTCCACGGATCGATCACTTCCTTGGGCGGCGGGAACAGCTTGTTGTCCGGGTTGTTCAGCTGCGGCCAGCCGGTTTCGAACTGCGGCCAGAGCATGTGCGAGATGCCATGGTGGCCTTCGCCGCCCAGCCATGGGTTGACGAAGTGGCGCACGTAGAACAGCGCGCCGAAGAAGGCGGCGAAGAACATCACCTCGGAGAAGATGAACCAGCTCATGCCCCAGCGGAACGAACGGTCCATCTGCGGGCTGTAGAGACCGCCGCGGCTTTCCTTGATGACGTTGCCGAACCAGCCGAACAGCATGTACGCCAGGATCAGCCCGCCGGCGAAGAAGATCCACGGGCCGTGGGAGTGCTCCTTGCCGGCGCTCATGTCGTTCATCCAGGTGCCGACGCCGAACATCGTCACCAGCATGCCGATGGTGGCGATGATCGGCCACTTGCTCTGCGCGGGGACGTAATAGGGATCGTGGGTTGCCATTGTTCTTGTTCTCCTTTGCCCTTCAGCGCTCGTTACTGGCCACGGGTGGCTTGCGGGCAGTGATGTCGAACAGCGTGTAAGCAAGCGTCAGGTGACGCACATCCTTGGGCAGATCGCGGTCGACGATGAAACGCACCGGCATTTCGATGCGCTCGCCCGGCTGCAGGACCTGCTGGGTGAAGCAGAAGCATTCGGTCTTGTGGAAATAGGTGGCCGCCACCGACGGCGCGATGCTCGGGATCGCCTGGGCAGTCATCGGCTTGTCGGTGGGGTTGTAGGCGACGAACAGCATCTGATTCACCGCGCCCGGATGCACCACCAGTTGCTCGGCCTCGGGGTGGAACTCCCAGACCATGTCGATGTTGTTGTTGGCGACGAACTGGATCTTCACTTCGCGCGACTGATCGACCACCTGGCCATCGCCCTGGTAGGCGCTGCCGGAGGTCTTGCCGTTGATCCCCAGCGCCTTGCACATCACGTCGTACAGCGGCACCAGGGCGAAGCCGAAAGCGAACATGGCGACCACGGCAATGACCAGCCGGGTCACCAGCTTGCGCGTTTCGATGTTGCCGTCGCTCATCTTGTTGTCCTCTTTTCGTAGGAGCGAGCTTGCTCGCGAATCACCCGGCACCGGGGTGCCCGGAAAAAGCGTTCGCGAGCAAGCTCGCTCCTACAGGAACATCGTTATTTCACTTCCGGAGGCGTGCTGAAGGTGTGGTACGGCGCGGGCGAGGGAATCGTCCACTCCAGGCCTTCCGCGCCATCCCAGGGTTTGGCCGGTGCTGGCGGGCCGCCGCGGATGCACTTGATGACGATGAACAGGAACAGCAGCTGCGTGGTGCCGAACATGAAGGCACCGATGGACGAGACCATGTTGAAGTCGGCGAACTGCAGGTTGTAGTCCGGAATCCGCCGCGGCATGCCGGCCAGGCCGACGAAGTGCATCGGGAAGAACGCCAGGTTCATGCCGATGAAGCTCATCCAGAAGTGCAGCTTGCCCAGGGTCTCGTCGTACATGTGGCCGGTCCATTTCGGCAGCCAGTAGTAGGCCGAGGCGAAGATGCCGAAGATCGCGCCGGGCACCAGCACGTAGTGGAAGTGCGCCACCACGAAGTAGGTGTCCTGGTACTGGAAGTCCGCCGGGGCGATGGCCAGCATCAGCCCGGAGAAGCCGCCGATGGTGAACAGGATGACGAAGGCCACGGCGAACAGCATCGGCGTCTCGAAGGTCAGCGAGCCCTGCCACATGGTCGATGCCCAGTTGAACACCTTCACCCCGGTGGGCACGGCGATCAGCATGGTCGCGTACATGAAGAACAGCTCGCCCACCAGCGGGATGCCGACCACGAACATGTGGTGCGCCCAGACGACGAAGGACAGGAAGGCAATCGACGCGGTGGCGTAGACCATCGAGGTGTAGCCGAACAGCGGCTTGCGGCTGAAGGCCGGGATGATCGAGCTGACGGCGCCGAACGCCGGCAGGATCATGATGTACACCTCGGGGTGGCCGAAGAACCAGAACACGTGCTGGAACAGCACCGGGTCGCCGCCGCCGGCCGCGCTGAAGAAGCTGGTGCCGAAGTGGATGTCCATCAGCATCATGGTCACGCAACCCGCCAGCACCGGCATCACCGCGATCAGCAGGAACGCGGTGATCAGCCAGGTCCAGACGAACAGCGGCATCTTCATCAGCGTCATGCCCGGGGCGCGCAGGTTGAGGATGGTGGCGATCACGTTGATCGCGCCCATGATCGAACTCATGCCCATCAGGTGGATGGCGAAGATGAAGAAGGTCACGCTGTGCGGCGCGAAGGTGGTGGAAAGCGGCGCGTAGAAGGTCCAGCCGAAGTTCGGGCCGCCGCCGGGCATGAACAGCGTGCTCACCAGCAGGCCGAAGGCCGCTGGCAGCAGCCAGAAGCTGAAGTTGTTCATCCGTGGCAGGGCCATGTCCGGCGCGCCGATCATCAGCGGCACCATCCAGTTGGCCAGGCCGACGAAGGCCGGCATCACCGCACCGAAGACCATCACCAGGCCGTGCATGGTGGTCATCTGGTTGAAGAACGCCGGCTCGACGATCTGCAGGCCCGGCTGGAACAGTTCGGCGCGGATCACCATGGCGAAGGAGCCGCCAAGCAGGAAGGCGCAGAAGCTGAACCACAGGTACAGCGTGCCGATGTCTTTGTGGTTGGTGGTCAGTACCCAGCGCATCAGGCCCTTGGCGGGGCCGTGGTGGTGGTCGCCGGCGTGAGAATGGTCGGGGTGATCGATCACTGTACTCATCGCGGCCTCCTTATTGTTGTTTCTGCTTGTAGGCGACCACGTCCTGCGGGGTCACCATGTCGCCGTCGTTGTTGCCCCAGGCGTTGCGCTCGTAAGTGATCACCGCGGCGATGTCGACTTCCGAGAGCTGTTTGCCGAAGGCCGCCATGGCCGTGCCCTGGACGCCGTTGAACACGGTTTCCAGGTGGTGCTCCTTGGGCCCGGTGACGATCTTCGAGCCCTTGAGCGCCGGGAACATCGGCGGCATGCCCTGGCCTTCAGGCTGGTGACAGGCGGCGCAGATGGTGTGGTAGACCTTGTCGCCACGGGCGACCAGCTCTTCCTTCGTCCATTCCTTGCTGGTCAGCTCCTTGAGCTTGACCGCCTCTTCCTTGCGCTCGGCCAGCCACTTGTCGAAGTCGGGCTTGGACTTCACGTCGACGACGATGGGCATGAAACCGTGGTCCTTGCCGCACAGCTCCGCGCATTGGCCGCGGTAGACGCCGGGCTGGTCGACCTTGGTCCAGGCCTCGTTGACGAAGCCGGGAATGGCATCGCGCTTGACCGCGAAGGCCGGCACCCACCAGGAGTGGATCACGTCGCTGGAGGTGACCAGGAAGCGCACCTTGACCCCGGCCGGCAGCACCAGCGGATTGTCCACCTCGAGCAGGTAGTGCTCGTCCTTGTCGGCCTTGTTGTGGATCTGGTCCTGCGGCGTGGCGAGGTTGGAGAAGAACTCCACATCCTGGCCCAGGTACTTGTATTGCCACTTCCACTGGTAGCCGGTGACCTGCACGTCCAGCTCGGGCTCCGAGGTGTCGTACATGTGGATCAGCGTCTTGGTGGCCGGGACGGCCATCACCACCAGGATCAGGAAGGGAATGACGGTCCAGAGGATTTCCACCGTGGTGCTCTCGTGGAAATGCGCGGGCTGCTGCCCGGTGGACCGACGGTGGACGATCATCGACCAGAACATCGCGCCGAAGACGACGATGCCGATGACCACGCAGATCCAGAAGATCGTCATGTGAAGATCGAAAACGTTACGGCTGACTTCCGTCGCACCGGGGGCCATGTTGACCGTCCAGGCGGCGTTTGCCTGACTGAAAGCCAAGAGCAAAAGGAAGCCCATCCAGACTCGTGGATGTCGCAGCATTCGGGTTCCCCTTATCGTTGTTTTTATCCCGCCGGCATAGCGCCCTGGCTGCGATCCCCATTGCAGAGGGGTCGAGCCTGAACAAGCCAACGGCCAAGGGAGTGACCGCCAAGACAACTTACCTTTGACGTCTTACCTCGGCAGCACGCAGGGCAGGCCGGGTCCATCAGGTTTTCGGTGTGTCGAAGCGGAGTATAGCCACGGGTTGCGACATAACAACGCAGAGTAAAAACTGTGTTTGAAAGACCGAAGTGTGATCTCAAAGCCACGGACGACGCGGGTTTGGAGTACCATGCTGGCCGTCTGATATGCCGTGCCGGCATAACCAGTTCATGAATATGACAATCGCGTCTTAGCTTCGCCCGGGGTGCGGCTAAGGTCTTTCTTCACTTTCCAAACCCGTTGTCTTGGAGTTGTCATGAACACCGCTGCACTGCGTGAGCTGATCCGGAATGCCCACCTGCTCGAATCCCGCCATGGCCATCTCGCCCGCCTGATCCAGAGCCAACTGCAAAGCCTGCACAAGAGCATCGCCCTGACCGGCGAGGACCCCAGCGGCACGCTGACGCGTTTCGTCCATGCCTACATCGAGCAGGTGCCGGATTTCCTCGATGCTGCCAACGCCGTGGCGCGAGCAGCCGGTATCGAGGACCGTATCAAGCCGGTGCTCAAGCTCGCCGAGCAGTTCTTCCTTACACCACCTGCGCTGCTCGACGGTCACGATGGCCTGGACGCGCTGCTGGACGAGTCCTACCTCGCCCACCGCCTGGTAGAGGAGGTAAATGACCGCTACATCGCCCACTTCAACCAGCCGCTGATCCCGCTGGACACCACCGTGGCCAACCTGGTGGCGCACCAGCTGATCGGCGAACCCTTCGCCAACCAGCTGGATGAGGCGGTGCACCACGCGGTCAATGGCATGCTCGACGACAGCACCTTCAGCGCCGAATCCGCTGTCAGCTACCGCGCGCGGCTCAACGACCCACAGGTGGTCATGGCCTGGCAGCAGTGGCCGTGCCTGTCGCGGCAGTTCGGTGTGGAGCTGGAGCTGGGCCGCGCCTGAGGCTCAGCCCGGGCTGTGCAGCGCGCGCAGCCGACCTTCCACGCGGCGGCGCAGGCCGTTGCCTTCGATGGACAGCCGGCAATCGCTGGCTGCGGCGCTGCGGCCCCAGTCTTCGAGCAGCTCCATGCACGCGTGATCGATGTAGTTCAGGTGTTGCAACGGCACGCGCAGGTGCGTTCCCGGCTTCACCGACTGCAGCGTCCGGGACAGCGCCGGCACCTTGAGGAAGGTGGCCGCGCCGACCAGACGCAGTTCGGCACCGGTGCCTTCCTCGTCGTAGCGCAGGCTGATCTTCAGCCGTGCGGCCTTGAACACCAGCTTCAGTAGCGTCAGCGCAAAGCCCAGCAGCACGCCGGTCAACAGATCGGTGGCGACGATCGCCAGTGCGGTCGCCGCATGCACCAGCATCGGCATGCGTCCATAGCGGCCCAGCGAGCGCAGCGCCTTCAGGTCCACCAGCTTGATGCCGGTGTAGACCAGCACACCCGCCAGGCTGGCAATGGGTATCTGCCGCAGCAGCCCGCCCAGCAGCACGACGAAGCCCAGTAGCCAGAGCCCATGGAAGATCGCCGCGGCGCGGCTGCGCGCGCCCGCCTGCACGTTGGCCGAGCTGCGCACGATCACCCCGGTCATCGGCAGCGCGCCGACCAGCCCGCAGAGCATGTTGCCCACACCCTGGGCGCTCAGCTCGCGGTCCATGTCCGAGCGTGGGCCGTTGTGCATACGGTCCACGGCGGCGGCTGAGAGCAGCGTCTCGGCGCTGGCGATGAAGGCGACCACCACCGCGGCCAATAGAATGGCCGGGTCGAGCAGAGCGCCAAGATCGCCGGGGCGAATCCAGTCGATGGCATCGCCAAGGTTCTGCGGCACGCTCACCCGCAGCACGTCGAGTTCCAGGGCGATGCTCGCCAACGTCGCCAGGCTCACGCCGATCAGGGCGCCGGGCAGCATGCGCAGCCGGCGCGGTTTGAAACGCTCCCACAACGCCATGCAGGCCATGGTGCCGAGCCCGAGCAGCGCCGCATCGAAACCGCTGGTTTCGGACAGGAGCGCGGCCGGGAACGCCAGCAGGTTATCCAGCCCGGACGCCTGCGGCTTGAGATCGAGCATCACGTGCACCTGCGACAGCACGATGAGAATGCCGATGCCGGCGAGCATTCCATAGACCACCGCCGGCGAGGTCACGCGGAACCAGCAGCCCAGGCGCAGCCTGCCCGCCAGCAGCTGCAGCGCGCCGGCCAGCAGCAGGATCGGCCCGAGCATGGCCATGCCGTGGGCGCGCACCAGTTCGAAGACCAGCACCGCAAGCCCCGCCGCCGGGCCGCTCACCTGCAGCGGCGAGCCGGCGAGAAAGCCGACGACCAGGCCGCCGATGATGCCGGTCACCAGCCCCTTGGCCGGTGGCATGCCCGAGGCGATGGCGATGCCCATGCATAGCGGCAGGGCGACGAGAAACACCACCACCGACGCGAGCAGGTCGCGCGGCAGTGCTTGGCGCAGTTGGGAAAATCCGCATGGAACAGAGTGGGAGGCCGACATGGCGCTGTTCTCCTTCGAGCATTTTTCGGGCGCGCGAAAGCCCACGACGCCGGTCTCGACCGCATCGACACGCGCAATTCAAAGGGATGGCGAACGCAGTGGCTGCGTACGCCTCAGGCAGGGATCAAGGCAGAAGCGGGGCGCGGCGTTTGTTCTGCTGGGCCGCCGCGCCCCGGGTGCGTGCTGGTATCAGCCGCTTATTGCGGGGAATAGCGCGGGCGTGGGGTGGCGCTGGGCGTCGGGCCTTCGCCGTCGAGGGCGCGGAAGCGGCCTTCCTGGGCATCGTAGGCCTTGATGGCGCTGGTCTCGATGTCGTACACCCAGCCGTGGATGAACAGCTGGCCGGAAGCCAGGCGCGCGGCCACGGACGGGTGGGTCTTCAGGTGATCGAGCTGGGCCACCACGTTCTCCTCGGTGAGCACGCCCAGGTGTTCCTGGGTCGCGCAACCGCAGGTCTGCGCGACCACGGTGCGGGCCACTTCGGCATGGCGCAGCCAGGCTTTCACCGTCGGCATGCCTTCCAGTGTTTGCGGCGCCAGCACCGCCTTCATCGCGCCACAGTCGGAGTGACCGCAGACGATGATGTGCTGCACGCCCAGGGCCATCACCGCGAATTCGATGGCGGTGGATACGCCACCGTTCATCTGGCCGTAGGGTGGCACGACGTTGCCGACGTTGCGGGTAACGAACAGGTCGCCCGGCGAGCTTTGGGTGATCAGCTCAGGGACGATGCGCGAGTCGGCGCAGGTAATGAACATGGCGCGCGGGTTCTGCGCATGGGCCAGTTTCTTGAACAGTTCTTCCTGTTGCGGGAAGACGTCGTGACGGAACTGACGGAAACCCTCGACGATATGGCGAAGCGCCTCGTCGGCAGATTCGTGGGCGTGATCCTCACCGTGCGTTTTGTCGTTCATGTATCAGCCTCGAAGAATGACGAAGAATTTTCCCACGTCAGCCGACGCTCTCCCTGGGGAGAAAAGGCACAGGCGTGGGAAAAAATCTGTTGTGACCGGTAAGTCACTTTGTGCTCAAACCCTAGGTCAGGAAGATTAAACCAAAATTAAAAAATCGCTCTGGAATGAGCTTTTGCATGATGTTTCGCCGATATTTCACGATGATATCGGCAAGCTATCATGGCGATGAAATGTCACACTGCAACTGTGATGATGGCGATGTTCTGCTTTTGGGCAATATGCCATTATCCGCTGCGATTTCTGTCAGACCCGGACCACCGGGCCTCTTGCTTGGTCAGGATGACGAGCGTGGCGCACGACGCCGGACCCTTCCCTACCCCCCCAGGAAACAAGGATGTGACCATGCAAGACATCTACAAGATGGCTGGCCATGCGGCCGCGAGCGCGGTGCAAACGGTCAGCGGCGGCGAGCTGCTGATGCCGATGTTCCACTGCCTGGAGCCGGACGGCCGGCTCAAGATGGTGGTGCTGATGGCGGACACCGGCGAGGAAGCCATGCAGGCGGGCCAGCGCATGTACCAGGAAAACACCCAGCAGGCCCAGGGTGCGGTATGGATCGTCGATGGCTTTGTGACCCACAAGGAGGTTGGCAAGGTCGACGCACTGATTCTGAACATTGTTTCCTACGCCGAACCGCGCCGTGAGATGCAACTGGCTGTTCCCTATCGCCATGCCCACAGCCACGAAGGCTTCGCCGTGTTCAAGCCGAAACTGCTGGGCGTGACCGGTATTGCCCAGAACGAGCTGCAAGCGCTGATCGATGCCTTCTATGAAGGGCGTGACGGAAATGCCGAAGGCCGGGCGATCTGGAAGGAGCACCAGCAGGACCAGATCACCGGCATGACCGGCTTCGCCGGTTTCTCCAGCGAGGAGTGGAAGCATCTGCGCGAGGCGCCTGTGGCGATCTTCTGCATGGTCGCCAGCGCCGAAGGCGAGATCGACGCCAAGGAGGCCCAAGCCTTCGGCAAGCTGTTCAAGGAATCCGGCAAATACCCCAGCGTGCTGATGCAGCGCGTGATGACCGAGCTCAGCCCGGATACGCCCAGCGGCCGTGCGGTGCTGATGGACTTCCTGCAGCGTTTCTCCGACCCCGAGTTCAACCGCCTGCAGTACCTGGTCGACGTCAATCGACTGCTGGGGCAGCAGGTCAGCGACGCTGACGCGGCGGCCTTCAAGGCGGACCTGCTGGCGCTGGGCAAGGCCGTGGCGGAGTCCTCCGGCGGCTTTTTCGGCTTCGGCAGCAAGGTCAGCAAGGAGGAAAAGAACGTGCTGGTGGTCATCGAAAGATTGCTCAACTCGCCGCTGCAGCTCGCCCAGATGATGGCGGACCTGGTGGCTCCCGACCGCTGATTCAGAACAGGCTCATCTGGCTGCGCGGCGGGGCGAACGCCGTGCAGTCCAGGCCGAAGCTGCCGCGCCGGCCCAGCCCCAGGCGGCGCATGGCGACCTCGAAGCGCTTGGCCAGCAGATCGGCGAACGGGCCTTCGCCGCGAAAGCGGTGACCGAAGCGGCTGTCGTAGATTTCCCCGCCGCGCAGCTGGCGGATCAGGCTCATCACGTGGTTGGCGCGCTGCGGGTAGTGTGCCGCCAGCCATTCCTCGAACAGCGGGCCAACCTCGCGCGGCAGGCGCAGCATCATGTAGCTGGCGCTCTGGGCGCCGGCGTCATGGGCGGCTTCGAGCAAGGCCTCCAGCTCGCGGTCGTTGATCATCGGGATCATCGGCGAACACAGCACTCCGACCGGAATGCCCTGTTCGCGCATCACCCGGATCGCCCGCAGGCGCGCGGAGGGAGCGGCGGCGCGGGGCTCGAGGATGCGCTTGAGCTCATCGTCCAGCGTGGTCAGGCTGATCATCACGGCGACCAGATTCTGTCTCGCCAGCTCCGCCAGCAGGTCGAGGTCGCGCAGGATCAGCGAGCCCTTGGTGACGATGGTCACCGGATGGCGGTAACGCAGCAGCACCTCGAGGATCTGCCGGGTCAGGCGCTGCTGGCGTTCGATGGGCTGGTAGGGATCGGTGTTGGCGCCCAGGTTGATCGGCGCACAGACGTAGCCCTTGCGGCTCAACTCTTCTTCCAGCACTTCGGCGGCGTTGGTCTTGGCGATCAGCTTCGTCTCGAAATCCAGCCCTGGCGACAGGTCCCAGTACGCATGGCTGGGCCGCGCGTAGCAGTAGATGCAGCCGTGCTCGCAGCCGCGATAGGGATTGATCGAGCGATCGAAGGGCAGGTCCGGCGACTGGTTGCGCGAGATCACCGACTTTGCCCGCTCAGTGCGGATTTCGGTCACCTGGGGCTTGGGCACTTCGTCGTACCAATCGTTATCCACAGGCACCGAGGTGGTCGGCGCGAAGCGGTTGTGCGGATTGCTGGCGGTGCCCCGGCCGCGGGGTGGAAGGGAAGTGGACATAAGGGAAAGCTCTGAAGTAACGCTGTATATAAATACAGTAATCCACGGAGTTTTCCACAGCCAGCAATAACTGCTCGGCGGTCGGACCGAAGCTCTTGCAGGAGCGAGCTTGCTCGCGAACAGAATTTCCCGGCTGCTCGGGAGCCAAGCGGTTCGCGAGCAAAGCTCGCTCCTACGAAAGAGGGCCTACAGCAGCCGGATGAACAGCCAGTACAACCCCGCTGCCAGGCCGATGGCGGCTGGCAGCGTCAGCACCCAGGCCAGCAGCATGTTGCGGATGGTCGGCCACTGCAGGCCGCTGCCGTTGGCGGCCATGGTGCCGGCCACGCCGGAGGAGAGCACCTGGGTCGTCGACACCGGCAGGCCGAAGCCATCCGCCGCGCCGATGGTGAGCATGGCGACCAGTTGCGCCGAAGCGCCCTGTGCATAAGTCAGTGGCGTCTTGCCGATGCCTTCGCCGACCGTGGTGACGATGCGCCGCCAACCCACCAGCGTACCCAGGCCCAAGGCGAGGGCCACGGCGACCTTGACCCACACCGGGATGAAGCGAATCGCCCGGTCACCTTCATGACGCAGCGCCTGCAGGCTGCTCCAGGTTTCCAGCTCGAACTGCTGGTCGCTGCGGTCCAGCAGGCGGATGGTTTCCAGGGTCAGGTAAAGGTCATTGCGCAGATCCTGCACTTCCTCGGCGGGCACCTTGGCCATCTGCCCATGGCGTTGCAGGCGTGCGCCGATGTCGCCGATCACGCTGGCCAGCGAGGGCAGCAGTTCCGGTCGGACTTTTTCGTCCTCCTGATAGCCCAGCAGTGTCCGGCGCGGGTCCGCCGCCGGGCTGCCGCCGAAGCGATGCAACTGTTCCTGGCTCGCCTGGGTCAGCGCCAGCAGTCGCTGCGCCTGCTCCGGGGAGTGCCCGCGGTCGACCGCGAAGGCCAGCGGAACGGTGGCGATGAGGATCAGCATGATCAGGCCGATGCCTTTCTGCCCGTCGTTGGAACCGTGGGCGAAGGAGACGCCGGTGCAGGTGAGGATCAGGATGGCGCGAATCCACCGCGGCGGCGGTGTGCGGCCCTCTGGCGCATGGAACAGCGCGCGGTTGCGGATCGTCGAGCTCATCACCCGCAGCAACACGAAGGCCGCGAAGAAGCCCACCAGCGGCGAGAGGAACAGTGCATAGCCCACGGTGGTCAGTTGCGACCAGGCATTGCCCGACAACCCGATGTGCCCGGCCATGGCGCCGTGGGCCAGGCCGATGCCGACGATGGAGCCGATCAGCGTGTGCGAGGACGACACCGGCAGCCCCAGCCACCAGGTGCCGAGGTTCCACAGGATCGAGGCGATCAGCAGGGCGAAGATCATCGCCAGGCCGGCGCTGCTATCGACCTTCAGCAGCAGGTCTAGCGGCAGCAGCGAAACGATGGCAAAGGCCACCGCACCGCTGGAAAAGAGCACCCCGAGAAAATTCCACAATCCCGACCAGGCCACCGCGAATCGGGGTGGCAGTGCATTGGTATAGATGACCGTGGCCACCGCGTTGGCCGTGTCATGGAAGCCGTTGATGAATTCGAAGCCCAGGGCGATCAGCAGGGCCACCACCAGCACCACCACCGACCAGCCCGGCTCCAGGTGCGTGCCGCTGGCGCGGATGTCGTGGCCGAGCGCGGCGAAGGTGAAGACCAGCGCTGCCGCCAGCAGCAGGAAGAACGTCAGCCGTCCCTTGAAACCGTGGGTTTCGCGCAGCACAGGGCTGATCGGGAACTGGGTCAGCCGCGAGGCGCGCATCACCTCCAGCATGCCAAAGCGGTCAAGCACGTGAGGGCTTCCTTCGGGTTGGTGGGAACGTCTGGGCCACGGCGGACTCCTTGAGGTGATGCTCTGAAGACTAGCCGGCCATGGCGATCATGGGCTGGCCGGACGAGCGGGAGTCCATGCTATGACGGCTCTGATGAGTGGTTCCTTGATACCAATGCTGACGTCGGAAGTTTTGGCGGTCTGACTATCGCAACTTCAGCGCCGCTGCGCGGCTGTGCTGTAGACCTCACCGCGCTCTCGTCTGCCGATGGCGACAACCGTGACGACGACGCGGTACTCCTCGATGCGGTAGACCAAGCGGTAACCCGCCGAGCGCAGCTTGATCTTGTAGTGGTTCGGCAGCCCGTGGAGGGTGTCGGCCTGGACGCGAGGATTGCTCAGGCGCTCGTCAAGCTTTCGTTTGAACTGCTCGCGCACCGTATGGCCCAGTGTGCGCCACTCCTTCAGCGCGGCTGGCAGAAACTCCAGCTCATAGGTCATCGAGTGATACCGGAATGCCTTTGTCGCCTAGCCGCGCGCGAGCAATTTCCGCCAGCTCCAGATCTTCCAGGCGATCAAGGATCGACTCGAATAGCTCCGCCGGCACCATGTAACCCATCACCTTGTTGTGATTGAGCACTGCGACCGGCTCGCCGCCGGATTCTGCCAGCACGGCGGAAGGGTTTTTCTTCAGTTCAGAAACGCTGACAGCGGTATTGGCAAGCAAGGTCTGCATAGAAATAGCTCCAAATAATGGATCAAATTTTGGTCACTATAAGGCGTACTGACAAGCTTGAACCGATGAAATAGAAATGCCCCGGCGAGCCGGGGCATTTTCTTCGCAGCAACTGGGCGCTATTCCGCAGGCTTTTTCAGCTTCGGATTAGGGAAGAACTGCACGCCCTGCACCTTCGGGTCCTTGGGCTTTTCCAGCGCGCTGGTGTTGACGCGGGTGGACAGCTCTTTCGGCACCGACTGGCCCTGGGCATTGAGGGTGTCGGCGTAGCCGCAGGCCACGCACTCACGGTGCGGAACCCCGTCGACGTCCCACATGACGATCTTGTCCTGCTCGCTGCAGGCCGGGCAGACGGCCCCGGCGATGAAGCGTTTCTTCACTTCGCTCATCAGGCTGCCTCCTCGGACAGGCCGGAGTGGCGCAGCAGGGCGTCGATGGACGGCTCGCGGCCACGGAAGGCGACGAACAGCGCCATCGGCTCCTGGGAGCCGCCCTTGGCCAGGATCGCGTCGCGGAAGGCCGCGCCAGTCGCCGGGTTGAGCACGCCTTCTTCCTCGAAGCGCGAGAAGGCGTCGGCGGACAGCACCTCGGCCCACTTGTAGCTGTAGTAACCGGCCGCGTAACCGCCGGCGAAGATGTGCGCGAAGCTGTTGGCGAAACGGTTGTACGCCGGCGGGCACATCACCGCGACTTCAGCGCGGATCGCCTCGATCACCTCGAGCACGCTGCGGCCGTCGCCATGGGTGGCGTGCAGCTCGAAGTCGAACAGCGAGAACTCCAGCTGGCGGACCATCATCAGGCCGGACTGGAAGTTCTTCGCGGCGAGCATCTTCTCCAGCAGGTCCTGCGGCAGCGGCGCGTCGGTTTCGTAGTGGCCGGAGATCAGTGCCAGGCCTTCCGGCTCCCAGCACCAGTTCTCCATGAACTGGCTGGGCAGCTCCACCGCGTCCCAGGCCACACCGTTGATGCCCGAGGCGCCGGCGTGCTCGACGCGGGTCAGCAGGTGGTGCAGGCCGTGGCCGAATTCGTGGAACAGGGTGGTGACTTCATCGTGGGTCAGCAGCGCCGGCTTGCCGCCGACGGCTGGAGTGAAGTTGCATACCAGGTAGGCCACCGGCGCCTGCAGGTCGCCGCCGGCGGTGCGGCGACGGTCGCGGGCGCCGTCCATCCAGGCGCCGCCGCGTTTGTTGGCGCGGGCGTAGAGGTCGAAGTAGAAGCGGCCGACGTGCTGGCCGTTTTCCTCGATCTCGAACAGGCGCACGTCCGGGTGCCAGCGCTCGAAGTCGTTCAGTTCGCGAATCTGGATGCCGTAGAGCTTCTGCACGATGGCGAACAGGCCGGAGAGCACCTTGTCGATCGGGAAGTACTCGCGCAGGGCTTCCTGGGACACGCTGTAGCGCGCCTCGCGCAGCTTCTCGCCGAAGTAGCTGGCGTCCCAGCTCGACAGGTTCGGGCAGCCCTGCTCGGCGGCGTAGGCCTTGAGCTGCTCCAGGTCCTGGGCGGCGAAGGGCTTGCTGCGCACGGCCAGGTCGCGGAGGAAGTTCAGCACCTGCTCCGGCGTCTCGGCCATCTTGGTGGCCAGCGACAGCTCGGCGAAGTTCTTGAAGCCCAGCAGGTGCGACAGTTCCTGGCGCAGGTCGAGGATTTCCTGCATTACCGGGCCGTTGTCGTTCTGCCCGGCATTCGGGCCCTGGTCGGAGGCGCGGGTGCAGTACGCGGCGTAGACCTCTTCGCGCAGGGCGCGGTCCTCGGCGTAGGTCATCACCGCGTAGTAGCTGGGGAACTCCAGGCTGATCAGCCAACCGTCGAGTTCCTTGGCCTGCGCGGCAGCCTGCATCTGCGCCTTGGCCGAGTCGGTCAGGCCGGCGAGGGCGGCTTCATCGGTAACGTGCTTGGTCCAGGCCTGTGTGGCGTCCAGCAACTGGTTGGAGAAGCGGCTGCCCAGCTCGGACAGGCGCGTCTGGATTTCCGCGTAGCGCTGCTGCTGGTCCGCCGGCAGGTCGATACCCGACAGACGGAAGTCACGCAGGGCGTGTTCGAGGATGGTCTTCTGGGCGACGTCGTAGCCTTTCGACTCGGGGCTGCTGGCGAGCGCCTCGTAGGCCTTGAACAGCTCGGGGTTCTGCCCCAGTTCGGTCCAGTAGGCGGACAGCAGCGGCAGGCAGCCTTCATAGGCGTCGCGCAGTTCGGCGCTGTTGCACACCGCGTTGAGGTGGCTGACCGGGCTCCAGGCCTTGCCCAGGCGGTCATGCAGTTCGTCCATGGCCAGCACCAGGCCGGCCCAGGTCGGGGTGCCGTTCTGCTGGGCGAGGATGCGCGCGATGGCTGCGCGGTTGTCGGCGAGGATCTGCTCGATGGCCGGCTTCACGTGCTCGGGGCGAATGGACGAGAAGGGCGGCAGGTCGTAGCTCTGCAGAAGAGGATTCGCGCTCACGGTGGCACCTTGGCTGAAGAAACACCTGGCCATCTTAAATACAATCGGACCTATCCGCAGCCACAGGAAAGCTATCGTGACGATTCGAACCTATCAGGGCAAAACGCCATCTTTCGGCGAGAGCGTCTTCGTCGACACCAGCGCCGTGGTCATTGGTGACGTCGAGATCGGCGCCGACAGCTCGGTCTGGCCGCTGGTGGTGATCCGCGGCGACATGCACCGTATCCGCATCGGCGCGCGCACCAGCGTGCAGGATGGCAGCGTGCTGCACATCACCCACGCCGGCCCGTTCAACCCGGACGGCTTCCCGTTGACCATCGGCGACGAGGTGACCATCGGTCACAAGGTGCTGCTGCATGGCTGCAGCATCGGCAGCCGCATCCTGGTGGGCATGGGTTCGATCGTGATGGACGGTGCGGTGATCGAGGACGAGGTAATCCTCGGCGCCGGCAGCCTGGTGCCGCCGGGCAAGGTGCTGGAGAGCGGCTTCCTCTATGTCGGCAGCCCGGTGAAGAAGGCCCGTCCGCTGACCGACAAGGAGCGGGCGTTCTTCAGCTATACCGCCGGCAACTACGTGAAGCTGAAGGATCAGCATATTGCCGAGGGGTTTGCGGGCTGATCACACCTGCGTCCTACGTTCTGATCGTGCTTATTGGGGTGGGCGGTTCGCGAGCAAGCTCGCTCCTACAAAGAGCGCGTGGCTTCCTGTAGGAGCGAGCTTGCTCGCGAACCCCGGCCGAAAAGTGTCGGTGCTTCCCCCTTACCCCAGCCCTGGCTGCGCGCCCCGCTCCTCAGGGAGAGGGGGCAGACCGTGCCGGCTGACGCCACCGTTTCACCCTGCGCCGAACCGTCTCCTCTCCCGCTCGCGGGAGAGGGTTAGGGTGAGGGGCTCGACATACCGCCAGACGGCCCGCCACCCCAAGCCTCGCGCCCTATACTGAGCCAAGGTGACCGGACGCCAGGGCGTGCCCGGCCGAAGTCAGTAGCGGGCGGCGCCGGGGATGCCGCCGAGCCGGCGGGCGGCGATGAACAGTCTGTGCTCTTTCTGCTCCACCGTTGCGCCCTGGCGGCGTGGCGGCGTCGTTGCGCTGCTTCTGCTGGCGCTGGGCGGTTGTGCCCATCACCCCGCCGCACCCACTGCTCCGCTCACCGAGGCCACCTGGCGCCAGGTCGATGCCGACATCGGCGCCGCCTCCCTGGCCGCCACTTCCCAGGCCCGCGCCTACGCCGAAGAAGCCATGCAGCAGTGGATGGACCTGGTCTACCAGCGCACCGACGAAAAATTCATTCCCTGGTTCTCCAGCTACTGGACCCAGCAATGGCTTGGCATGAAGGTCGCCTGGTACAAGATGGGCTCCCATGGTGACCTCGACCCCACCGTCGACAAGCTGGCTGTCTACCTGCAGGAGCAGTACCGCAAGCAGGTACTCGTCCCGGTCGCCAGGCAGGTCGACCCCGACGCGGTGATGGAGAAGGCGACCCGGCACTACGTTGAGCTGCTGACCGTCGCGCTGAAGGAAATTCCCCAGCGCCGCGGCATCCCGCAGAAGGCTTTCGATGAACACCTGATGGGGATTCCGGCGATCAGCCTGGGGCCGCCGTCCAGTCGCGATGCCTCGCTCTACGACGTGGTGCACGCCAAGGACATCGGCAAGCTCCCGGCCTTCGCCGCGTTGATGCAGGAGATCCGCACGGCGTCGGGCAAGGCTGGCGCCGGCACCAGAGTCAGCGGCGTGTCGCCAGTCGCCCAGCGCACCAGCGCCAAGCTGGTCAACGAACTGAAGAACCGCAGCATCGTCGGCGTGGTGGCCGGCGCGGCTGGCAAGGTCGCCGGTTCGGTAATCTCCGTGGCCTTCACGCTGTTCAGCATGGCCGGCAACGACCACGCGCGGCCCGAGGTGGAAACCCAGTTGCGCAAGGAGATCAACGCCGCGTTCGACGAGCAGTGGCTGGCGCTGATGCGCGACCCCGACGGCGGCGTGATGGCCGGCGTCGATCACCTCGGCGGCCGCGTGCAGGAAAAGCTCGCCGGCCAGCTGGCGCAGCCGGAGGATGAGCCCGAGTCGGATGCCACAGTGCAGACCTACGGCGTCGGCGGTGACCCGCCGGTGAACGTCAGCGGCAGCTTCCGCATACTGCGTCAGGGGCAGGGCGCCGCTCCCTGAGGGTGTCGTTCGGCGATTCGTGCTTCGCCCGGGCGGTCATGCGCAGTATCCTTCCCGCCCGACTTTCGCGGCCGGACGCTGATCCCATGCATTACCAGAACATCCTCTTCGACCTCGACGGCACCCTCACCGATCCGCGCGAGGGCATTACCCGTTCGATCCAGTACGCCCTCGCCCAACTGGGCATCGACGAGCCCGACCTGCGCCAGCTCGAACACTTCATCGGCCCGCCGCTGCTGCAGTGCTTCATGAGCAGCTACGACTTCGACGAGGCGCGCGCCTGGGAGGCGGTGAACCACTACCGCGTGCGCTTCAAGGACACCGGGCTTTACGAGAACAAGGTATTCGACGGCGTTGGCGAACTGCTGCAACTGCTCGGCGGCCAGGGCCGCACGCTGTACATCTGCACCAGCAAGCCGACCGTGTTCGCCGCGGAAATCGCCCGCCACTTCGATTTCGCCAAGCACTTCAAGGTGATCTACGGCAGCGAACTGGACGGCACGCGCACCAACAAGGTGGAGCTGATCGAGCACCTGCTGGGGATCGAGAAGCTGGACCTGGCGCAGACGCTGATGATCGGCGACCGCAAGCACGACCTGATCGGCGCGCACCGCAATGGCCTGTCCGCTGCCGGTGTCGGCTACGGCTTCGGCAGCCGTGAAGAGCTGATGGCGGAAAGCCCGGCGCACTACTTCGCAAGCATGGATGAGCTGCGCGCGGCATTTGCCTGAGGCTTTTCGACCGGGGTTGGTTCGCGAGCAAGCTCGCTCCTACGAAGAGCAATCGCTCCCTGTAGGAGCGAGCTTGCTCGCGAACCGACGTGACAGCCCGTACCCTGGTATGCCCCCGTGCGTTCCGATCCAGATGTGCAGCCGGCTCGGCGTGAGAGGTTTGGCTGTTGTAGGGGCAACTGTCTTCGCTGGATCGTCCGTCGCTGCGTCTTCCCCCTCACCCCAACCCTGGCTGCGCGCCCCGCTCCTCAGGGAGAGGGGGCAGTCGGAGCCGACTGACGTGAAGGTTTCATCCTGCACCGAACGGTCCCCTCTCCGCTTGGGAGAGGGCCAGGGTGAGGGATGGCCCAAGTGCGGAGGTATCTCGTAGGAGCGGGTACACCGTTTGGTGCTTCAGGCGCGCAGCCACTCTGCTAGCCGCGACATCATTTCGTCGCATTTGGCCAACTGCTCCAGGCTGACGAATTCGTCCGGCTTGTGGCCCTGGTCCATGCTGCCCGGGCCGCAGACCACGGTGGGGATGCCGGCCTGGTGGAACAGCCCGCCCTCGGTGCCGTAGGCGACGGTGGTGAAGTCGTGCGAGCCGCTGAGCAGTGCAATCAACTCGGCGGCCTGGGCCTGCTGGTCGGTGACGAGGGCGGGATAGGCCGACAGCTCGCTGAAACGGATATCCGTCTCTGCTTTCACTGCGCGCATCTTCGGCAGCAGCTCGGTTTCGGCGAAGGCGCGCAGGTCATCGGCGACCTGTTGCGGATCGTCGCTGGGCAACGCGCGCACTTCGAAATCGAACTGGCATTCAGCGGGCACGATGTTCAGCGCGCGGCCGCCGCTGATCACGCCGGTCTGCACGGTGGAATAGGGCGGATCGAAGCGCGGATCGTGGCGCTCCGATGCGGCCAGGCGGGTGCCGATCTCGCCGAGGCGGCCGATCAGTTTCGCTGCGTATTCGATGGCGTTCACGCCCTGCGGCGCATAGGCCGAGTGGCACGGCGCGCCGTGTACCTGGCAGCGCATGGCGAGCTTGCCCTTGTGGCCGAGCACCGGCTTGAGTTCGGTGGGTTCGCCGATGATGCAGAGCGTCGGCTTGTGCTCGCGGTGTTCCAGCGCGGCAAGCAGCGAGCGTACGCCGAGGCAGCCGACTTCCTCGTCATAGGAGAAGGCCAGGTGCACCGGCAGGCGCAGCGGCTGGGCGAGAAACGCCGGTACTGCTGCCAGTACGCAGGCGATGTAGCCCTTCATGTCCGCGGTACCGCGCCCGTAAAGGCGACCATCGCGCTCGGTCAGCTCGAACGGCGGGACCGTCCATGGCTGGCCGTCGGTCGGCACCACGTCGGTGTGGCCGGACAGGCACACGCCGCCGCGGTCCTGTGGGCCGAGGGTGGCGTAAAGGTTGGCCTTGCCGCCTTCGGCATCGTGGAACAGCTCGCAGGCGATGCCGAAGCCGGCGAGGTAGTCGCGGATGTAGTGGATCAGCGCCAGGTTGGAGTTGCGGCTGACGGTGTCGAAGGCGATCAGGTCGGCGAGGATTTCACGGCTGGAAGGCATGGTCGGGTCCTGCTGTTGGCTCTTCGTAGGAGCGAGCTTGCTCGCGAACCCGTGCCCCGCAGCGGAGGCGGTTCGCGAGCAAGGGGCTAGGCGTCCCCTCGCTCCTACAGGTTCACGGCGTTACTCGTCGCCCGGCACACCGTAGCTCGGTGCCTTGGTCGGGTCGAGGGCGCGCACGAGGTAATCCTCCAGTTGCGGCTTGTAGGCCACCCAGAGTTTCTCCAGCTCATCGATAGGCGCTTCGTCCGCCCAGTCCACGCGCAGGTCGACGATCGGCCAGACCAGATCGCCGACGACCTTCAGCGCCGCCGAGTGCACCGGGCCGGCTTCGCCACCGGCGGCCATCGCCGCCTGCATCGCGGCCAGCAGGCGCTCGGCCAGGCAGCCGTTGGCGCCTTCGAAGGCCTGGGTCATGGCTTCGATTACCGCGGGGGAGGACAGCAGGTTGCCGGCCGCCACGCAGTTCTCGCCCGCCACGGCGTTGTACACGCCCAGCGCTTCGCTGCCGGTGAACAGCGCGACCTTGCCGTGCTGGTCGATCACCGTCACCTGGCGGTACTGGCTGTAGCCGTTGCTGGAGAGCGCCTTGTCCAGCGCCGCGCCTGGTTCGAGGCCGGCTTCAAGCTGGTCGAGGATCTGCGGGCCGAGGGCCGGCAGGGTGATGTTCTGCGTGGCCACCGCGCCGACGCCGGCGCGTACCCAGGGGCAGCGGGCGCCCACGGCGATGCTCGAGGAGCTGATGGCGATACCCAGTTGTCCGGTTTCGGCGCAGCGGCCGACGATGGAGAAGGTCATGGTGGCTCCTTGCTTGTTCTAATAGCTAAAACGACAAAGGGCGATGCGGAAAATCCGCATCGCCTGCACGCTTGAAAGCGTCACGAGCGACGGCCAGGCAAGGCGGGGTTGGGCGAGAAAAGCGGAGTTTGCCGTAGCAAATGAGCATTTTCTCGACCGGCCCCAACGCAGCATGGCCTAGCGCAGTAGCTTTCAGTCCGGGATCACCGCGATCACATCGATCTCCATCAACCACTGCGGCTGACCGAGGGCCGACACCACCAGGCCGGTGGAGATCGGGAACACGCCCTTCAGCCACTTGCCGACTTCCTGGTACACCGGCTCGCGGTAGCGCGGGTCGATCAGGTAGGTGGTGGTCTTGACGATGTGCGACAGGTCGCTGCCGGCTTCTTCCAGCAGTTGCTTGACGTTCTTCATTGCCTGTTCGGCCTGGGCACGCGGGTCGCCCAGCCCTACCAGGTTGCCCTCGAAGTCGGTACCGACCTGGCCGCGCACGTACACGGTGTTGCCGGCGCGCACGGCCTGGCAGAGGTCGTTGTCCAGGGTCTGGTTCGGGTAGGTGTCCTTGGTGTTGAACATGCGAATGCGAGTATGGGTAGGCATCTCTTACTCCCAGGATGCGGCTTTGGGTACGGAGCCTTCGCGCTGCGAGGCATCCTGATATTCGACATAACGGCGCTGGGTGGCGATGTGGCCAGCCACGTGCTTGGCGTCGTGCCACACGCCCCAGATGAAGGTGGAGCCGCGACGGGACAGCCACGGCAGGCCGACGAAGTACACGCCCGGCTCGCGGGACACGCCGCGCTGGTGCTTGGGCTTGCCCTTGTCGTCGAAGGCGTCCACCTGCAGCCAGTTGAAGTCCACGGCGTAGCCGGTGGCCCAGATGATGGCGGTGATGCCGGCGTCGGCGAGGTTCAGCTGCTGGATCGGATTGCGGATGCACTCGGCATCGGCGAAGACCTTGCGGGCCTCCGGTTCCAGCGGCAAGTCGAGGCCGTTGCGCTCGATATAGGCGTCGGCGGCGTCGAGCAGGCCGAGGTAGTTGTCATCGCCGGCCTTCAGGTTGGCCACCAGGTCGTCCTGGAAGCTCACCTTGCCGCCTTCGAAGGACTTGGTCAGGCCGGTCAGGGTGATGCCCTCGTTGGCCAGGCGACGGAAGTCGATGGTCTCGCCGCCACGGGCACCGCTCACGGCGATGGTCACGTGCTCGCGGCCCGGCTGTACTTCCTCGGCGTCCCACAGGCCGAGCACGCCCAGCCACCAGACGAAGTCGCGGTTGCGGTAGGAGCGCGGCGGGCGGTCATGGGCGCCCACGGACAGGTAGGTCTTCTTGCCGGCGCGGTTAAGTTCGTCGGCGATCTGCACGCCGGAGGAGCCGGCACCGATCACCAGCACGGCGCCTTCGGGCAACTGCTGCGGGTTGTAGTACTTGGCCGAGTGGATCTGGTAGAGGCCTTCGTCCTTCGGTGCGATGGCCGGGATCACCGGGCGCTGGAACGGGCCAGTGGCGGAAACGATACGCAGGGCCTGAAGGGTGCCTTCGGAGGTCTCCACGGTGAAGCCGGGGCGGCCTTCGTTACGGGTGACCTTCTTCACTTCCACGCCGGTGCGGATCGGCGCGTTGAACTGCTTGGCGTAGGCGACGAAGTAGTCGGCTACCTGCTCCTTGTGCGGGAAATCGTCCGGGCCGACCGGGAATTCCATGTTCGGGAAGCGGTCATGCCAGGCCGGGCCGTTGGCGACCAGCGAGTCCCAGCGACCGGTGCGCCAGGCTTCGGCGATGCGGCTCTTTTCCAGCACGATGTGCGGCACGCCCTGTTGGGTCAGGTGCTCGCTCATGGCGACGCCGGCTTGTCCGGCGCCAACGACCAGCGTGTCGATTTCCAGGTTATCAAGCGACTTCTTGCCGAAGGCGCCTGGATTCAGGTCGGTCATGGCTTGCTTCCTCAGACTCTGATCACGTTTGTTCTTGTTGCGGCTAGGGAGGAGGTGTTGGCCGCATTCTGTTCAGAGGCTGTGAATAGCGAAATTATGTTTTTTGTAGTCGCAGGCTAGGGAAAAGCTGCACCCACGCAAACCCCGCGGCCCGCGGGCTACAGGGGAGGGGGTATAGGATTTTTGGTGGCTGGGGCGACAAATTGGATAGGCAGAATGTGCCTTGTGCTTTTGTGTAGGAGCGAGGGGGACGCCCAGTCATTGCCCGCGAACCAGCCCCGCAGCGGAGCCTGTTCGCGAGCACGCTCGCTCCTACAAGGGCATCGACTCAGCTCTTGTAGGATGGGTGGAGCGCAGCGATACCCATGCTGGCGGTGCACCGGATTGATGGGTATCGCTGCGCTCCACGCCATCCTACGAAGGCAGGCGGCAGAGTCGTTATCGTCAGCGGCTCTGCGCCACCGCCTCGAGGAACCGCTCCAGCACCAGGTTCGGCCGGCGGCCCTTGCGGGTCACCACGGTGAGCGGGATGTCGTAGTGGAAGCGCTCCGGCCGCAGCGCGCGCAGGCGGCCCTGGGCTACCCAGTCGGCGGCGTAGTGGTCGGGCAGGTAGCCGATGTAGCTGCCGGTGAGGATCAGGAAGGCCATGCCCTCGCGGTCCGAGGCGGTGGCGCTGCCGGAGAGTTCCTGGTGGCGCTCCTGCGCCTCCGCCGGGATGCGGTAACTCGGCGCCACCGCGTCGCAGGCGTGGATTTCCTGCACGGTGATGCCGGCATCGTCGCGCGCGAACAGCGGGTGCTCCTGGCTGCAGAACAGCAGCGAGCGCTCCTCGTATAAAGACGAATACTCCAGCCCCGACAGCGGACTGATGAGCGGCACCACGCCGACATGCAACCGTCCGTCGAGAACTCCCAGCTCGATCTCGTTGGGCGTGGTCATGCCGATATTGATTCGCACCCCCGGCCCGCTGGCCTTCAGCGCGCGCAGGGCGTGGGTGATGCGCATCTGCGGAAGGGTCACCAGGTTGTTGATGATGCCGATGTTCAGCTCGCCGCGCAGGTGCTGGTGCAGCTCGTTGACCTCGGCGCGGAAGCCCTCCAGCGCCGCCAGCAGCGATTGCGTGGCGCGGTAGACCTCGCGGCCCTCGTCGGTCAGCGCAAAGCCCGCCCGGCCGCGCTGGCACAGGCGCATGCCCAGGCGCTTTTCCAGGTCGCCCATGTGCAGGCTGATCGCCGAGCGGCTGATGCCCAGCGTGCTCTCGGCGGCCGAGAAGCTGCCGCACTCGACTATGGTTTTGAAGATGCGCAGCAGGCGGATCTCGAAGTCGCTGACCTGGCCCAGGGAAGGCGCTCGTTGTTTCGCCATTTTAGTTTTACCAATCCGAAACTGAACGTAAGAAGAATAAGCTTTAACTCACGTTAAGTCAGGCCCAATCTAGTCCCATCGCACCAGGCCCGCCGCGGCCTGCGCGCCCAACAAGACTGTCTTCGAGGACAAGCTGCATGAACCAGCAAGTGAACGTCACCCCGTCGGTGGCCAGCGAACTGAACCTGAAGGCTCACTGGATGCCCTTCAGCGCCAACCGCAACTTCCATAAAGACCCGCGCATCATCGTCGCCGCCGAAGGCAGCTGGCTGGTGGACGACAAGGGCCGCAAGATCTACGACAGCCTGTCGGGCCTGTGGACCTGCGGCGCCGGTCACTCGCGCAAGGAAATCGCCGACGCGGTGGCCAAGCAGCTGACCACCCTCGACTACTCCCCGGCGTTCCAGTACGGCCACCCGCTGTCCTTCAAGCTGGCCGAGAAGATCACCCAGCTGACCCCGGCCGGCCTCGACCATGTGTTCTTCACCGGCTCGGGCTCCGAGTGCGCCGATACCTCGATCAAGATGGCCCGCGCCTACTGGCGCCTGAAAGGCCAGGCGCAGAAGACCAAGCTGATCGGCCGCGCCCGTGGCTACCACGGCGTGAACGTCGCCGGCACCGCCCTGGGCGGCATCGGTGGCAACCGCAAGATGTTCGGCCAACTGATGGACGTCGACCACCTGCCGCACACCCTGCAGCCGGGCATGGCCTTCACCAAGGGCATGGCCGAGACTGGCGGCGTCGAGCTGGCCAACGAACTGCTGAAGCTGATCGAACTGCATGACGCCTCCAACATCGCCGCCGTGATCGTCGAGCCGATGTCCGGCTCTGCCGGTGTGCTGGTACCGCCGAAGGGCTACCTGCAGCGCCTGCGCGAAATCTGCGACCAGCACAACATCCTGCTGATCTTCGACGAAGTGATCACCGCCTTCGGCCGCATGGGCAAGGCCACCGGCGCCGAGTTCTTCGGCGTGAAGCCGGACATCATGAACGTCGCCAAGCAGGTCACCAACGGCGCCATCCCCATGGGCGCGGTGATCGCCAGCAGCGAAATCTACGACACCTTCATGGGCCAGAACCTGCCGGAATACGCCGTCGAGTTCGGCCATGGCTACACCTACTCCGCACACCCGGTCGCCTGCGCCGCCGGCCTCGCCGCGCTGGACCTGCTGGAAAAAGAGAACCTGATCCAGCAGTCGCTGGAACTGGCTCCGCACTTCGAGAAGGCCCTGCACGGCCTGAAAGGCGCGAAGAACGTCGTCGACATCCGCAACTGCGGCCTGGCCGGCGCCATCCAGATCGGTGCCCGTGACGGCGATGCCATCGTGCGCCCGTTCGAAGCCAGCATGAAGCTGTGGAAAGAAGGCTTCTACGTGCGCTTCGGCGGCGACACCCTGCAGTTCGGCCCGACCTTCAACGCCAAGCCCGAAGACCTGGACCGCCTGTTCAGCGCCGTCGGCGACGCCCTCAACGGGGTGGCGTAAGTGAGCGAACGTCCGAAGGCCGTCCCGACGGTACAGATCGACAACGACAAGGTCCTGGTCACCGAGTGGCGCTTCGCCCCCGGTGCCGAGACCGGCTGGCACCGCCACGGCATGGAATACGTCGTGGTCCCGGTGACCAACGGCGAGCTGCTGCTCGAAACCCCCGAGGGCGAGCGCCGTGCGCCGCTGGTCCTGGGGGCGAGCTACACCCGCCAGATCGGTACCGAGCACAACGTGATCAACCCGTGCGATCACGAAGTGGCGTTCATCGAGATCGAGCTCAAGAGCGACGACCACCCGCACAGCCACTGAGCGCGCGGGCACGCGAGAAGGCATGCCGCGACGAGTCACCTTAGAGTGACTGCCGGCGTGCCTTGCAGCCCACGCTTCATACCGAACAATCCCCTCTCCCTTCAGGGAGAGGGCTAGGGAGAGGGGCTCCTCGCGAGCCCCGCCCCAATACTTTCAGCGAGAAGAGACTTCCCATGACCACCGTCAAGCACCTGATCGGCGGCGAAATGATCGCCGACACCGGCCGCACCGCCGACGTCTTCAACCCGTCCACCGGCGAAGCCATCCGCAAGGTTCCGCTGGCCAGCCGCGAAACCGTGCAGCAGGCCATCGACGCCGCCAAGGCCGCCTTCCCGGCCTGGCGCAACACCCCGCCGGCCAAGCGCGCCCAGGTGCTGTTCCGCTTCAAGCAACTGCTCGAAGCCAACGAAGCGCGCATCAGCCAGCTGATCAGCGAAGAACACGGCAAGACCCTGGAAGACGCCGCCGGTGAACTCAAGCGCGGCATCGAGAACGTCGAATACGCCAGCGCCGCCCCGGAAATCCTCAAGGGCGAATACAGCCGCAACGTCGGCCCGAACATCGACGCCTGGAGCGACTTCCAGCCGATCGGTGTGGTCGCCGGTATCACCCCGTTCAACTTCCCGGCCATGGTGCCGCTGTGGATGTATCCGCTGGCCATCGCCTGCGGCAACACCTTCATCCTCAAGCCGTCCGAGCGTGACCCGAGCTCCACCCTGCTGATCGCCGAACTGTTCGAAGAGGCCGGCCTGCCCAAGGGCGTGCTGAACGTCGTGCACGGCGACAAGACCGCCGTGGACGCGCTGATCGAGGCCCCGGAAGTCAAAGCCCTGAGCTTCGTCGGTTCGACCCCGATCGCCGAGTACATCTATTCCGAAGGCACCAAGCGCGGCAAGCGCGTACAGGCCCTGGGCGGCGCCAAGAACCACGCCGTGCTGATGCCCGACTGCGACCTGGACAACGCCGTCAGCGCCCTGATGGGTGCGGCCTACGGCTCCTGCGGCGAGCGCTGCATGGCCATCTCCGTGGCTGTGTGCGTGGGCGACCAGATCGGCGACGCGCTGGTCGAGAAGATCGTCCCGCAGATCAAGGCCCTGAAAATCGGCGCCGGCACCTCCTGCGGCCTGGACATGGGCCCGCTGGTCACCGGCGCTGCCCAGCAGAAAGTCACCGGCTACATCGATACCGGTGTCGAGCAGGGCGCCCAGCTGCTGGTCGACGGCCGCAACTTCAAGGTGGCCGGTCACGAGAACGGCTTCTTCGTCGGCGGCACCCTGTTCGACAAGGTGACCCCGGACATGACCATCTACCAGGAAGAAATCTTCGGCCCGGTGCTGTGCATCGTGCGCGTGAACAGCCTGGAAGAAGCCATGCAGCTGATCAACGACCACGAATACGGCAACGGCACCTGCATCTTTACCCGTGACGGTGAAGCCGCCCGCCTGTTCTGCGACGAGATCGAAGTCGGCATGGTCGGCGTCAACGTACCGCTGCCGGTACCGGTGGCCTACCACAGCTTCGGCGGCTGGAAGCGTTCGCTGTTCGGCGACCTGCACGCCTACGGCCCGGATGGCGTGCGCTTCTACACCAAGCGCAAGGCCATCACCCAGCGCTGGCCGCAGCGCAAGTCGCACGAAGCGGCGCAGTTCGCCTTCCCCAGCAATGGCTGATGGTGAATAAGCGGTAAGAAAAAGGCCGGTCCAGTGACTGGCCTTTTTCGTTTTTGGATGGTGGGCAAACACTCCAACCGTCCGGCGGACGCATTCGTAGGATGGCGTGGAGCGCAGCGATACCCATCATTCCCCAGCGTCGATCTCCCCCATTGCTCCGCCGCCCCAGTTCCTCGCCAGCAGCCCATCGCGTACATATCGATGAAACGAGGACCACTGCCAGTCCGCTGCGCACGCGACATGGCCGTGTTTGCAGGGATTGAAGTGGATGTAGTCCACGTGCCGTGCGAAATCGGCGTCATCGCGAATCCGGTGCTCCCAGAAACGGCGCTGCCAGATGCCGCGTTCAGCGCTTTTGTAGCGGCTGGCGGAAATAGCCTCGCGCTTTGGTATTGCCCGCGAGAACGCGGTCTTGATCAGCCTCCAGCGGAGGGCGTAATTGGCATCGCCTTCGGGCAGGGTGCAGATGGCATGCAGGTGATCGGGCAGGATGACGATGGCGTCGATCTGCCAGGGATGACGTTGTTGCGTGTAGCGGAAGGCCGCGCGGAGCAGATCGACGTTTTCCACCAGCAAGCGTGAGCGACGGTCGGCCAGGGTGAGGGTGAAGAACCAGGTAGCACCCTCTGTTCTGTCGCGGCGGTATGAGGTCATGGTGCGCCCTGTCGGAATTGATGGGTATCGCTGCGCTCCACCCATCCTACGACCGAGTTCAGTTCTGGCTCTGGGGAAGCGGCTGAAGTCTTCGGTGATGGGTATCGCTGCGCTCCACGCCATCCTTCGTTCGAGGTCACCTGCGGCTCTGCGGGAGGTCGGCTGAAGCCTTCGGTGATGGGTATCGCTGCGCTCCACGCCATCCTACGGTTGAGGTCACCTGCGGCTCTGCGGGGGGGCCGGCTGAAACCTTCGGTGATGGGTATCGCTGCGCTCCACGCCATCCTACGCTCGAGGTCGCCTGCGATTCTGCGGGAGGCGGCTGAAACCTTTGTAGGATGGGTGGAGCGCAGCGATACCCATGCTGTGATTCAGGCGTGATCAAGCATCCGAGGGACCTCGTCCCAGCGTATCCACAGGCCGCCTTGCCAGTTCAGGAGCATGAGGCGGCGGGTGTCCCAGGTGAGATGGACGCGGCGCGGTGCGTCGGTTTCCGGGGTGTGTTGGTCGCGCAGGGTGGGGATTACATCCTGTGACAGCCAGTGGTCGAGGGATTCGAGTTCCGGGTGGCCGAGCCCGGGCGTCATGCGGGGCGCTGGCTATCGGAAATGCGCCGAGAGGGCCGGCGTTGTGCGGGTTCGCGAGCAAGCCCGCTCCTACAAGGGCGGGAGAGTGGCAATCAGCCCAGGTGTTTCTTCAGGTAGATGCGCTGGTGCCCCGGCGGGCAGTCCTCGAGCACGCCCATGCGTTCGAAGCCCTGTTTCTCGTAGAAGCCGGGGGCCTGGAAGCTGTAGGTGTAGAGGAACAGGCCGACGCAGCCGCGGCGGCGGGCTTCGTCTTCGGCGAGGGCGATGAGCTGGCTGCCCAGGCCGCTGCCGCGCTGGTCGTCCTGCAGCCAGAGGTAGTCGATGTAGAGCCAGCCCATGCCGGACTGGCCGAACATGCCGCCGACCACTTCGCCGTCGGTGTCGCGGGCGTAGAGTTCGAAGTCGTCGTAGGTGTTGCTGCGGCCCATCTGCCCGAGGTTGTAGGCGAGCAGGCCTTTGACCACGACGTCGCGCGCCTGCGGGTCGATGCCGAGGGTGAAGTTGAATGGGGTCTGCATGGTGCCCTCCGGATTGGCGAAGGCGACCAGTCTAGGGCGATGCCGCCGCGATGGGTAGGCACCTTTGGTAGCGGCGGGTACGGTGACGCGCAAGCGCCAGGAGTGTGCTGGGCGGGGCGTGCTTCTGCACGGGGCCTGGGCAGCGCGCAGCGCTATCCGCCCTGCGCTCAGATTTCCTCCTTGCGTGATGTCCGCACCAGCTCCAGCGTGGTATCGCGGAAGCGCAGGTAGCGGTAGGCGCCGTTGTTCGGGCCGTACATCCAGGTTTCCAGTTGCGGGCTGCCGGGGATGAACTTGCCGTCGGGGCCGCGGCGGGGCGGAGTAGGCGGGACAACAGCGCGCTTGTCCGGTTGCCCGCACTTGGCGAGCACCTCGTCCATCGGGTCGCCTTCGTTGATCAGGCTGGTGCCGCAGCGCAATGTGCCGGCATGGACGCCGCTCGCGGCGAGCAGGGCGAGCAGGGGGATCAGCAGGAAACGCATGGGATTGCTCCGCAGAGATGCTCACGCCCGACTTTAACCGTCAGGCGTGGAGACTTCGTTGAGCGAGGGCAGGGCGGAGCGCTGTGCTGTGCTGTGCTCAGCGTGTCGTGCCGACGTTGCGTACGTACAGGTCCATGCCGCCGGTACCGCTGGTGCCGCGTGCCTGCAACTCGAAGCGCTTGGGGTGGCCCTTGATCAGGTCGCTGAGCTTCTTGAAGCCGTACAGGCGCGGGTCGAACGCCGGCTGCAGCTTGCCGATGTTCTGCCCCAGGGCGCCCAGCTGGACCCAGTCGTCATCGTCGCCGTCGATGTCGTCGAGCACCTTGGCGATGAAGTCCAGTGGGACCTTCTGCGATTTGCGCTTGGCGGCAGGCTTGGGCGTGTCGTTGGCGCTGGGGGTGGAGGACTTGTCGGTGACGGGCACGGGCTCGGCGGGCGCTTCCGGCGCGGCGCGGAGGATCTCGGTGTAGATGAACTTGTCGCAGGCGGAGACGAACGGCCTGGGTGTTTTCTCCTCGCCGAAGCCATAGACGGTGAGCCCTTCCTCGCGCAGGCGCGCAGCCAGGCGGGTGAAGTCGCTGTCGCTGGAGACCAGGCAGAAGCCGTCGAAGCGGCGGGTGTAGAGCAGGTCCATGGCGTCGATGATCAGCGCGCTGTCGGTGGCGTTCTTGCCGCTGGTGTAGGCGAACTGCTGCATGGGCTGGATGGAGTGGTCCAGCAGTACCTGCTTCCATTTGCCCAGGTTGGGCTTGGTCCAGTCGCCGTAAATGCGTTTGACGCTGGCGACGCCGTACTTGGCGATTTCCTCGAAGAGGCCCTCGACGATGGCGGCGGGGGCGTTGTCGGCGTCGATCAGGACGGCGAGGTGCGTCTGCTGGCGCGAGGCGGGGGATCTGGTGGCCATGCTGCATCCTTTCCTGTGAATCCCTCGACCATAGTGCGCCGGGCCGCTCGCCACAACCTTGTTGCGAGCCCGGATGGGTGAAGGGTGTCATTGCGCCATCACTGCGCCGGGCTTATTCTCCGCCCCTGTTCAGGGAGGAACGCGGCGTCATCATTCGATCGCGAACTGCCTGCGCACACTATTCGCCATCGAAGGAATGACCATGTTTCGCTTTCTCTGCGTTTCCCTTTTCGCCGTCCTGCTGACCGGCTGCGCCTCCTCGGCGAAGGTCGAGAACATGCAGATCAATGACCAGCAGGCGCACACCCAGAGCTACGCCGCCGCACTGCGCGACAACCTCCAGGTTGCTGATGTCGAGGGTGGCAAGAAGACCAACCCGCTGTGGACCTCGCAGATCGACGGCGCCGACTTCCGCGCTGCACTGGAGCAATCCCTGGGCAAGGCCGGTCTGCTCGGCCAGGGCGACAAGGCGGCGTATTCGCTGCGCACCAAGCTGGTCAGCCTCGACCAGCCGGTCTTCGGCTTCAGCTTCACTGTCACCTCCACCGTCGAGTACAGCCTGGTGGAAAACGCCGGTGGCCGCGTGGTCTGGCAGGAAACCGTGAAGGAGCCCTTCACCGCGGGTGTGGGCGATGCGTTCTACGGCGTGACCCGCCTGCGCCTGGCCAACGAAGGCTCGGCCCGCGCCAACATCAGCACCCTGCTGCAACGCCTGAGTGGCCTGAAGCTGGGCGCCGGCCAGGTGTCGCTGCAGAACTGATTGCGCACCGCGAAAAAAGCCCGGCCATGGCCGGGCTTTTTTCATGCAGGCGCCGTTACGCGCTGGCGAACTCGCACTTGTCGCGCCCGCTGCGCTTGGCGTCCAGCAGGGCGGCGTCGGCGCGGCTGAGGGTCTGGGAATAGCTTTCGCCCGGATGGTGCTCGGCGACGCCGAAGCTGGCGGTGACCGACAGGGCGTTGGTGCCCACCCGCACGGCCAGGCAGCGGATGTCGTTGCGTACGCGCTCGATGATCGCGGCGGCGTCGCTCAGGCGAGTGTCCGGCAGGATCAGCAGGAATTCCTCGCCGCCCCAGCGGCCGCAGAGGTCGTACTGGCGCAGGGCGGACTCCATGGCGCGGCCGATTTCCACCAGCACGCGGTCGCCGACCTCATGGCCCCAGGTGTCGTTGACCTGCTTGAAACGGTCGACGTCGAGCATGGCCAGCACGTAGGACTCGCCGTGGCGCTGGGCGCGTTCGCTTTCCTCGCGCAGGCGCTCCATCAGCAGGCGGCGGTTGGCGATGCCGGTGAGGGTGTCGTGGGTCGAGGCTTCCTTCAGCGCGACGTTGAGGTCGCGCATCATGTCCTGGTAGCGGTCGGAGATGCGCGCGACCTTTTCCAGCTGGCGCAGCTGCTTGTGGTAGCGCTCGGAGAGGGTGCTGTTCTGCGCCCGTGCCATGGACTGGAAACCATCGGAAATCCGCGCGATGCGCTCCAGGCGCGCGAGCTGGTCGAGGGACTGCTGGTGCTTCTGGTACAGGGCCTCGCGCAGGGGGTGCCCTTCGTACTGTGGGTCGGCCAGCAGGTCTTCGATCAGCAGGTCCAGCTCGCGCTCGCTAGTCATGGCACTTACTCGTCGTAGGCTTGGATGACGAACGGGAAGGTACAGTCCTCGCGGAATTCCTCGGCCAGTTCGGCGACGCGTTCGTTGCGTCGGTCGTAGTGCCACGCCACGCGGGTGGTGCGGCCCTGGCCGTGGGCTTCTTCGAGCAGGTCGAAGATGTCCATCATGGCCTTGATCGAGCTGGTGTTCAGGTACAGCAGGCGCAGGTCGAGTTCCAGCGGGCGCTGTTCCTGGGTGAGGAAGCGCTCGACCCACTCGATGACCTGGCCGAACAGCTCATAGGAGTTCTCCGGGTAGGAGTCGCCCTGCATCGCGAGGATGCCGGCCTGCCAGTCGCCGTGGATCTGTGGGGTGGATTGGGTGCCGTTGACGTGGAGATCGCTCATGTCGGGTCTTCCTGAATTCGCAAATCAGATCACGGCGCGCAGGCTGAAGAAGGCGCGGCCGTCGGGTTGTTCGGTGAGGGAGGTCTTGAGTGGCGCGCTGGACTTGCGGGCGATGTCCAGCAGGCCCAGGCCCGCTCCGCTGGAGGCTTCGGCGTCGCGCGGGCGGCGCAGCTGCTCCTTGTAGGCCGCCTTGAGCTGGGCCTTGTCGAGCCCGGCGATGGCTTCGATGCTGCGCACCAGGCCCTGGCCGTCGGCCAGCTCCACCAGGTTGCCGGCGGAGACCACGTAGTGGCCTTCGTCGTCGCGGGCAATCGCCACGGTAGCCGAGGCTTCCTGGTCGTTGTAGCCGCGCAGGGAGGCGTAGTGGCGGATGTTCTGGGTCATCTCGATGTAGACGGCGAACACGTCCATCGCTTCGCTGGGGTGCGCCTGTTCGGCCTGCATGTAGTTGCGCAGCGCATGGCCGATTTCTTCGATCAGGCTGCGCGAGATAGGCCCGTTGAAGCAGAGCAATATGCGTTGCCGGGTGTAGCTCTCGCGCATGGCCAACAGATCTAGCGATTCCATGGAATAACCCCTAGTCGAAGCGGAAAGAGAGAATGGTGATGTCGTCACGCTGCGGCTGCTCGCCCTGGTATTGGGCGAGGGTAGCGGCGAACACGTCGGCCTGCTCGGCCAATGGTCGGCGCGCGTGGTTGCGCAGCAGGTCGGCGAAGCGGCTGTTGCCGAAGCCGAAGCCGTGCTCGCCGCCGGCCTGGTCGAGGAAGCCGTCGGTGCACAGGTAATAGGTCCAGCCGGTTTCCATCGGGATTTCCACGTCCTGATAGTCTCCCTGGCGCTTGTCGCCGATGGCGCGGCGCGCGCCCTTGTACTCGCGCACGGCGTTGCCGTCGCTGGCGAACAGGGAAATCTTCGCCCCGGAGAAGTGCAGCAGCTTGCGCTGGTGGTCGACGCGCACCAGGCCGGCGTCCATGTTGGTGGCCAGCGAGTGGGTGAACTCTTCCTGGCCGAGCATGCCGCGCATGACGTGATCAGTCTCGCGCAGGATGGCCGCCGGGTCGTGGCTCTTCACGCTGTCGATGGCGTGGTCGATGGCGGCCAGGGCGAGCATGGTCATCAGCGCGCCGGGCACGCCGTGGCCGGCGCAGTCGACCACGCCGATCAGGCTGTCCAGCGGGCCTTCGCGGTAGATGTAGAAATCGCCGCCGACCACGTCGCGGGGTTTCCACAGGACGAAATGGTGCTCGCCCAGCGACGCCTGCAACTGGCGGTCGGGAAGAATGGCGCGTTGGATCAGGCTGGCGTAGTCGATGGAGTCGCCGATCTTCTTCTGCGCGGCAGCCATCTCGCGGTTGGCGTTTTCCAGGGCCTGGGTGCGCTGCTGGACCTTGTCTTCCAGCTCTTCGGTATGCCGGCGAACCTGGTCGGCCATGCTGGCGAAGGCGCTGGACAGCTCGCCGATCTCGTCCGCGCGGGTACGTGGCAGCGGGCTGTCGTACTGCCCGGCGGCGATCGCCTTGGCCGATTGCTTGAGGCCGCGCAGCGGGCGCAGTACCAGCAGGTCGACGGTGTAGGCGAAGCCGATCAGGAGGATCGCCAGCAGCCCGGCGAGGGTGCCCACCAGCGGCCAGATCCAGCGGCTGTCGAGCACCTGCGCGGCGTGCAGGTCGATGGCGCTGAGCACGTGCCAGCGCAACTGCGGGATGTAGGCGGTGGCCAGGAGCTGTTCCTTGCCGTCGATGGTGCCCCACATGGTTTCCACTTCGCCGGGGTTGGCCTCGGCCTGGCGCAGGGTCTGGCGCAGGGCGGTGCGCTCCTGGTCATTGGCCAGCAGGTCGAACACGTGGTGCTTGGCCTGGCCGCTGGAGCCGGAGGAGTAGGCGATCAGCTTGGTGTCCGGGTGCGCCTGGATGGCGCCATCCGGGTCGACGATCATCGGCGTCACCCCGGCCTCGCGGCGCGAGATGAACTGGTCGAGGAACTCGGTGAGATCCAGGCCGCCACCGGCCAGGCCGACCTTCTCGTTGCCGGCGCGCACCACCATGTTGAACCAGACCTTGGTGACCTTCAGCTTGGCGTCGTAGTTGACGTTGATGTTGTAGGTCTCGTCGCGGGCCAGGGTATCGAAGTACCAGCGGTCCTGCGGGTCGGTGTCGCTCAGGGTGTAGCGCGGGGAATTGGAGAGCGGCGAGCTGGAGTCGTTGAAGTAGTAGTGGCGCGAGGAGTCCACCACGACGAAGTAGGAGTAGTTGTGCTGGTCGGCGCGGAAGCCTTCGGCCTCGCGGAAGAACAGCGAGCGGCGCGCCGGGTCGTTTTCAGCCAGCAGCCAGTCCTGCGTCACCACGGATTCGGCCAGGCGCCGTGACAGCGCCAGCTCGCGGATCACCGGTGCGATGATCTTCTGCTGGTTGAGCAGCGTGAAGTTTCTCGCGAAGGCGAGGCCGAAATGCGTGCGGATGTCTTCCATGGCCTTCCAGCCCAGCATGACTGCCGGTACCAGCGCCAGGAGACAGGCGATGAGCAGTGCCACCACCGATTTGCCGCGCAACCCCCATCTTGCCGCCATGGCTATCTTGATTCCCCGTGTCGCCCGCCGTGTGCCGGTCTTTTGGCGAAAGCTCAATTGTGCATTTTGTATACGGGCACAATCAAACCAAATTGATATCGGATCGCCATATAATTGGCGCCGGTCAATTGGCCTGAGTCTAGACCCTGTGTGAAAAGTCGCTCGGCAGGGCGGGGCGATTCCCGCAGAACTAGACGCGGTTCCCACTCCCGCTCTGCCGCGCCTGCTGTAGGAGCGAGCTTGCTATGCGCTCCAGCGGCAGGACTTCCTTCGCCGCGCCCAGCTCCACGGCCTCGCGCGGCATGCCGTAGACCACGCAGGTGGCTTCGTCCTGGGCGACGGTATGGCCGCCGGCCTGGCGGATCGCCTGCAAGCCCCGGGCCCCATCCTTGCCCATGCCGGTGAGCAGCGCGGCGATGAGGTTGCGTCCGGCGCAGCGGGCAAGGGAGTTGAACATCACGTCGACCGCCGGCCGGTGGCCGTTCACCGCGGCTTCGCGATGCAGGCGCACCACGTAGTTGGCACCGCTGCGCTGCACTTCCATGTGGTAGTCGCCGGGGGCGAGCAGCACGTGGCCCGGGAGGATGCGGTCGCCGTCGCGCGCTTCGCGCACGGACAGGCGCGTCTGGCGGTCCAGCCGTTCGGCGTAGGACTTGGTAAAGCCGGGCGGCATGTGCAGTGTGACGACGGTGCCGGGGCAGTCCGGCGGCAGGCCCAGCAGCACTTCCTTGATCGCCTCGGTGCCGCCGGTGGAAGCGCCGATGGCGAAGATCTTTTCGGTGCTCAGCAGTGGCGCGCTGCTCGTTGCCGGTGCGCTGGCGGCTGCCGTGCCGCGCGCCCTTGGCAGGCGCGCGCGGGCGGCAGTCTTGAGCTTGGCGCAGATTTCCTCGGCGTACGCCTGCATGCCCTCGGCGATGCCCAGGCGCGGCTTGGCGATGAAGTCGATGGCGCCCAGTTCCAGGGCGCGCAGGGTGGCTTCGGAACCCTTCTCGGTCAGCGAGGAAATCATCAGCACCGGGGTCGGCCGGCCCTTCATCAGCTTGTCGAGGAAGGTCAGGCCGTCCATGCGCGGCATTTCCACATCGAGGGTTATGACGTCCGGCGAGTGCTGCTTGATCAGGTCGCGGGCGACGAAGGCGTCGGGCGCGGCGCCCACCAGTTGCAGCTCCGGATCGTTCTGGATGATGTCCTTGAGCAGGCTGCGAATCAGCGCCGAGTCGTCGACGATCAGGACCTTGACGGCCATCGGGCGTCCCTCCGTTCAGAACAGGTCGATGCTCCCGCCGCGCTCCCGGCGGGACAGTTGCTGGCAGTACTGCCGCTCGCGCTGCAGTACCGTGTCGTTGGCCAGGGTGCGCAGCTTGCGCACCAGCACCCGGCCGCTGCCGGGAAAGAAGTAGACCTTGCGCGGGTGCACGTCGAGCAGGTCCTGGGCGAGCAGCGGGATGCCCTCGTTCTCCAGGTAGTGCAGGACGAACTCGACATTGCGCTGGCCGACATCGGCGCTGAGGTTCTTCAGCACCGAGCCGCCGCCGAACACCTTGGCCTCGAAGTACCGGCGCTGGGCGCCGCGGCGCATCAGGCCGTTGATCAGCAGGTCCATGGCGTGCACGCCGTAGCGTCCGGAGTTGGACAGCAGGCCCTGCACGCCGGTGTCGCCGGGCAGCATGAAGTGGTTCATGCCGCCCAGCCCGCTGCTGCGGTCGCGCAGGCACACCGAGACGCAGGAGCCGAGCACGGTGACCAGCATCACCGGCTCGGCGGTGACGTAGCACTCGCCGGGCAGCAGCTTCACCGCTTCCATGCCGAAGCGCGGGTCGTAGTAGCGATTGGGTTGGTCCAGGGCTGCGCCCATCAATGGCTCCCCACCGCCTGGTAGGTCGTGCGCCCCACCGAGCGCACCAGGTGGCTGGCGTGGACGAAGTTTTCCGAGTGCCCGGCGAAGAACAGCCCGCCGGGCCGCAGCAGGCGCACCATGCGTTCGAGCAGGCGGGTCTGGGTCGGCTTGTCGAAATAGATCATCACATTGCGGCAGAAGATCGCATCGAGGCCGCCGGCAATGCCCCAGTCGCGGTCGAGCAGGTTGATCTGCCGGTAGTCGATCATCTGCCGCAGCTCGCGCACCACCCGTGCCTTGCCGGTGTTGCTGCCGGTACCGCGGAGGAAGAAGCGCTTCTTCTGTGCCGGACTCAGCGCCTCGAGGCGCTCCAGCGGGTAGATGCCCTGGCGCGCCTGGCCGAGCACGCCGGTGTCGATGTCCGAGGCGATCAGTTCCAGCGGCGGGCTGAAGCTGCCCAGTGCATCCACCAGGGTCATGGCCATGGAGTAGGGCTCCTCGCCGGTGCTCGAGGCGGTGGACCAGAAACGCAGCGGCTGGTGGTCGCGCAGTTGCTCGGCGGCGAAGCGGCCCAGGTGCTCGAAGTGATGCTTCTCGCGGAAGAAGGCGGTGAGGTTGGTGGTCAGTGCGTTGACGAACTGCTGCCACTCTTCCTCGTGGCTTTCCAGGTAGGCGAAGTACTCGGCGAAGCTGCCCAGGCGCAGGCTGCGCAGGCGCCGTGACAACCGGCTGTAGACCAGCTGCTGCTTGTTCTCCGAGAGACTGATGCCGGCGTGCTGGTACAAGCGCTCACGCACCTGCTGGAAGTCCCGGCGGGTGTAGTGGAATTCGTGCTCGGGGGCGGGCAGGTGGATGGGCATTGGTTGGTCTCGCAGGTGAGCGGATTGCTTAGGGCGCATAACCTGGAACGGGTTATCCGCCGCGATGGCGGATAACGCCTGTGGCGTTATGCGCCCTACTTCGTGGTATCGGGAAAGTTCTGCGCGGGGACTACCCTCACCCCAGCCCTCTCCCAGAGGGAGAGGGGGCCGTACGTGCCGGCTGATGCCTTGATGTACTCCTGCGCCGATCAGTCCCCTCTCCCTTCGGAGCGGGGCGCGCAGCCAGGGTTAGGGTGAGGGGCTCTTGGCTCTTCCATCAGCGGTCATCGCCTGACCATCCCTGGCCCGCCCGCGGCGGCCGACCCTCCCATTGCTCCGGCCGCCGCCATCCTTCAGCCCCGCCCGATCAGAACTCTTCCCAGTCGTCTTCCTTGCCCTTGGCGCGCACCGCCTTGGCCACGCCGCGGGCGGCGCGCGAGGTGTGCGCGGCCGGCTCGGCGCGGGCCGGGCGGGCTGACGCCAGCGGCACCACGGTGGCCGGAATCGATTCGAGCTTGAACACCGCCACCTGCTGGTTGAGCATGCCGGCCTGCTCCTGCAGGGCCTCGGCCGAGGCGGCGGCTTCTTCCACCAGCGCGGCGTTCTGCTGGGTCATCTCGTCCATCTGCGACACGGCGCCGTTGACTTCCTCGATGCCGCTGCTCTGCTCGGCGCTGGCGGCGGCGATCTCGGCCATGATGTCGGTGACGCGCTTGATCGCCACCACGATGTCGCTCATGGTCTGGCCGGCCTGGGCGACCAGGGTGTTGCCGCTCTCGACCTTGTCCACCGAGTCGTTGATCAGCGTCTTGATCTCCTTGGCGGCGGCGGCCGAGCGCTGCGCCAGGGTGCGTACCTCTCCGGCCACCACCGCGAAGCCGCGGCCCTGCTCGCCGGCGCGCGCTGCTTCCACTGCCGCGTTGAGCGCGAGGATGTTGGTCTGGAAGGCGATGCCGTCGATCACCCCGATGATGTCGGCGATCTTGCGTGCCGAGTCGTTGATTGCCGACATGGTGCCCACCACCTTCTGCACCACGCTGCCGCCCTCGGTGGCGACTTCCGAGGCGTTCACCGCCAGCGAGTTGGCCTGGCGCGCGTTCTCGGCGTTGAGCTTCACGGTGCTGGTCAGCTCTTCCATGCTCGACGCGGTTTCTTCCAGGCTGGAGGCCTGCTGCTCGGTACGCGTGGACAGCTCGGCGTTGCCGCTGGCGATCTCGCTGGCCGCGGTGTGGATGGTGTCGGCGGCCTCGCGGATCTGCCCGAGCATGCGCGACAGGCTCTGCGCGGTCTCGTTGGCGTAATCCTTCAGCTCGCCGAAGGTGCCCTGGTAGTCCGCATCGATACGCTGGGTCAGGTCGCCCTGGGCCAGTGCGCCGAGCACCCGGGTGACGTCGCGCAGGCCCTTGTCGGCGGTGTCCACTAGGTTGTTCAGGCCGGTGGCGATCTTCAGGAAGAAGCCCTCTTTGTTCGAGGCCTCGATGCGCTTGGTGAAGTCGCCGGCGACGGCGGCGTCGACCAGTTGCGAGACTTCCTGCTCGGCGCGAAACTCCTCGGTGCGGTCGGTCCACTGCACGGCCGAGCCCAGGCGTTCGCCGGCATCGTTGAACACCGGCACCACGTCCAGGGCGAAGCGCCGGCCGCCCAGGTTCAGCTCGGCCTTATGCCGTGCGGTGAGGTGCGCGAGCATGCCGCGCTGGTGCGCCGGGTTCTTGTGGAACATGTCGATGTTGGCGCCCATCAGGCGGCTGGCGTTGAAGTTCGGCAGCTGTTTGCGGATGTCCGCCTCGGCATTGCCGAGCATCTCGGTCACCGTGCGGTTCATGTAGATGATCTCGAGATCGTTGTTGGCGATCATCACGTTGGCCGAAACGTTGTCCAGCGCGCTCTTGATCCGCGCGTTGTACTCGGCGGCATCGGCGTTGGCCTTGAGGCTGGCGCGCACGCCGTCGATGGCCTCGGTGATGATGGCCTTCTTGCCCGGCAGGCGATCCATCTCCACCGAGTAGTCGCCCTTGCCGTAGGCGGTGACGGTGGCGACCACGCGCATCTTCACCGCGATGTGCGCGGCGACCAGATCGTTGATGCCCTTGGCGATGCGCGCCGGGCGGCCGGCGAACTTGTCCACCGGGATCACTTCGTCGATCCAGCCCAGCTCGTGCTGGCGGGTCATTTCCACCAGGCCGGCTTCCAGGGCTTCCACCTGGACCTGCTCGCCGCGCTGCTCGCGCAGGCTGCGCTGGAGGCCGCGCAGACCGTCGTAGAGGCGCTCGTAGCCGGCGGCCGGGGCTTCGCCGATGGCGACGTCGAGGTTGCCGTCGACCAGGCTGTGGAGGATGGCGGTGATGCGGTCGGCGCGTTGCTGCGCCACGGCGTGTGCGTTGAACAGACCCATGTTGTTTGTCCTCGGTCGCGATCAGGCGGCGGTTTCGTCGACCAGCGCCATCTCGCGGCTGGTCATGAGTTTTTCGATGTCCACCAGGATGAGCATCCGCTCACCGGCGGTGGCCAGGCCCAACAGGTACTCGGTGTCGAAGCTGGCGGCGAATTCGGGGCGCGGCTTGATCTCGTCGCCGGCCAGGGCGATCACGTCGGAGACCGAATCCACCACCGCGCCGACGATGCGCCGGCCGACGTTGAGGATGATCACCACGGTGAACTGGTCGTAGCTGATGTCGGCCAGGCTGAACTTGATGCGCAGGTCGACGATGGGCACGATGGCGCCGCGCAGGTTGATCACGCCCTTGATGAAGGCGGGGGCGTTGGCGATCGCCGTGACCTGGTCGTAGCCACGGATTTCCTGCACGCGCAGGATGTCGATGGCGTATTCCTCGCGGCCCAGGGTGAAGGTCAGGTACTCCTGCACCGGGCTGCTTGCCGCGCTGGCTTCAGCTGCGCTCATGGGTGGATTCTCCTTGTGCCGCCAGGCGTGGCAGGGCATCGACATCGAGGATCAGGGCGACGCTGCCGTCGCCCATGATGGTGGCGCCGGCGATCCCGTCGATCCGGCGGAAATTCTGTTCCAGGCTCTTGATCACCACCTGCTGCTGGCCGACCAGTTCGTCCACCTGCAGGGCGAAGCTCTTGCCCTCGGATTCGAGGATCACCACGATTCCCTGCTCCGGCGGCATCGGCTCGGCGCCGATGCGCAGCAGCTGGTTGAGGGAGAACAGCGGAAGGTATTCGCCGCGCACGCGGATCACCGTCGACTCCTCGCCGGCCAGCCCGCGCACATCGTCGGCGCGGGCCTGCAGCGACTCGACGATGTAGGTCAGCGGCACCACGTAGTTGACCTGCTCCACCGCGACGATCAGGCCGTCGAGGATGGCCAGGGTCAGCGGCAGGCGGATGCTCATGCGGGTGCCCATGCCGGGCGCCGAATCGATGTCGATGCGTCCGCCCATGGCCTGGATGTTGCGCCGCACCACGTCCATGCCGACGCCGCGGCCGGAGAGTTCGGTGACCGCTTCGGCGGTGGAGAAACCGGGCATGAAGATCAGTTGCCAGACTTCCGCATCGGTCATCCCGTCGTGCACCGGCAGGCCCTTTTCCCGGGCCTTGGCGAGGATGCGCTCGCGCGACAGGCCGCGGCCGTCATCGGAGATTTCCACCACCACGCTGCCACCCTGGTGGCTGGCGGCGAGCTTCACCGAGCCCTGCGCCGGCTTGCCGGCGGCAAGACGTTCGGCAGGCAGTTCGATGCCGTGGTCGATGCTGTTGCGCACGATGTGGGTGAGCGGGTCGCTGAGCTTCTCGATGACGCTCTTGTCCAGTTCGGTGTGCTCGCCCTGGAGGATCAGCTCGACCTGCTTGCCCAGGCGCGCGGAGGTGTCGTGCACCAGGCGCGGGAAGCGGCTGAAGATGAAGCTGATCGGCAGCATGCGGATCGACATCACCGATTCCTGCAGGTCGCGGGTGTTGTGTTCCAGTTGCGCCAGGGCCTGCTGCAGGCGCTCGAAGTGCGTCGGGTCGAGGTCTTCGCTGAGCTGGCTGAGCATGGCCTGGGTGATCACCAGTTCGCCCACCAGGTTGATCAGGCTGTCGATCTTCTCGACGCTGACGCGGATCGAGCTGGATTCGCTGTCGGTGCGCGCAGCCGGCTTGGCGGCTGCGGCAGGCGTGGCCTTGGGCTGCTCCCCTGGCGTCGCGATGGCCGCGGTGGCCGTGGGCGCGCCGGGCGCCTTGTCGAAGATGCCGTAGGGCTCGACGGGCCTGGCATCCGGGGCGCCGGGAGCATCGTCGAAAAAGCCGAAATCATCCGCGCTGCTGGCGCTGGTTTCGCTGGCGTCGGGTGTGCCCGGGGCATCGTCGAAGAAACCGAAGGCGTCGTCGCTGGCGTTGTTTTCAGGCGCTGCGGGAGCAGCGTCGAACAGGCCGAAGCCGTCATCGGCGGTAGCCGCGAGCGGCTCTGCCAGCCAGGCGCGCAGGCGTGCCACGGTGGTGGCGACGGGCACATCCGGATCGGGCTGCTGACTGCGGTGCGCATCGAGCAGGCGCTGCAATACGTCGCGGGCTTCGAGGAACGCGCCGATCATGTCCACGTGCAGGGCTGTCTGCCCGCAGCGGATGCGGTCGAGCAGGGTTTCCAGCTCGTGGGTCACGGCAGTCAGATCGTCGAAACCGAACATGCCGCTGGAGCCCTTGATCGAGTGGGCGGCGCGGAAGATGCCATTGAGCGTCTCGGCGTCCGGCTGATCGAGGTCGAGCCCGATCAGCAGGAGTTCGAGGGTCGCCAGGTGCTCGTCGGTTTCCTCGAAGAACACCTGGAGGAATTGCTCCATACCGGTAGCCATTCAGGGTTCCCCTAGGGCAGGACCTTGCGAGTCACTTCCAGCAGCTTCGGTGGGTCGAACGGCTTGACCAGCCAGCCGGTGGCGCCGGCGCTCTTGCCCTGCTGCTTCATGGCGTCGCTGGACTCGGTGGTCAGCATCAGGATCGGCGTGCTGCGGTAGCCGGCCATGTCGCGCAGGCTGCGGATCAGCGACAGGCCATCCATGTTCGGCATGTTCTGGTCGGTGAAGACCAGGTTGTAGGTCTTGCGCTGGGCCTTGCCCAGGCCGTCCTTGCCGTCCACGGCCTCGTCCACCTCGTAGCCGGCGGACTTGAGCGTGAAGCTCAGCATCTGCCGGATCGAGGCCGAGTCATCGACGATCAGAATCTGTTTTCCCATTGCGCTGGTTCTCCGTGGTGCAATGCGTTTTTTCTCGCCGGACGGCGCGCGCTCGCGCCATCCCGGGCGCGCGGAATGGTGGTCCTCAGCCGATCAGGGCGAGGTTGGCCAGGTATTCGATGACTGACTGCAGCATGTCGGTGCCTCCTGCGTTCCCGTCGGGTGGGAATGCACTCAGAAGAGTTCCACTTCGCCTGCGCTCAGGCTCGTCTGGGCGACCGGGTTGCTCAGCGGGCGACCGAGTTCGGCGACTTCGCCGCGCAGGCGCTCGCCCCACTCGCGGGGTTCGCGGCCATCCAGTGCGCCGAGGCCAACGGCCAGTGCGCCGAGGCGCGCACTGTGCTTGCCGATCTGGCCGAGCAACTGGCTGCTCATGTCCTGGAACTGCAGGGCGGTGACCGCGGCGTTGACGCCGTCGCCCACTTCCAGGGAGATGCGGTCCAGCTCCTGCACTACCTTCACGGTGTGCTGGTTCATGCTGTCGAGGTCATCGAGCATGTTCTGGATCTTCTGGCGCGAATCCAGGGCGAAGGTCATGTCCTTGTCGGCCAACTGGCTGATGGCGCCTTCGGCATCCTTGATCTCGTGGTAGACCACGTCGACGTGCTCGCGGATGGCCTGGGAGAAGTGCGTGGAACGGGTCGACAGCGCGCGCACTTCGTCGGCCACCACGGCGAATCCGCGGCCGCTTTCGCCGGCGCGGGCGGCCTCGATGGCGGCGTTGAGGGCCAGCAGGTTGGTCTGCTTGGCGATGGCGTCCATGTCCTGGGTGGACTGCAGGATCTCGGCGATCTTGTGCGTCACGCGGTCCATGCGCTCGACCAGTTGCTGCGAGGTGCGGCTGGTTTCCAGGGTGGCCTCGACGAACAGCCCGAGGGTTTCCTGGGTGGCGTGGATGAAGCGCTGGAAGTCGATGTCGCCGTCCATGTGGCCGCGCCCGTCGTAGCGCTCGATCAGCGAGTGGGACAGGCCGCGCTGGGTGTCGATGCGCTCGGCGAGGGCGTGGAAGCTGTCGGTCAGCTGGCGGATGGCCTGGTGCAGGAGGTTGTCGATCTGGTGCGTATGGCCGTTGAGCTGGGCCAGGTGGCCTTCCACGGATTCCTGCAGCGGGCGCCAGTGCGGCAGCTCGTCGGCCTGCAGGGTGATCGCCTGGGCGTCGACGCTGGTCCTGTTGGCGCCGCACAGCAGGCTGCTCAGCACCAGGCTGGACACCCAGCCGATCGGCAGCATCCACCAGAACGGCACGCCAACCGCGCAGAGCACGGCCACGACGGCCCACGGCAGGGTCTGGATGATGAGGCGCCGCGGCCAATCCTGGCCGACTTCTTGAACCGCCTGGGGGTTCAACTGTGAATCGCGCATTGAAGTGCACTCCATTGCCGGGCGCCGGTAACCGGGCCAAACGGCTGCTGACAACGTCTTGAGCAGGAATTCGGCCCGGCGATTTAAAACTAGAGTGCCAATGGGTGATGTCAAACTGACGGCATATTCCCGTCGTAAGGGATAGACCCTTGATCTAGAGGGGTTTTTGCTGAATGACCGTTCATCGCGGTTGCCTGGATGGCGACGGGCGGTAGTGCGCAGCCCTTGTGTGGCGCGGCCTGTAGCGATTTTTCGATGGCAAAACGTGCCCGCGGGAATGGCATCCGGAGCCACGTGATGGTCTTCGGTTAGGAAGCTTGTTGGCAGGCTGAGTAGAGCGGATTACAGGCGAGCCGATATTCGCTCGGCGCGTGCCCTCACCCCAGCCCTCTCCCATAGGGAGAGGGGGCAGATTGTGCCGGCTGACGCTGGAGGTTCTCCCTGCACCGAGCGGTCCCCTCTCCCGCTTGCGGGAGAGGGTTAGGGTGAGGGGCTCCGCTCGTAAGGGCGCGGAAGGCTTTTACAGGGTACCGAGCAGCTTGCGCGCCGCCTGGGTGTGGTCGGCGATCAGGCGCTTGAGGTCGAGGCCTTCGACTTCGCCGTCGACGACCCGCCAGGTGCCGCCGATCATGATTCGATCAGCCTTGTCGGCGCCACACAGCAGCAGCGCGGAGAGCGGGTCGTGGCTGCCGGAGAAGCGCAGTTCGTCGAGCTTGAACAGCGCCAGGTCCGCCTGCTTGCCCACGGCCAGTTCACCGATGTCGCTGCGGCCGATGAGCTTGGCCGAGCCCTTGGTCGCCCAGCCCAGCGCGCGCTCCGGGGTGATCTGCTCGGCGCCATAGCGCAGGCGCTGGATATACAGGGCCTGGCGGGCTTCGAGGATCATGTTGGAGGCGTCGTTGGAGGCCGAGCCGTCCACGCCGATGCCCACCGGCGCGCCAGCGGCTTCCAGCGCCACTGTCGGGCAGATGCCCGAGGCCAGACGCATGTTCGAGCTGGGGCAGTGGCAGACGCCGGTACCGGCGGCGCCCAGGCGCTGGATTTCCTCATCGTTGAAGTGGATGCCGTGGGCCAGCCAGGTGCGCGGGCCGAGCCAGCCGACGCTGTCCAGGTAATCCACGGTTCGCTGGCCGAAGCGCTGCAGGCAGAAGTCCTCTTCATCCAGGGTTTCGGCGAGGTGGGTGTGCAGGCGCACGTCTTCGCGCTCGGCCAGTTCGGCGCTGGCGCGCATGATTTCCGGGGTGACCGAGAAGGGCGAGCAGGGCGCCAGGGCGATCTGCACCTGGGCGCCTTCGCCGCGCTGGTGGTACTCGCGGATCAGCCGCTGGCTGTCGTCGAGGATGTCTTCGGCGCTCTGCACGGTCTGTTGCGGCGGCAGGCCGCCATCGGCTTCGCCCAGGCTCATGGAGCCACGGGTGAGCATGGCGCGCATGCCCAGTTCCTGGACCACGCCGGCCTGCACGTCGATGGCCTGCTCGAGGCCGTCGGGGAACAGGTAGTGGTGGTCGGCGGCGGTGGTGCAGCCGGATAGCAGCAGTTCGGCCAGGGCGACCTTGGTGGCCACGCCGAGCTGGTCAGGGGTCAGGCGCGCCCATACCGGGTAGAGGGTCTTCAGCCAGGGGAACAGCGGCTGGTTCACCACCGGCGCCCAGGCGCGGGTGAGGGTCTGGTAGAAGTGGTGGTGGGTGTTGATCAGGCCGGGCGTCAGCACGTGCTGGCTGGCGTCGAAGGTCTGCTGGACGGGAGCCGAGGGCTGCTGGCCGGCAGCGACCAGTTCGACGATACGGCCGTCCTGGACGACGATGCCGCCACGGGCGTCCTGATCATTAGCGGTGAAGATGGCCAGCGGGTTGCGCAGCCAGAGACGCGGGGAAGACATGGATGAATTCTCCAAACGGACGGAGCCGTTCGTTCGAGCCGGCTCCATGGGTTCATGGGAAGCCAGCTCAGTGTTCACCCTGTCTGCTGATCCAGGTTCCCTCGCACCCTGGCGGTTCGCTGCGCGTCGGCCAGGCGGCGTTGGCGATTGTCGAGAAATGCTCATTGACTGGAGTCAACTGCGCTTTCTCGCCAACCGCCGCCTTGCCTGGCTCTAGCTCGCAGAACCTGACATGGGGGTCAAGAGAACGCTCATAGTAACGGGCTCGAATGCCGTCGTCACCAGTCGATCGTCGTTCCCTGGTAGTCCAGGTAGAACTGGCCGCCACGGCCGGCGTGGCCTTCGACCTGGTCGGCCAGGCCTTTGACGCTGGTCTGCACGTCCAGCGGCGCGGACTCGCCACCCATGTCGGTGCGCACCCAGCCCGGATGCAGGTTGAGCACGGTGATGCCGGTTTCGCCCAGCTCGGCGACGAAGCTGCGGGTCAGCGAATTCAGCGCCGCCTTGCTCGCGCGGTATAGCGCCATGCCGCCGGACTGGTTGCCGGCGACGCTACCCAGTTCCGAGGTCATGAAGGCCAGCACGCCGCTGTCGCCGTCCAGCCGCGGCAGCAGGCGCTCGGCCAGGCGCAGCGGAGCGATGGCGTTGACCATGAACAGCTGGCCGACATCGGCGAGATTGGCGTCGATGGCCGACTGGTGTGGTGGGCCGTAGATGCCGGCGTTGATGTAGATGAGATCGAAGCGCGAGCCGGCCAGGGCTTCGGCGAGGCGGTCCTGGGAGTGCACGTCGTCCAGCAGCAGCGACTCGACACGCACCGGCAGCGCGGCCAGCTCGCCGGGCTGGGCGGCGTCGCGCACGGTGGCGGTGACGTCCCAGCCGCGATCGAGCAGCTCGCGTACCAGGCCCAGGCCGAGGCCGCGGGAGGCACCGATGATCAGGGCGGATTTCGGGGTGGTCATGGCAGGCTCCTGTGACAGGGGAAAGTGAGCAGCATACGCCGGCGCTTCAATCTTCCGTGCGCAGGCGGTCCAGGCGCAGGCGTTCACGGGGGTCGCTGAGTCGCCAGAGCGACAGGTAGACAGCACCCAGGGCGGCGATGAAGCCGGCGCCGGCGAGCAGGAACATCAGCAGGATCTGGTAGCGCGCGGCATCCAGTGGGTCCATGCCGGCGAGGATCTGGCCGGTCATGATGCCCGGCAGGGTGATGATGCCGGCCGCCGCCATCTGGTTCAGCGTCGGAATGAGTCCGGTGTAGAGCGCCCGGCGGATCAGGCCGCTGAACGCCGTATGGCGGTCGGCACCCAGGGCCAGGCGGGCCTCGATGGCGGCTCGCTCGCGGGTGACGCCGGCGAATACCTGGTTCAGCGCGAGGCTCGCGGCATTCATCGCCGTGCCGAGGATGATGCCCACCAGCGGGATGGCGTGGCGTGCGTCGTACCAGGGCGTCGGGCGCAGGCTGCCGGCCAGGGCGAAGAGGGCGATGCCCAGGGTGGCGATGCCGACGCTGCTGCCACCGATGCCCAGGTGCCACAGACCGACCAGGCGCCGACGCTGCCGCGAACCGACCTCGAAGGTCGCCGCGCCCAGCATCACGGCGATTACCAGCGCCGTCAGCCAGGGCGAGGACAGTGCAAACACCTGGCGCAGGAACAGTCCCACCAGCACCAGTTGCACCACCAGGCGGGCGGCGGAGATCAGCAGCGTGCGTTGCAGGCCCAGGCGCAGCGCCCAGGACAGCGCCGCCGCCGCGACGATCAGTATGGCCGCCAGGGCCAGCTCCGGCACGCTCAGTTGCAGCGGCGTCATGGGTGCAGCTCCGTCAGTCCGTCGTGGTCCAGGTGCAGTTGTCGCTCGCCGAGGCGCCGCGCCTGTTCGGCATCGTGGGTCACCACCAGCAGGCCCATGCCTTGCGCCTTGGCCGCCAGCAGCAGGCGTTCGACATGCTCGCGATTGTCCGGGTCCAGCGCCGCGGTCGGCTCGTCGAGCAGGAGGAAATGCGGCTGCTGCAACAGCGCACGGACCAGGGCCAGGCGCTGCCGCTCGCCTGTCGACAGCTGTGTGACCTGCGCCCTGAGCAGCGCCGGGTCGAGGTTCACTTGCGGCAGCAGGCGACGCGCCCCATCGGGGTCGGCGAAATGCGCGGCGACGTCGTCTTCCCACCAGCCGGACTCTGCCGGCACGTAGGTCACCCAGCGCCGCCACACATGGGCTGGCTGGCTTTCGCGGCTGACCCCGCCCAGGCTGACGACGCCCTGGTTCGGGTCGAGGTCGGCGATCATTCGCAGCAGAAGGCTCTTGCCGATGCCGGACGGACCGCTGAGCACCGTACAGTGGCCGGGGTCCAGATCGAGATCGAACGGCCCGCTGAGGGCGCCGCGCAGAGCGCGCGCGCTCAACGTGCCGACGGGAAAGGGGGAGGGACTCATGGGATTGGCTACGCGACCGTGACGCTGGCGAGGATAGCGCAGCGTCGCGCGTCACCGCAGAAACGACAAGGCCCGGCATGCGCCGGGCCTTGTGGATAAAAAGCCCCGGCGAGTGTGCGCCGGGGCCTGGGCAAGCAGCCCAATCAGTCGGTGGTGATCTTCGAGTGCTTCTGGGTGTCCTTCATGGTCACGTAGACCAGCAGCGAGCAGGCGATGCACGCGGTGACGTACCAGTAGAAGCCGCTCTCCATGCCGATGCTCTTGAACCACAGCGCCACGTACTCGGCGGTACCGCCGAAGATCGACACGGTCAGTGCGTACGGCAGGCCCACGCCCAGGGCGCGGATCTCGGTGGGGAACAGCTCGGCTTTCACCACGGCGTTGATCGAGGTGTAGCCGCTGACGATGACCAGTGCGGCCATGATCAGGAAGAACGCGCCCCACCAGGTGTCGATGGTGTGCAGGGTGCTGAGGATCGGGTAGGTGAACACGGTGCCCAACACGCCGAAGGCGATCAGGATCGGACGGCGGCCGATCTTGTCCGACAGCGCGCCGACGATGGGCTGCAGCAGCATGAACAGGAACAGCGTGGCCGCCGAGATCATGGTCGAGTCGTTCTTGCTCATGCCCACGGTGTTCACCAGGTACTTCTGCATGTACGTGGTGTAGGTGTAGAAGGCCAGCGTACCGCCCATGGTCAGGCCGACCACGGTGAGGACTTCCTTGGGATGGCGGAACAGGGTGCGGATCAGGCTTTCCTTGGGCTCGTCCTTCTTGGTGCTGAAGGATTCGGTCTCTTCCATGCCGCGACGCAGGAACATGGCCACCACCGCGCACAGCGCGCCGATGAAGAACGGAATACGCCAGCCCCAGCTTTCCAGCTGCTCGACCGTCAGGGTCTGCTGCAGGACGATCAGCACTGCCAGCGCGATGAGCTGGCCGGAGATCAGGGTCACGTACTGGAAACTGGAGAAGAAGCCGCGCTGCTCCTTGTTGGCCATCTCGCTCAGGTAGGTTGCGGAAGTGCCGTATTCGCCACCGACCGACAGGCCCTGCAGCAGCCGCGCCAGTACCAGCAGGATCGGCGCGCCGACGCCGATGGTTTCATAGCTGGGAGTCAGGGCGATGATCAGCGAGCCGAAGCACATCAGCAGGACCGACGCCAGCAGCGCCGCCTTGCGGCCCTTGCGGTCGGCATAGATACCCATCAGCCAGCCGCCGATCGGACGCATCAGGAAGCCCACGGCGAAGATCGCGGCGGTGTTCAGCAACTGGGCGGTCATGTCGCCCTGGGGGAAGAATGCCTTGGCGAAGTACAGCGAGAAGGCGGCGTAGACGTACCAGTCGTACCACTCGACCAGGTTGCCGACCGAGCCACTGAAGATCGACTTGATGCGCTGGGAAGTCGTGCGGGGTGCGGCAGAAGCGGAGACGGCGCTTGCGCTATCCATGGGTGTTCCTCTTGTCGTTGTTGTCGTCAGGCGTGCGGACTGCGGGTTACGCCACGCCGGCGCGCCGCGAGGGCGGCGCAGTGTCGAGGGCGATAGCAGGCAGCGTGCCAAGGCGCGAAAGCCGCGTGGCACTAAGGGTTGGGATTTTCAGGTGGGTGTTCGGGCAGGCGAAGCGGCGCCTATCCTGGCGCGGTGTGAGCGGAAATCCGCCGACGTACAGGAGGCGATTCGGCGATGATTCGGAGCGAGTTTCGGCCAATCGCGGACGGAGTCCGTTCCTACGCGAGGGTGGGCTTCGGGTAGGAGCGGACTCCGTCCGCGATCGCTACCCGCCGGCACGGTCACCGCTGGCGGAACAAATCCCCCGGCGTAAAGCCGAACAACCCCTTGAACGACGCGATATAGGCCGAAGTGGAGTCATACCCGCAATCCAGCGCTGCGGCGGTAACGCTGTCGCCGGCCTCCAGCGAACCGAGGGAAGCGAGCAGGCGCTGGCGTTGGCGCCACAGGCGGAAGGTCATCCCGGTCTCGCGCTGGAACAGTCGCGACAAGGTCTTCTCCGAGGTGCCGATACGTTGCGCCCAGTCGCCCAGGGTGTGGCTGTCGGTGGGATGGTCGATCAGCGTCTGGCACAACTGCAGCAGCCGGCCCTCCTGCGGCATCGGCAGGGAGAAGGCGACTTCCGGCAGATCGCGCAGCTGGTCCAGCAGCACATCTACCAGCCGGGATTCGGCACTGTCGCCCTGTGGATAATCCACCGGCAGCTCGCAGAAGCTCTTGATCAGCTCGCGTGCCAGGGGTGTCACCTCCAGCACGCGGCAGCGGTCCGGGGCCCAGCGGCAGGCGTCGTCGCGGATGTACAGGCTGCGCATTTCGGCCTGGGTCGAGGTCACCACCTCATGGTCGAGGAACGCCGGAATCCAGATCGCCCGCTGGGGCGGTGCGAAGAAACTGCCTTCTGCGGTATGCACCCCGAGCACGCCGGTGATGGCGTACGACAGCTGCACCCACGCGTGATGGTGCCGGCTGGTCCACGAGCCCGCGCGCAACCGCTCGGCGCGCGCATAGACCGGCCGGGGCAGGCGCTCGAGCACCGGGATCAGGCGTTGCAGTTCAGGGGGCTGTCCTTTCATCGGTATATCTTGCCAGAGTGTCGCTGGTTGGCAGAGTCTGGCAGGCCGTCGTACCGGCCTCAAGCTGGAGCAGAGCAGTTCGCGGCCAGAGCGGCCTGGTGCGCAGGGCGAAACAGGCGCCCGATCAGCCGACCGCCCGGCAGCCCGAGGCACGCTGACAGGTGTGGTGAAGGCCCTTGTCTGGCATTATCCGCGCCCGGAAAAACGCGTGGTGTGTTCCGACGGCTGTTGGGTAGATTTCCCACAAGACGGTTGTATACACAATTTGTGTTGATTCGTTTCAACACAGGTTTGTCATGTATCCAATCTTCTGGTGGGCGCTTGCCCGTGCAGTGCCTCCTGCTGGGGCCGATGCCCTCGAAACAGGCGAAGTTGTCCTGTGGGTCAGGAAATTGCCCGTCCCGTGCACCTGCGTCTTCCCTGCCAAAGGAGCGAATCCGCAGGGGTTCGTCATAAAAGTGGAACATCTGGTCAGGATTGGCGCCAATCTTGCTTTTCCTCGCCAGGCCTGACCGGATGGACAGGTTCCACCGACAATTAAAAACGCAACACGACTGCACTGATTAGGAGCAACGCATGACTCGCACTCTCGCATCCCTGCTGCTCGCCGGCGGGCTGCTCGCGGCCGGGCAGGCCATGGCTGGCGGTGAAGACCTGAGCCCGGCCCCGGCCGTCAACGATGGTCCGCTGATCTGGCACAACGAAAGCCTGACCTACCTGTGGGGCAAGAACTTCAAGGTAGACCCGCCGATCCAGCAGACCTTCACCTTCGAGAGCGCGAGCGCCTGGACTTGGGGCGACATCTGGTTCTTCGTCGACCAGATCAACTACAACGGCAAGGAAAGCGCCACCAACGGCAAGAACACCTACTACGGTGAGTTCAGCCCGCGCCTTTCGTTCGGCAAGATCACCGGCACCGACCTGTCCTTCGGCCCGGTCAAGGACGTGCTGCTGGCCAGCACCTACGAGTTCGGTGAAGGCGACGTCGAGTCCTACCTGCTCGGCCCGGGCTTCGACCTGGCGCTGCCGGGCTTCGATTACTTCCAGCTGAACTTCTACTACCGCAAGCCCGATGGCAACCGCGTGCCGTCCGGCGCCTGGCAGATCACCCCGGCCTGGGCCATCACCTTCCCGGTGGGCAATTCCGACATCCTCTTCGACGGTTTCATGGACTGGGTGGTGAACAACAAGGACGCCAGCTCCAGCCACCGCAACCAGTCGGACTACCACGCCAACCTGCACTTCAACCCGCAGCTCAAGTACGACCTGGGCAAGGCCATGGGTTACGAGGCCAAGCACCTGTACGTGGGTATCGAGTACGACTACTGGTCCGACAAGTACGGCATCAAGGATTCGCAGTACTTCACTACCGACCAGAACACCGTCAGCGCGCTGGTCAAGTACCACTTCTGACCTGATCCCCTGAAGGCCTCACTGGCGCAGTGAGGCTTGCGTCCCGCTCGTGCCGATCCGGCAGGAGCGGGACGATCTTGTTCAGGTATTGGAAAATTCCTAAGCGGAATAAGTCTTCACCGATGGTGGATATTCGCAGCTAGGCCCACAGTCCGTAGCTCATTGTGAGCACCTGTGGAGATTTCCATGAAAAAACTGTTGTTAGCATCCTTGATCGCCAGTGTCAGCCTGCCGCTGATGGCGGCGCCACCCGGCACTGTAAAACCCCTTTCGCAGTATGAGAAAGGCCACCAGGGCGGCTTCTACAGCAGCGCCGTCGATGCCCCTGTCGCTGCTGCGGCCAGCGAGGTGGAAGGCGCTTCCATTGGCGCTGCTGATGCAGCTGCTGGCACCGCTGCCGCTGAGACCGCCGCGGCAGTGCCGTCTGCTACTTCCTCGCTGGGCCTGAGCACGCCGCTGGTAGGTTCGCTCACTGTAGGGGCCGCCGTGGGGATCGGTGCCGCAGTAGTGGCCGCTGGAGTGGCCATTGGCAACAGCGGCGGTGGCGGTGGTCATCACAACACCGCTGGTACGGTTGCTGCCAAGTGACCCGCAAGCCCCCGGCGGCCTGCCGGGGGCTTCATGGTGGCGGCTCACCGCTTCGACGATTTCGCTCCTTTCGCTTGAATCCCTCCACCCGCCTGGGTTATCCATGCAGCGCCCCCGCTCAATGCACGGACTTCCCGCATGACCCTCCAGGTACCCGCCCATACCGCGCCCAACGGTGAAAAACCCGCCGGTCGCATTCGCCAGAAGAACGAGGAAGCCATTCTCGCCGCCGCCGAGGAGGAGTTCGCCCGCCACGGTTTCAAGGGCACCAGCATGAACACCATCGCCCAGCGCGTCGGCCTGCCCAAGGCCAACCTGCACTACTACTTCAGCAACAAGCTGGGGCTGTATGTGGCGGTGCTGAGCAACATCCTCGAGCTGTGGGACAGCACCTTCAACCACCTGACCGTGGACGATGACCCGGCCGTGGCGCTGGCCGCCTACATCCGCGCCAAGATGGAATTTTCCCGCCGCTACCCGCAGGCCTCGCGCGTCTTCGCTATGGAGATCATCAGCGGCGGCGAATGTCTCTCCGAGCACTTCAGCCAGGACTACCGCACCTGGTTCTCTGGCCGCGCCGCGGTGTTCCAGGCCTGGATCGACGCCGGCAAGATGGACGCCGTAGACCCGGTGAACCTGATCTTCCTGATCTGGAGCAGCACCCAGCACTACGCCGACTTCGCCACCCAGATCGGCTTCGTCACCGGCCGCAAGCGCCTGTCCAGGCAGGACTTCAGCGATGCCAGCGACAACCTCATCCGCATCATCCTCAAGGGTTGCGGGCTGACGCCGCCGTCGACCTCGGCATGAGTTTCACCCTGGCCGGCCTCGCCCGGTACGAAGAAGACATCCGCAAGAGCCGCTTCCAGTGCGTCGCCGCACCGATCGCCAGCGAGGCCGAGGCCCAGGCCTTCCTCGCCGCGCACCGGGACGCCAGCGCCGGGCACAACTGCTGGGCGTGGAAGCTGGGCAGCCAGTACCGCTTCAGCGATGACGGCGAGCCCGGCGGCACCGCCGGCCGGCCCATGCTGGTGGCCATCGAGGGGCAGGACATGGACCGCGTGGTGGTCGTGGTCAGCCGCTGGTTCGGCGGCATCAAGCTCGGTACTGGTGGCCTCGCTCGCGCCTATGGAGGCTGCGCAGCGAAATGCCTGCAGGACGCCGAGCGCATCGAACTGGTACCCAGCAGTCGGCTGGCGTTCGACTGCAGTTTCGCCGAGCACGCGCTGTTCAAGGCGCGGGTGCTGGCGCTGGGTGCCAGTGTCGAGGACGAAGCCTTTGGCGCCGCAGGCGTGCGCCTGACGCTGAACCTGCCGACCACCGAGGTCGAGTCCCTGCAGAAGCTCCTCAGCGACCTCAGCCGCGGTCGTGTCCAGGCGCAGCTGCTGGACGCCTGATTGTTCTCCCCAAACACCGTGGAGCCGCCTGTGGATAACCTGTGGCAGGACTGCTCCTGCCCACGTACTCCGCAGCCTTCAGCGCTTCGCTCATTTTTTGAACAATTGCTTTCGGGTCTGTTGAACAAAATATGAACAAGCTGTGGAAAAGGTGTGGGTGAAATTTCCCCGGAACATTGTCAGACGCCACTTCTGACCGCTTGGTGAATTATTCATTGGATTGATGCAGGGCTTGCAGTGCCTGGGCCTGGGCTTTTCGACGGGTTCGCGGGTGGAGCCCGGAGGGCTGGGGGAAAGTCTCTGGACAATCTGTGGGCAAGTTGTGGGCAAGGTGTCTCGCTGGCGTGACACTTCGTGCGCTGATCGGCCGCCATCACCCGTCTGCTATAGCGGCAAGGCTGCCGTTTCGCTTGGAAAATCTGTGGATAACGCTGGGGAAAAGGCACCGGCGCATAGCCGGTGCCAGAGCTGTTCACAGGCGGAACTGCGCCATCTGCCGTGCCAGGTCATCGGCCAGGTTGCGCAGCTCGCGGCATTGCTCGCGGCCATGCTGCACTTCACGGGTGGTGGCGTGGGCGAGATCGGCGATGCCCTGCACGTTGCGATTGATCTCCTCGGTCACCGCCGACTGCTCCTCGGTGGCCGTGGCGACCTGGTGGTTGATGTCGCTGATGCGTTCCACCTGATCGGCGATGGCGCCCAGCGAGGCGCCGGCCTGCTCGCTGGCAGCCAGACTCTGCCCGGTGGTCTGCTGGCTGGATTGCATCGAGCGTACTGCGGCCTCCGCGCCGTCCTTCAGGCGCTGGATGATCGTGAGGATTTCGTCGGTGGAGCCCTGGGTGCGGCTGGCCAGCGTGCGCACTTCATCGGCGACCACGGCGAAGCCTCGGCCCAGCTCGCCGGCACGCGCCGCCTCGATGGCCGCGTTGAGGGCGAGCAGGTTGGTCTGCTCGGAGACGCCGCGGATCACCGCCAGCACCTGGTCGATGCTCGCCACCTGGCCGGCCAGTTCACCCACGGCGCTGGCGGCCTCGCCGATCTCCCCGGACATGCGCTGGCCCACCTGCAGCGAGCCGCCAACCACGCGACGCGCTGCGCCGGCTTCCTCCCGTGCCTGCTGCGAGGCGCTGGCGGCCTGTTCGGCGTTGCGGGCGATTTCCTGCACTGTGCTGCCCATCTCGTTCACCGCCGTGGCGACCATGTCGGTCATCTCCTGCTGGCGGCCGGTGCGCTCGGCGGTGTTATCCACCACCTGCGCCACTTCGCCAACGGTGCGCAGCAATTGCTGGCTGGTGCCCAGCACGGCGCCAATCAACGCGCGCTGCCCTTCGAGGAAGCGATTGAAGCCTCGGGCCAGGTCACCCAATTCGTCGGCGCGGCTTTCGTCCAGGCGGCGGGTGAGGTCACCGCCACCGCCGCCGATTTCCAGCAGCGCGCTGGTCACCTGGCGGATCGGCCGGGCCAGGCTGCGTGCCATCAGCACCACCAGCGCCAGGCAGAGCAGGGCGACCAGGGCCCCGGCCAGCCCGGAGAAGGCCAGCGCCTCGCGGGCGTCGGCGTAGATTTCCGCTTCCGGCACTTCGCTCACCAGCGTCCAGCCCAGGTCATGCAGCGGCAGGCTGGCGGCCAGGTAGTCTTCGCCGTCGCGCTTGAAACGGGCGCTGTGGAAGCCCTGCTGGCCGAGCAGTGCGCTCGCGGCGCTGGCACCGATCAGGTCGCCGAGATTGCGCCCCTTGGGCAGCGACGCGTCGGGGTGGATCTGCACCTGGCCATCGTTCTTCACCAGGTACACGCGCCCGGACAGGCCGAAGCGGAAGTCGCGGATCAGCGTCGACAGCTCGCGCATCTCCAGGCCCAGCCCGGCGATGCCCAGCAGCTTGCCGTCGCGCTCCACGCGCTGGTCGATGAACAGCGCCAGTTCGCCGGTGCTGCCGTCGGTGTCGATGTTCCACATGCGCGGCTTACCGCTGTCGATGAACTGGAAGTACCAGCTGTCCTTCGGCTCGCTGCGGCTCAGCGTGCGCTCCTTGCCCTTGTCGCTGTAGTAGGCGCCGCTGGCGTTGGAGGTGATCAGCGCGGAGAAGGCCTTCTGCGAGGCACGGATGCCACCCAGGTAACGGGTGAACTCGGCCAGTTGCTCGGGGTTTTCGCCAGCGGCCAGCCAATCCTGAACCAGGGTGTTGTCGGCGATCCCGGCCGCTGCGGTGATGGGGCCGGTGAGGCGCTTTTCGAAGTCATTGGCAATCGCCTGGATGCTCGCCGGCAGCGCCTGTTCGAGCAGGTAGCGCTCGCTCAGGCGGTTGACCAGCACGGCATATAGGCCGAGGACGATGAGCAGGCTGATGAGCAGGGCGGCGCCCATGCTGACGATGAGCTGGGTCTGGATACTTCGCAGGCGCATATTCTTGTTTTCCTCCGAACGCACAACGAAACGCCCGCCAGTGGCGGGCGAAGAGACGGGGTCGTTGAGTGTATCGGCGGCGGCGGGAAAAACTGTTGTCCCACTGGTCAGGTTTTTGCGTCCGCCGGCGCGTCGCTGCACGCGCCTTCGCTACACAGCGCCGCCCATTCCACCCCTTCGCGCGTCTGCCGGGCGGGGGCGTCCTGGTGATAGCGGGCGATCACCTGGGCGGCGACCGAGATGGCTACTTCCAGCGGGCGTTTGCCCGGCACTTCGGCCAGGCCGATGGGGCAATGCATCTGCGCGATCTCCTGCTGTGGATAACCGTGCTGTTCCAGCCGCATCTGGAAGCGCCGCGCCTTGGTGCGCGAGCCGATCATGCCGAGGAAGCCGGCGTCGCCGCGCTTGAGCACGGCCTCGGCGATGGCGTAGTCCAGCGGGTGGTTGTGGGTCATGACCAGGAAGTAACTGCCCGGTGGCGCTTCGTGCACGGCGTCTTCCGGCTCTTCCAGCAGGCGCATGCGCACGCCCTCGGGGACGGACTGGGGAAACTCCGCCGCGCGACTGTCCACCCATTCCAGGCGTAGTGGCAGCCCCGCCAACAGCGGTGCGAGGGCGCGGCCGACATGGCCGGCACCGAACAGTACGACCTGCGGTCCGCGCGCGGCGAAGCATTCGAACAGCAGGCTGGCACGCCCGCCGCAGCATTGGCCCAGCCGCGCGCCGAGGGGGAAGTGTTCCAGCGCCTGGCTGTCCTTGCCGGCAAGCAGCAGCTGGCGCGCGTGCTCGATGGCGGCGAACTCCAGGTGGCCGCCGCCGATGGTGTCGAAGGTTTCCCCGGCAGTGACCAGCATCTTGCTGCCGGACTCGCGGGGCGTGGAGCCCTGCACGCCGATCACGGTGATCAGCACGTAGCTCTCGGCGCTGTCGCGTAGGCGGGCGATGGCGTCCATCCAGGTGGTGGTCATTGCACTGGGCCTTCTTTCGAGTTCGGTGTGGGCTGTTCTCCCCTCACCCCAACCTTTTCTCGGAGGGAGAGGGGGTTGTCTGCTGCAGCGGTCATGCTCAGTGGAGCGCCCGTTGCCGCGGATTCCGGTTGAATTCGCGGGTTCGCTGTATGCCGATCGGTCCCCTCTCCCGCTTGCGGGAGAGGCTTAGGGTGAAGGCGCTCCCGCTCCGAACGGCGTACCGCCTCGCAAGCCCACAACACCCGCTCCGGTGTCGCCGGCGTATCCAGGTCGGGACTCAGGCGGTAGTCCGCGAGGCTGGCGATGGCGTCGCGCAGTGCCGACCACACCGAGATCGCCAGCATGAATGGTGGCTCGCCCACCGCCTTGGAGAGGTACACGCTGTCTTCCTCGTTGGGGCGCTCGAACAGCGTCACGCGGAAGTCTTCCGGCGCGTCGCTCGCCGCCGGGATCTTGTAGGTCGCCGGCCCCACCGTGAGCAGCTTGCCGGAGTCGTCCCAGCGCAGCTCCTCGGTGGTCAGCCAACCCATGCCCTGGATGAAGCCGCCTTCGATCTGGCCGATGTCGATGGCCGGGTTCACGCTGCGGCCGACGTCGTGGAGGATGTCCACGCGCAGTACGCGGTACTCGCCGGTAAGCGTGTCGATTGTCACCTCGGACACCGCCGCGCCGTAGGCGAAGTAGAAGAACGGGTGGCCCTGCCCTTTTTCGCGGTCATAGAAGATCTTTGGCGTGCGGTAGAAGCCGGTGGCGGATAGCTGGATGCGCGCGAAGTAGGCGGCCTGGATGATCTCGGTGAAGCCCAGGTGCTGCGCCCCGACCGTCACACCGCCGTGCTCGAAGCGAATCTCCTGCGGCTTCACGCCATCGCGGTCGGCGAGGAAGTCGATCAGCCGCTTCTTCAGCGTGCGCGCCGCGTCGCGAGCGGCCATGCCATTCAGGTCGGTGCCGCTGGAAGCGGCGGTGGGCGAGGTATTGGGCACCTTGTCGGTACGCGTCGCGGTGATCACCACACGCTCCAGCGGCACCTGGAATTCCTCGGCGACGATCTGCGCGACCTTGATGTTCAGGCCCTGGCCCATCTCGGTGCCGCCGTGGTTCAGCTGGATACTGCCGTCGGTGTAGAGGTGGATCAGCGCGCCGGCCTGGTTGAGGTGCTGCGCGGTGAAGGAAATACCGAACTTCACCGGGGTCAGTGCGAGGCCTTTCTTCAGCACCGGGCTCCGCGCGTTGAAGTCGTGGATCGCCGAGCGGCGCGCGGCGTAGTCGCTGCTTGTCTCCAGGCGCGCGATCAGCTCGCCCAGCAGGTTGTGCTCGACCTTCTGGTGGTAGGGCGTCAGCTCGCGCCCCATTCCGCCGTAGAGGTTGAGCTTGCGCACCTCGAGCGGGTCCTTGCCCACGGCGCGGGCGATGTCGTCCATGGCGCGCTCGATGATCATCATCCCCTGCGGCCCGCCGAAGCCGCGGAAGGCGGTGTGCGAGACGATGTTGGTGAAGCTGCGGTAGCCGGAGATGGCCACGTCGGGGATGAAGTAGGCGTTGTCGGCATGGAACATGGCGCGGTCGACGATGGCGTCGGAGAGGTCCGGCGAATGGCCGCAGTCGCCCACCACTTCAAGCTGCGCGGCGAGCAGCCGGCCCTCGTGGTCGAAGCCGATGCGGTAGTGGTTGTGGAAGGGGTGGCGCTTGCCGGTCAGGCGCATGTCGTCGGCACGCGGCAGGCGCAGCTTCACTGCGCGGCCGGTCTTGTGTGCCAGCAATGCGGCGAGGCAGGCGAATGGCGCGGCCTGAGTTTCCTTGCCACCGAAGCCGCCGCCCATGCGGCGCACTTCCACGGTGACCTTGGCCAGCGGGATTGCCAGTACCTCGGCCACCAGTTTCTGCACTTCGCTGGGGTGCTGGCTGGAGGTGTGCACCAGCATGCCGCCGTCGTCGCCGGGCAGGGCGAGCGAGGCCTGGCCTTCGAGGTAGAAATGCTCCTGGCCGCCGATGAACTGCCGGGCTTCGAGCACCTGCGGCGCCTGCTCCAGCGCCGCTTGCGCATCGCCCCGGCGCATGTGGTGCGGCGGGCGCACGAAGCGCTCCTCGGCCTTGGCTCGCAGCGGGTCGATCAGCGGGTCTTCCTTGGCATACTCAACCTTTGCCAGACGCACCGCTCGGCGTGCCTGGATCAGGCTTTCGGCGGCGACCGCGAACAGCGCCTGGCCGTGGTATTTCACCCGCTCGCCAGCCAGCAGCGGATCACCGGGGAACACCGGCCCGATGTCGGTGTGGCCGGGCACGTCGTCCAGGGTCAGCACGGCCACCACGCCGGGCGCACTGCGCACGGCGTCGAGATCAAGGGACAGCACGGCGCCGCAGGCGATTTCACTCAGGCCGACAGCCGCGTGCAGCAGTTCGCGCGGCTCCTTCAGGTCGTCCACGTAGCGCGCGGCGCCGCTCACGTGGAGGGCGGCGCTGTCGTGCTCGCGCGGCTTGCCCGCGCTGTGGATGGCGCCCGCGGCGCCATTGCTGGCCAGCGGTGGCAGGCTACGCATGGTGCACCTCTGCAGGGCATTCGGACCATTCCAGTAGTGCGCGCTGCAACAGGTTCTGCGCCACTTTCAGGCGATAGGCGGCGCTGGCGCGCAGGTCGTCGATGGGCTGGAAATCCTGCGCGATCGCGGCTTGTGCGGCAGCCACGGCCGCGGCGTCGAAAGGCCTGCCGCGCAAGGCCGCTTCGCTCCCCGCGCCCCGCAGCGGAGTGGCCGCCATGCCGCCGCAGGCGAGGCGCGTGTCGATGACGATGCCGCTGTCGTCAAGGTCGAGTCGCAGTGCCAGGCACACAGCGGAAATATCGTCGTCGCGGCGCTTGGACACCTTGTCGACGCGAAACCGCTGGTTATCGCGCAGGCGCGGGATCACAACCGCCTCGATGTATTCGCCGGGCTGCAGGAGTGTCTTGCGGTAGCCGTTGAAAAAACCTTCGATGGGGACCTCGCGTACGGCGCCTGCCCTGCGCAGGCGCAGGCGCGCATCCAGGGCGAGCAGCACCGGTGGCATATCGCCGATAGGCGAGGCGTTGGCGATGTTACCGCCAAGAGTGCCGCGCTGGCGGATCTGCAGCGAGCCGAGGCGCTCCAGCAGGGCGGCGACGCCGGGGAACTCCTGCAGCGCTTCGAGGCAGTCGGTATAGGCCCGCGCCGCGCCGATCAGCAGGTGCCTGGGGTGGACCTCCAGGCGCAGCAGTTCACTGACCCGGTCGAGATGGATCAATGCCGGGAACGCCTTGAGATTCTGTGTGGCTTCCAGGGCCAGGTCGGTGCCGCCGGCGATCAGCCGCGCCTGCGGGTAGCGCTGAAGCAAGTCGTCCAGTTCATCGAGCGAGCTGGGCAACCAGGCCTGAGCCTGGCCGTCGCGCAGCGTGCCGGCAGTGGATATCTCCCGCAGGCGGGCGACGGTCAGGGCGCTGTTCTGCTCGAAGTTGTCGAGGCACGCTTGCCCGGCTATCTGCTTGGCAGCCTCGAGGATCGGCCGGTAGCCGGTGCAGCGACACAGGTTGCCGGAGAGCGCGGTGAGCGCCGTTTCGCGGTCGTGCGGTGGCGGCGAGTGGCGCCAGGTGAACAGCGACATGACGATCCCCGGCGTGCAGAAGCCGCACTGCGACCCGTGGCAGTCGACCATTGCCTGCTGCACCGGATGCAGCACGCCCGGCTCGCCCAGGTGCTCGACGGTCAGCACCTGGCGGCCGTGCACCGCGCCCAGCAGCGTGATACAGGCATTCACTGCGCGGTAGCGCAGCGCTTCGCCCTCGGGCTCGGCGAGCACCACGGTACAGGCGCCACAGTCGCCCGAGGCGCAGCCCTCCTTGGTGCCGGTACGCGCGCGGTGGATGCGCAGGTAATCGAGCAGGCTGGTCTCGGGTGCGAGTCCGTCAACCTGGACGCTCTCGTCGCCGAGCAGGAACTGGATCATCGGGAGTCCTCGTCGTCATGCGTGCGGCTGCGCCGCGTCGCGAAGGCTGTCCGTGGGCGTCGGGAGCCGTGGCGAACGGCTCTCAGGCACAAGCATAGGCTTGTGGGCCGGCTTGACCAGTGAGGCAGGAAAAACCGCCGGACCAGCAGCGTTGCGAGTACCGTACGTCGCGACTGGTGTTGTCCTCGCGGCACGACCGGGCGAAGGTGGACGTTCCGGCGTGCGCTGGCGGATAGCCCGGGAAGGGCGGAAATCCGCTGGGCAGACGCCTTGCGAGAGCAAGCCAGTCATCGGATGCCGCGTTTCGCTTGATAGGAAACTTCTTCCTTTTATAGATATCTCGATAGAGATACTCAATATTCGTGATGCCCTAAATCAATGGGCCTTTTCTGTCATCAGGCGATAATCTTGCCCCTGTCGAATTTCAACCGATCGACCACTCGATTAAACGACAAACTCTCATTGAGGAATTGCCTAATGTCCCTGATCAACACCCCCGTTCAACCGTTCAAGGTCAACGCTTTCCATAACGGCAAGTTCATCGAAGTCACCGAAGAATCCCTCAAGGGCAAGTGGTCCGTTCTGATCTTCATGCCGGCAGCCTTCACCTTCAACTGCCCGACCGAGATCGAAGACGCCGCCAACAACTACGCCGAGTTCCAGAAGGCCGGTACCGAGGTCTACATCGTGACCACCGATACCCACTTCTCCCACAAGGTGTGGCACGAAACTTCCCCGGCCGTTGGTAAAGCCCAGTTCCCGCTGATCGGCGACCCGACCCACCAGCTGACCAACGCCTTCGGCGTACACATCCCGGAAGAAGGCCTGGCCCTGCGCGGCACCTTCGTGATCAACCCGGAAGGCATCATCAAGACCGTCGAAATCCACTCCAACGAGATCGCTCGTGACGTCGGCGAAACCCTGCGCAAGCTGAAAGCTGCCCAGTACACCGCCGCTCACCCGGGTGAAGTCTGCCCGGCCAAGTGGAAAGAAGGCGAGAAGACCCTGGCTCCGTCCCTGGACCTGGTCGGCAAGATCTAAGAACGACCGGGAAGCGGTTGCGCGGCGGCTCCCGCCACGCAACCACCGGGCGCCCGCCCACGAAAGCTTCCCGAGCCGTTTGGCAACACCCCGAGGATGCCTACCGGCATCCTCCCTACCAAAGCCAAAAGCGTGCGTAGGGTGGGCTGAATAGCCTGCCGGGGAACCCCTTTGCTCAAATTCCGAGGATTTGAATCATGTTGGACGCCACGCTTAAAACCCAGTTGAAGGCCTACCTGGAAAAGGTCCAGCAGCCATTCGAGATCGTCGCGTCCCTCGATGACAGCGACAAATCCCGCGAGATGAGCGAGCTGCTGCACGAAATCGTCGGCCTGACCGACAAGATCACCCTGCGTGAAGATGGCAGCGACGCGCGCAAACCGTCCTTCTCGCTGAACCGCCCGGGGGCGAACATCGGCCTGGCTTTCGCCGGCATCCCCATGGGCCACGAGTTCACCTCCCTGGTACTGGCACTGCTGCAGGTCGGCGGCCACCCGTCCAAGCTCGACGCTGAAGTGATCGAGCAGATCAAGGGCATCCAGGGTTCGTTCGAGTTCGAAACCTACTTCTCGCTGTCCTGCCAGAACTGCCCGGACGTAGTCCAGGCGCTGAACCTGATGGCCGTGCTCAACCCGAACATCCGCCATGTCGCCATCGACGGCGCGCTGTTCCAGGAAGAAGTCGAGCGCCGCCAGGTCATGGCTGTGCCGAGCATCTACCTCAACGGTGAAGTGTTCGGCCAGGGCCGCATGGGCGTGGAAGAGATCCTCGCCAAGATCGACACCGGCGCCGCTGCCCGCGAAGCCGAGAAGCTCTCGGCGAAAGAAGAGTTCGACGTACTGGTCGTCGGCGGTGGCCCGGCCGGCGCTGCGGCGGCGATCTACGCCGCCCGTAAAGGCATCCGTACCGGCGTTGCCGCCGAGCGCTTCGGCGGCCAGGTGCTGGACACCATGGCCATCGAGAACTTCATCTCGGTAACCGAGACCGAAGGCCCGAAACTGGCACGCCAGCTGGAAGAGCACGTCAAGCACTACGACGTCGACATCATGAACCTGCAGCGCGCCAGCGCGCTGATTCCGGCGAAGACTGCCGGCGGCCTGCACGAAGTGCAGTTCGAAGGCGGCGGCAGCCTCAAGGCCAAGTCGGTGATCCTGGCCACCGGCGCCCGCTGGCGCGAGATGGGCGTGCCGGGCGAGAAGGAATACAAGGCCAAGGGCGTTTGCTTCTGCCCGCACTGCGACGGTCCGCTGTTCAAGGGCAAGCGTGTGGCGGTGATCGGCGGCGGTAACTCCGGCGTCGAAGCGGCCATCGACCTGGCCGGTATCGTCAGCCACGTGACCCTGCTGGAATTCGACAGCAAGCTGCGCGCCGACGCCGTGCTGCAACGCAAGCTGTTCAGCCTGCCCAACGTGGATGTGATCACCAGCGCGCTGACCAGCGAAGTGAAAGGCGATGGCCAGAAGGTCACCGGCCTGGTCTACAAGGACCGCAACTCGGAAGAGTTCAAGTCCATCGACCTGGAAGGCATCTTCGTGCAGATCGGCCTGCTGCCCAACAGCGACTGGCTCAAGGGCACCATCGAGTTGTCCCCGCGCGGCGAGATCATCGTCGACGCCCGCGGTGAAACCTCGCTGCCGGGCATCTTCGCCGCCGGCGACGTGACCACCGTTCCGTACAAGCAGATCGTGATCGCGGTCGGCGAAGGCGCCAAGGCGTCGCTCTCCGCCTTCGATCACCTGATCCGCTCCTCCGCGCCAGCCTGATGACCTCGCGCTAGAGAAAGAAATCGCCCGGTTCGCGAGAGTGAACCGGGCGTTTTCTTTTGTGCGGCAAAAACATTCGCGAGCAAGGACTAGGCGTCCCCCTCGGTCCTACGAAGAGCGAACTCACCATGAGCCTGTAGGAGCGAGCTTGCTCGCGAACATTGCCCGCGCCGGACTCTCAGAGAATCGGCGACACCAGCCGCGCTACGCGCATCCCCAGTTGCTGCAGACGATGCACGCGCTTGCGGTCGTCCAGGGTCATCTCCACCGATTGCGCAAAGTCTTCTTCCAGCATGGTCTCCACGTCGCGGGCGAAGCCTTCGTCGACGGTGATCACCATGATCTCGAAATTCAGCCGGAACGAGCGGTTGTCCAGGTTGGCGCTGCCTACCGCGGCGCTGTCGTGGTCGATCAGTATCACCTTCTGGTGCAGGAATCCCGGCTGGTAGCGGAACACCCGCACGCCGGCGCGCACGGCCTCCAGGGCATAGAGGCTGGAGGCGGCGTAGACCGTCCGGTGATCCGGCCGCGAAGGCAGCAGGATGCGCACGTCAACGCCGCGCAGCACCGCCAGGCGCAGGGCGGCGGCGACGGCTTCGTCCGGAACGAAATAGGGCGTGGTGATCCACACCCGCTCCACCGCCGCGTTGATCGATTCGACGAAGAACAGCGAGCAGGTTTCCTGGGTGTCCGCCGGGCCGCTGGGCACCACCTGGCAGAGCATGCCGCCGTCGTCGTAGCCATCGGGCAGGATCAGCGTCGGCAGCGTGTGAGTGGCCCAGAACCAGTCCTCGGCGAAGCACTCCTGCAGGCACGCCACCGCCGGACCATGCAGCTCGATGTGAGTGTCGCGCCAGGGCGCCAGCGGTGGCTTCTCGCCCAGGTACTCGACGCCGACGTTGTGCCCGCCGACGAAGCCGCGCACGCCGTCGACCACCACGATCTTGCGGTGATTGCGGAAGTTCACCTGGAAGCGGTTGATCATGCCGCTGCCGGTGCTGAAGGCATGCACCTGCACGCCGCCCTGGCGCAGGCGCTCGATATAGCGGCGCGACAGCGCGTGGCTGCCAATGCCGTCGTACATCAGGAACACATCCACACCGTTGGCCGCGCGCTCCATCAGCAACTGCGCGAGACGTTGCCCGAGGGCGTCGTCGCGGATGATGAAGAACTGCACGAGGATCACTTTCCGTGCGCTGGAGATCGCCTCGAACATCGCCTCGAACGAGGCCTTGCCGTTCACCAGCAGGCGCACCTTGTTGTTCGCCAGCGTAGGCATGCGCGCCAGGCCGACCATGGCCTTGAGCGATTTGTAGGCGTGGTACTGGCGGGCGGCGAGGGCTTCCTCCACCCAGGGGCGCCAGTCCAGCTCGGCGGCGGCCAGGTGCATTTCCTCGTTGGCCTGCCGGCGCGCGCCGATGTAGGCGTCGAAGCGGCTACGGCCGAACACCAGGTAGGGCACCAGCGTCAGCAGCGGCATGAATACCAGCGACGTCGCCCAGGCAATGGCGCCTTGCGCAGTACGCACGCTCAGCACGGCATGGACGGCGGCGATGATCCCCAGCAACTGGATGACCACCAGGAAATGAGCGATGTAGGCGGAGTACTGCATGGGCGCGCGATCGGGTCCTTGTGCTCGGCGGATGGTCTGAGCCTAGTTGGCTCCTGGTGGCTGCGGCCAGTGACTGATGGGGCCGCGCCAGTGTTCGTAGGTTTTCCCCAGGCGCAGTACCTCGACGTCGGCGAACCGCGGGCCGACGATCTGCAGGCCGATGGGCATGCCGGCGCTGGTGAAGCCGCAGTTGAGTGAGAGTGCCGGTTGCTCGGACATGTTCCACGGCACGGTGAAACCGATGTGCTCGAAGGGCCGTGCCGGGTCGTTGGTGGGCGAGGCCCATTCGGCCGGGAAGGCGGCGACCTGGTTGGTCGGTGAAAGCAGGAAGTCGATCTGCTGGAACTGCTCGGCGGCGCGCCGGCGCATCTCGAAGGTACGATTGAAGCCCCGCACCGCGTCCGCGCCGCTGACCGCCGCGCCGCCCTCGGCCCACTGGAAGATATAGGGCAGCACCTTGGCCTGGCGCTCCGCCGGCAGGGTTTCCAGCTCGGCCCACAGGCGCGCGCGCCAGAACCTGTCCAGGCCCTCCAGCAGCTCGCGGTCGAGGATCGGCCGAACCTCGATGATTTCAGCCCCGGCATCGGCGAACTGTCGCGCGGCGGCTGTCACCGCGGCGCACACCTCGGGCTCGGGTTGCAGGCCGCAGCCGGGGTCGAGCTGCAGGCCAATGCGCAGCCCGCGGACCTCGGCATAGTCGATGTGCCAGTCGAGCTCGGCCGGCGGCAGGGCCGTGGCATCGCGCCAGTCCGGGCGCGACAGGTGCTTCATCATCAGTGCGGCGTCATCCAGTGTGCGGGTCATCGGTCCCGCACAGCGTCCGGTGAAATAGGGATCGATGGGGATGCGCCCGAGGCTTGGCTTGAAGCCGACCAGCCCGCACCAGCCGGCCGGCAGGCGCACCGAGCCGCCGATGTCGGTGCCAATGTGCAGCGGTCCGTAGCCTGCCGCCGCAGCGCTTGCCGCGCCGGCGCTGGAGCCGCCCGGGTTCATGCGCAGGTCCCACGGGTTGCGGGCCAGCTTGTGGAAGCTGGAAAGTCCGGAGGAGAGCATGCCGAAGTCCGGCACGGTGGTCTTGCCCAGCAGGATCGCGCCGGCCTCGTTCATTCGCGCGGCGGGCGGAGCGTTGCCGGTCGCCGGCTGCAGGAGGGTGGCGGCGCTGCCCTGGGGAATCGGGTCGCCGGTGGTGGCGATCAGTTCCTTGATGGTCACCGGCACGCCATCCAGTTCGCCGCACGGCGCGCAGCGGATCCAGCGCGCCTCGGAGCGCCGCGCCTGCTCCATCGCCCGCTGCGGCTCGAAGGCGAAGAGCGCGCAGAGCTGCGGCTCCCAGCGGTCGATATGGGCGATCAGGTGCTCGAGGTACTCGACCGGCGAGAGCTGGTGCGAGCGGTACAGGGCGAGCAGTTCGACGGCGGACAGGTCGTGCAACGGTGGCATGGCGGTCTCCGGCGTGGGGCTATGCCTCACCCTAGCCGAATCCGCGCCAAGAGGGGATAGGCGCGCTCGTCACACCAAGCGCTCTGCTGCCGGTAAATGGGCCGGGTCAGGCGCGCTGGCGCGATTGCTGGTCGATCAGGTACTGCAGGCGATACAGATGACGGTAGCCCGATTCCCAGGCGCCGTGGCCAGATTTCACGTTGATGTGCCCGGCGGAGGGCAGGATCACCGTCTCGGCGCCCCAGTTGCGTCCCAGCGCCATGGCGCGCTGCGGGCTGCAGGCGGCGTCGTTGTCCGAACCCACCAGCACCGTCGGGAACGGCAGCGTTTGCGCGGCGATGGGAGCGAAATTGCGCAGCGCCTCGTGGCAGGTTTCCCGCTCCACGTCGGCCGGGGCGACCAGCAGTGCGCCGGCAACCCGGGCGAGGGCGCGGCGGTCGGCACGGGCCGCCCAGGAGGCGACGGTGACGCACCCCAGGCTGTGGCCGATCAGCACCACGCGGCCGGCCTCGCGGCGGATTTCGCGATCCAGTTCGGCGACCCAGTCGTTGTGCTGCGGAGTGATCCAGTCCTGCTGCCGTACCCGCGCGGCGTTCGGCAGGGCGCGCTGCCAGTGGCTCTGCCAGTGAGCGTCGTCGGAACCGTGCCAGCCCGGCACGATCAGGTAGCGGATGCGTTCATTGCGCATGGGGCGGCCCTCTCGAATCGTCATGAGAAGGCATTCTAGGGAGGGTTTTAATATTCGTTAAGGAATAAGAAATTCTTTGCTTATGCAGTATTTTAGCTGAACGAATCGCTATAAGCCGTCATTCCTGCGCCCGGCGCAGCGGGCAGCAGCGCGCCAGGATGCCTTCCAGGTTGAGGTCGGGCATGGCGTATTCACGCAAGGCACGGGCGGTCTGCTCGACGTAGTCGCGGGTGCTGCCGAAATGGCCCTGGGCGCTGGCCAGCACATGCTCGACGATGTTGTCGGGCAGGGCGCCGGCGTAGCTGGGCAGGTGGCGTTCGAGGACGAAGCCGAGGGCGCGCACGCGGCTGCCGTCGTCGAGGCGGCAGTTGAGCCATTCCGGGCGGTAGGAGGCGTAGGGCATCTCCCGTTCCCAGAGTGCATAGAGGTTGGCGTCGAGGTGGTCTTCCGGCAGGCGGAAGGCGAAGCCTGCGCAGGAGCCGCCGCGATCCAGGCCGAGTACCAGGCCTGGCGCTTCCGGGGTGCCGCGGTGGGTCAGGGACCACAGGTACAGCCCGCGGTGGTAGCCGTGCACCCGCGCGCGGCGCGCTTCGGCCACCGGGAACTCCGGTCGCCAGATCAGCGAGCCGTAGGCGAACAGCCACACCGGGCCGGCGCCATGTTCGCTCATGGTGATGTCGAGCGAGGCGCGCAGCTGTGCGGGTGTGAAGCGTTCCGGCACCCCCAGTGTCGGTGGATAGAACGGGCCTTCCGAAGCGGGAGACGATGTCATGCGGTACCCCTCAGGTCTCCTAACTGTCATCAACTTAGTGGAACCGCGGCGGGTACGGAAGGGCCTGAAAGGCATAGGTTTATTGCCGAGGCGGGGATGACGACGAACGGCGGCCACGCCTCGTACCGACAGGGCGTAGGAGCGGACTTTGTCCGCGATGTGCCACCGGCCAGCTCCGAGCAGCCGGCAATCGATCGCGGACAGAGTCCGCTCCTACGTGAAAGTACTGCGCTTGGGTCGGCCCTCTCCCTAGGGCAGAGGGGACCGTTCGGTGCAGGATGAAACGTCGGCAACAGTCGGCACGGACGGCTCCCTCTCCCCCTGGGAGAGGGCAGGGGGAAGGCATCGGCGTGGGCTTCCCGAGAAAGACAATTGCTCCTACGCGATCAGGGAATATCGGCGCGGGGTGCCGGGAAGCCGGGAATAAAAAAAGGCCGCTCACCCCTGCCTGAGTATTGGGAGAGCGGCCTTGAAGCTCGGTACGTTGTGGAGGTCCCTTTCTACACCCGCTCTGTTTCAGGCGTCTTACAGGGCCCTCAGCGCGCGGTGATGACCGCCAGCTTGGTAATGCCGGCCTTCTCGATGGAGGCCATGGCCTTGGCCACCTGGCCGTAGTTCACGGTTTCGTCGGCCTGAAGCTGCACGCGGACCTCGGCGTCCTTGGCCTTGGCCGCCGCCAGATTGCTTTGCAGCAGGTCCGGCTGGATCTCGTCCTTGTTGATGAACCATTTGCCGGCGCCGTCGATGCTCACCACCAGCGGGTCCTTCTGCTCCGGCGGGGCGACCGCCTCGGTCTTCGGCAGGTTGATCGGGATGGCGTTGGTCAGCAGGGGGGCGGTGACGATGAACACCACCAGCAGCACCAGCATCACGTCCACCAGCGGGGTCACGTTGATCTCGGAGAGAACCTCGTCGCTGTCCTGGGTCGAGAAGGCCATATCAGCTCGCCTCCTTCACGCTGGCGCCGGCAGCCGGCTTGCGGGCAGCGGTGGGCAGGGCGACGACGCGGAAGGCGCTCTTCTGCGCGAGGCTGTAGAAGTCGTGGGCGAAATCGTCGAGGTCGGCCGCGGTGAGCTTCAGGCGACGCAGGAAGTAGTTGTAGACCAGCACGGCGGGCACGGCGACGGCGATACCCACGCCGGTGGCGATCAGCGCACTGCCGATCGGGCCGGCAACGGTTTCCAGGCTCGCCGAGCCAGCTGCGCTGATGCCCTTGAGTGCTTCCATGATGCCCCAGACGGTGCCGAACAGGCCGATGAAGGGCGAGGTGGAACCGATCGAGGCGAGCACCGCGAGGCCTGATTCCAGGGAGCGGCGCTCGCGCTGGATCTGCTGGCGCAGGGCGCGCTCGAGGCGGTCCTGGTGGTTGATCGACTGGGCCAGGTCCGGCTGGCCGTTGTCCTGGACCTGGATGGCGGCAAAGCCGGCCTGGGCCACACGGGCGCCGGCGCCGGGCTTGCCGGCGGCCTGGTCACCGGCCGATTCGAGGCTGGTGGCGCTCCAGAACTGCTTCTGGAAGCGTTTGTCCTGGGACTTCTGGCGGGTGAACTGGACGCCTTTCACCAGGGCCAGCGCCCAGGTGACGACGGAGAAGCCGACCAGCAGCCAGATGACTGCGCCTTCGACGGATTCCAGGGGGTTCAGGGGCAGACTCATGGGTGTTCTCCTTCCGCGATTGTTGTGCGGCTGATCTGGGCAAGTTGAATCAATGCAATTTGAAATCGATGGGCACGCTGACCCAGCCGTCCTGGGCCACGTCGCCGCGCTTGGCGGGGACGAAGCTCCAGCGTTTCACTGCGCGCACCGCGGCATCGTCCAGGGCGTCGCGGCCGCTGCTCTTCTGCACCTGGATCTCGCTCGGGCTACCGCTGGCAAGAACATGCACGCGCAGCAGAACGGTGCCCTCCCAGCCGCGACGCTGGGCCAGCGGCGGGTATTCCGGCGCCGGGTTCTTCAGGTAACCGGCGCTGGCCGAGGGCGGCGTCAGTGGGGCTGGAGCCGGTGCCGGCGGAGCGGGCGGTGTCGGTTGCGGCGGCGGGGTTTCGGCCTTCGGCGGTGTGGGTTGCTCGACCGGCTTGGGCACGGGCTTGGGAGCCGGTTTCGGCTTGGGTTTGGGGATTGGCTTGGGTGGCGGCGGCTTCACTGCGTTCTCGTCCACCACCGGGGGCGGCGGTTCCTGCACCACCGGCTCGGGAATCGGTTCGGGCGGTGGCGGCTCTACCACCGGCGGTGTCGGCGCGGTGAATTCGATGGTCATCGGCGGCACCTGTGGCGGTACCTCCGGCAGCTGGGGCGTTGGCTGCTGGCTCAGCCAGTAGATCACCGCACCGTGCAATGTCAGGGCGAACAGGCCGAGCAGCACGCCTTCGCGGCGGCTCAGCGCGCGGGCTTTCGCCGGCACGTGGCGGCCCAGCTCCAGCGCGTGGCGCAGCGGGCGGCCGAGATCGACCAGGTCGCCGCCGGGCACGTGGCGCAGGAACGCATCCGGCGCGAGGGCATGCTGGGGTTGAGCCATGAACGATCTCCTTGCAGGTCTGCGCGGCTCTGCGTCGCGCTTGAAACGGACCTGCATGATTGGCGGAGCGCCTTAGCTCTTGAAGTGATTGTTTCTCTTATTTAAATAACTTTCAGTGCTATGTGTTTTTGGCAAATCGCTGCAGGCCACGCCAGCCGCGGGCTTTCGCGTGGCGGCAAAAAAACGATGCCTTTGCGGCATGGAAAATATGCAGGAAAGGTTGGTGAAAAATTGCTCAATACGCCGTGATAGAGCGGCCGGCGTAACCCTGTAGGAGCGAGCTTGCTCGCGAACCCGCCCAGCTCCGCTGCCATCGGCGAGCACGGTTCGCGAGCAAGAACTAGGCGTCCCCCTCGCTCCTACAAAAGCCAAAAGCCAAAAACCAAAAGCCAGAAGCCGGAAACGAAAAAGCCCGGTCATTCGACCGGGCTTTTCAGGGGTAAAGCTGCGTCGGCGATCAGAACGCCGGAACGACGGCGCCCTTGTACTTCTCGAGGATGAACTGCTTCACCTCGGGGCTGTGCAGGGCGGCGGCCAGCTTCTGCATGGCGGCGCTGTCCTTGTTGTCCGGGCGGGCAACCAGGATGTTCACGTAGGGCGAGTCGGAGCCTTCGATGGCCAGCGCGTCCTTGGTGGGGTTCAGCTTGGCTTCCAGGGCGTAGTTGGTGTTGATCAGGGCGAGGTCGACCTGGGTCAGCACGCGCGGCAGGGTGGCCGCTTCCAGCTCACGCACCTTGATGTTCTTCGGGTTCTCGACGATGTCCTTCGGGGTGGCGGTGATGGACTTGTTGTCCTTCAGCTTGATCACGCCGGCCTTGTCCAGCAGCAGCAGGGCGCGGCCGCCGTTGGTGGCGTCGTTGGGGATCACCACGGTAGCGCCCGAGGGCAGCTCGTCGAGCTTCTTGAACTTGGTGGAGTAGGCGCCCAGCGGCTCGATGTGCACGCCGGTGACGGCGACCAGGCTGGTGCCCTTGGCCTTGTTGAACTCATCCAGGTACGGCTGGTGCTGGAAGAAGTTGGCGTCCAGGCGCTTCTCGGCGACCTGGGTATTGGGCTGCACGTAGTCGGTGAATTCCTTGACCTTCAGCTCGACCCCTTCCTTGGCCAGGATGGGTTTGACGAAGTTGAGGATCTCGGCGTGCGGCACCGGGGTGGCGGCGACGGTCAGGCTGTCGGCGGCCTGGGCCAGCGGGGCGGAGATGGCTGCGGCAGCGGCGAAAGCAGCGAGCAGTTTTTTCATTGTCGGCTCCTAAGAAGGCCCGCGTCCGGCGGGCCAGTCGGTTACTTGCGGGAGAAGTGGACCACCAGCTTGTCGCCGACGGTCTGCAGAATCTGTACGAGCACCAGCAGCATCACCACGGTGACCACCATCACGTCGGTCTGGAAGCGCTGGTAGCCGAAGCGGATGGCCAGGTCGCCGAGGCCGCCGGCGCCCACCACGCCGGCCATCGCGGTGTAGGACACCAGGGTGATGGCGGTGACGGTGATGGCGGCGATGATGCCCGGGCGGGCTTCGGGCAGCAGCGCGTTCCAGATGATCTGGCGGGTGCTGGCGCCCATCGCCTGGGTCGCTTCGATGATGCCCTTGTCCACCTCGCGCAAGGCGGTTTCCACCAGGCGCGCGAAGAACGGCGTGGCGCCCACCACCAGCGGCGGAATCGCCCCGGCGACGCCCAGCGAAGTGCCGGTGATCAGCACGGTGAAGGGGATCATCACGATCAGCAGAATGATGAAGGGCAGCGAGCGCAGCACGTTCACCACGAAGGACAGCAGGGCGTAGACCGCGCGGTTCTCGAACATCTGCTTGGGCCCGGTGAGGAACAGCAGCACACCCAGCGGCAGGCCCAGGACGATGGTGAACAGCAGCGAGCCGCCGAGCATCCAGAAGGTGTCGATGCTGGCCTGGAGAATTTCCGACCAGTCGATATTGGAAAAGAACTCGCTCATGCGCGCAGCACCTCGACGTGGACTTCGGCGGCGTTCAGCTGTGCCATCGCGGCCTCGATGTCACCGCCCACCAGGGACAGGGTGAGCTGGCCGTAGGGCTGGTCCTTGATGCGGTCGATGCGCCCCGCGAGGATGCTGTAGTCGACCCCGGTCTGGCGCGCCACGGTGCCCAGCAGCGGTGCGTAGGTCGCCTCGCCACGGAAGGTCAGGCGCAGGATGCGGCCCGGCACGTGGGCAAAGTCGTCGTGCTGCTCGTCCTCGTCCACTCGCTCGGCCTCGAAGACGAAGCGGCGGGTGGTGTCGTGCTGCGGATGGAGGAACACGTCGGCGACGTCGCCCTGTTCAACGATGTTGCCGGCATCCATCACCGCTACCTGGTCGCAGACGCGGCGGATCACGTCCATCTCGTGGGTGATGAGGACGATGGTCAGCTTCAGCTCGCGGTTGATTTCCGCCAGCAGTTGCAGGACCTGGCCGGTGGTCTGCGGGTCGAGGGCGCTGGTGGCCTCGTCACAGAGCAGGATGGTCGGTCGGCAGGCCAGGGCGCGGGCGATGCCGACGCGCTGCTTCTGGCCGCCGGACAGCTGCGCCGGGTATTTGCGGGCGTGGTCCTGGAGGCCGACGCGCTCGAGCAGTTCGTCCACCCGTGCGCTGATCTCGGCGGCGCTGAAGGTACCGGCGAGCTTCATCGGCATGGCGATGTTGTCGGCGACGGTCTTCGAGGCCAGCAGGTTGAAGTGCTGGAAGATCATCCCGACGCGCTGGCGGAAACGGCGCAGGCCGTCGGCGTCGAGGGCGGTGATGTCTTCGCCGTCGATGACGATGCGCCCGCCACTGGGTTCTTCCAGGCGGTTGATCAGGCGCAGCAGGGTGCTTTTACCGGCGCCGGAATGGCCGATCAGGCCGAACACCTGGCCGCCCTGGATGCTCAGGCGGGTCGGCTGCAGGGCCGGGATATCGCGTCCGGCGACGCGATAGGTCTTGTGGACGTCGTGGAATTCGATCACGTAGCAAACCTTGTGGGTACGGCGTGTGGGAACCTGTTCATGGCGTGCTGCGCGGCGGCATTACGGCGTTGAGAACAGGCGAGAAATGCTCATCTACGCGTGAGTAGACTCCGCTTTCTCGCCTGTTTTCGCCTTGTACTGCTCTAGCTCGCAAGCCCTAAACAGATTCGGGACCTACCAAGTTGTCGAGGGATAGACGACAAACGTAGGCGGTCAGCCAAAACCGCGCATTTTAACCTGCTTTTTTATGGCTGATTAATCTTTGTTCAACTAACTGCGGAACAAAAGGGAATAACGGGCACCACGAACGGGTGCCCGTGGGCTTACGGCGTGCAGGTTGGCTGAGCGCCGGGTGCGGCGGGCTTCTGCAGGCCGCTGACATCAGCCGCAACACCGGGGGCGCGGGGCATCAGCGAGCGGGCGCGGGTCAGGGCGGTGGTGGCGCCGTTGACGTCGCCCTTGGCCAGGGCTTCGCGGCTGCGTTCCAGGTAGGCGTCGGCCAGGCGCTTGCGGCGCTCGGCGAGCTGGGTGGCGTCTTCCTGCTCGGAACCCAGCGCAAGCTGCGCGGATTCCAGACGGCCGGCGGCCAGTTCGGTTTCGAAGCCACTGCTGTTGGCCGGATTGCTCGCGGTGCTCTGGCAGGCTGTCAGGGCCAGCGCCAGGGCCATCAGCGAGAACAGGCGGATGACGAACGACTTCATGCGTCAGGGTCTCTTTTGATCAAAAAATCGCCAAATTCTACACCGTCCGGCGCGGCAGGACAAAACTCAGCAGGAACAGGGCCGCCGCGCTGACCACGATGGAGGGGCCGGCGGGGGTGTCCTTGAACCAGGACAGCGAGAGCCCGGCACACACCGCCACCAGGCCGATCAGGCTGGCGCCGAAGGCCATCTGTTCGGGGCTGCGGGCGTGCCGCTGGGCGGCGGCGGCGGGGATGATCAGCAGCGAGGTGATCAGCAGCACGCCGACGATCTTCATGGCCACGGCGATGACAATGGCGATCAGCAGCATCAGCGCCAGACGGATGGCGGTGACCGGCAGGCCTTCGACCCGCGCCAGTTCCTCGTGCACGGTGATTGCCAGCAACGGCCGCCACAGCCAGCAGATCAGCCCCAGCACCAGGGCGCTGCCGGCGACTATCCACAGCAGGTCGGTGTGGCTGACGGCGAGCAGGTCGCCGAACAGATAAGCCATCAGGTCGACGCGCACTTCCTTCATGAAGCTCAGGGTCACCAGGCCCAGCGACAGCGTGCTATGGGCGAGGATGCCGAGCAGGGTGTCGGCGGCCAGCGGCTGGCGTTGCTGCAGGGTGACCAGCAGCACGGCGAGCAGCACGCAGCCGACGGTCACCGCCAGCGTCGGGCTGACGTCCAGCAGGAAGCCAAGGGCGACGCCGAGCAGGGCGGCATGGGACAGGGTGTCGCCAAAGTAGGCCATGCGTCGCCAGACGACGAACGAACCCAGGGGCCCGGCGACAACCGCCAGGGCCAGCCCGGCGAGGAGGGCGTTGAGCAGGAAATCAGCCATGGTTGCAGTCGGGGCCGTGCTGGTGGACCGGCGTAAAGCGCGTGCCGGCGGGGAAGGCGGGTTTCACCACCTCGCCGTGCAGGTCGTGGGAATGGTCGTGGTGGTGGTGATAGACCGCCAGGCTGCGGGCATCCTGGCCGAACAGCTCGACGAAGGCCGGATCGCCGCTGACCTGTTCCGGATGCCCGGAGCAGCAGACGTGGCGGTTCAGGCAGACCACCTTGTCGGTGGCGCTCATCACCAGGTGCAGGTCGTGGGAAACCATCAGCACGCCGCAGCCGAGGCGGTCGCGCAGGCGGCCGATCAGGCGATAGAGCTCGGCCTGGCCGGCGACGTCGACGCCCTGCACGGGCTCGTCAAGCACCAATAGTTCCGGTTTGCGCAGCAGGGCGCGAGCCAGCAGCACGCGCTGCAACTCGCCGCCGGAAACACTCTGCAGCGGCTTGTCGATTACGTGTGCCGCGCCGACTTCCTTCAGCGCGTCGAGCGCCTGGGTGCGCTGCACACCGGGCACCAGACGGAGGAAGCGGAAGACGGTGAGCGGCAGGGTCGGGTCGACGTGGAGTTTCTGCGGCATATAGCCGATGGACAGCTTCGGCGCGCGCCAGACGCTGCCGGTGTCGGGCTTGAGCAGGCCGAGCACGCTGCGCACCAGGGTCGTCTTGCCGGCACCGTTGGGGCCGATCAGGGTGACGATCTCGCCGGGAGCGATGGTCAGGTCGACGTTCTGCAGCACCGCCTGGCCGCCATAACTGACGCCGACGCCTTGCAGGCGGATCAGGGCGTCGCTCATCACGCCTCCTGCTGGCCGGGGGCGCAGGCGCCGCAGAGGCCGACGATCTCGACGGTCTGGGTTTCCACGGCGAAGCCGACGCCCTTGGCGCCAGCCACGATGGCCTCGCTGATGGCTGGCTGTTCCAGCTCGATGGCGGTGTGGCAGGCGCGGCAGATCAGGAACTGGCCTTCGTGGGCGTGTTCCGGGTGTGCGCAGCCGATGAAGGCGTTGAGCGAGGCGATGCGGTGCACCAGGCCGTTTTCCAGGAGGAAGTCCAGCGCGCGGTAGACCGTCGGCGGCGCCGCCTTGCGGCCGTCTTCCTCGCTCAGCACGGCGAGAATGTCGTAGGCGCCCAGCGGCTTGTGGCTTGCCCAGACCAGCTCCAGCACACGCCGGCGCAGCTCGGTCAGGCGCACGCCCTGGCGCGCGCACAGCGCGTCGGCGTCGGCCAGGGCGCTGGCCACGCAGTTGGCGTGGTCGTGCGGGCGGCAGGCGAGGGGAGTCTTCGGGGCGATCTTGTACATGCGCGGCGACGCTCGGGTTCAGAGACGTTATTATATTACTCTTTCATCTCTCCCCTGTGTGAGTGCCGCCGTGTCCTTCCGTCCCGTCGCCCTGCTGACCGCCGCCTGCGCGCTGCTGCTCAGCCTTCCCGTGCGTGCCGAGGTCAGCGTGCTGACCAGCATCAAGCCGCTGCAACTGATCGCTGCCGCCATCCAGGACGGCGAAGGCGCGCCGGACGTGCTGCTGCCGCCGGGCGCCTCGCCGCACAGCTACTCGCTGCGCCCCTCGGACATCCGTCGTGTGCGCGATGCGCAACTGTTCTACTGGGTCGGCCCGGACCTGGAGAACTTCCTGCCCAAGGTGCTGGGCAGCCGCAAGGGCCCGAGCGTGGCGCTGCAGGACCAGGCCGGCATGCACCTGCGCAAGTTCGCCGACTTCAGCCAATCGAATCATCCGGAGCACGACGATGATCATGACGATCTCGGCCATGATCACGATCATCGCCCCGGCATGATCGACGCCCACCTCTGGTTGCTGCCGGCCAACGCCCAGGTGATCGCCGCGCGCATGGCCGAGGACCTGGCCATCGCCGACCCGACCAATGCCAGCCGCTACCAGGCCAACCTGAAGGCCTTCGACGAGCGCATGGAGCAACTCAATACCCGCCTGCAGCAGCGCATCGATCCGCTCAAGGGCAAGCCGTTCTTCGTCTTCCACGAAGCCTTCGACTACTTCGAAGAGGCCTATGGCCTGCGCCATGCCGGGGTTTTCGCGGTGTCCGCCGATGTGCAGCCGGGGGCCCGGCACGTCGCCATGATGCGTGCGCAACTGCAGAAGGCCGGGCCGTCCTGCATTTTCAGCGAGCCGCCGATCCGCCCGCGCCTGGCCGACACCCTGAGCCAGGGCCTGCCGGTGCGCCTGGCCGAGCTGGATGACCTGGGCGTGGGGGTGAAGGTCGATGCCCAGGGCTACGAGAATCTGCTGGGCAATCTGGCGGATGAGTTTGCCGGGTGCCTGGAGAAGCTTTGATTCGGGCTGCTGCCGTAGCTTCCCTGATCGTAGGGCGAATAACGCCTCGAGCGTTATCCGCCGCTGAGCTTCGGATGGCGGATAAAGCGTTCCGCTTTATGCGCCCCTGAACCCGACCTGAGCGTAGGAGCGGACTTCGTCCGCGATAGGTTCGCCTCGCGCCGGACAACATCGGGGACGAAGTCCCCTCCTACGAAAGCCCATCGCCGCGCCTGATCGTCGCACCATTCCTGCCTGAAACTTCCCTGCCTGATTTGCGGCCGACGCCCCGCCAATCGTCGCCTTCGTGCTTGTTTTTCAGCGTCTTCCGGTCAACCGTCTATCGTGTGTAATGGTGCGAGCCAGGCACAAGATATTGATGCCGATCAGTCTTCTGTGTCTACATATTGGGTCTACTCGCGCTCCTTTGCGCCCTGCCACCCAACCGACAGGAGGTTATTTCTCGGATGGCCAAGACCGATGCGCGCCCACGCGGCGCCGACCAAGGAGTTCTCGCCCTGCAACCTGCCTCGCAGGATATCTGGGACAGCAAGTACCGCCTCAAGCACAAGAGCGGTAAACCCATCGACGGCAGCGTCGACGAGACCTGGCAGCGCATCGCCCGCGCCCTGGCCGACGTCGAGGCGAACAAGGCCCTGCGCGAGCACTGGTACGAGCGCTTCCTATGGGCCTTGCGCAATGGCGCCATCCCGGCCGGGCGGATCATCTCCAACGCTGGCGCGCAGGGGCACAAGCCGGCCACCTCGACCATCAACTGCACCGTCTCCGGGATCATCCGTGACTCCATGGACGACATCCTGGAGAAGGTCCACGAGGCCGGGCTGACGCTCAAGGCCGGTTGCGGCATCGGTTACGAATTCAGCACCCTGCGCCCGCGCGGCGCCTACGTCTCCGGCGCCGGCGCACACACCAGCGGGCCGCTGTCGTTCATGGATATCTACGACAAGATGTGCTTCACCGTCAGCTCCGCCGGGGGGCGGCGCGGCGCGCAGATGGGCACCTTCGACGTCAGCCATCCGGACGTCCGCGAGTTCATCCGCGCCAAGCGTGAAGACGGCCGCCTGCGCCAGTTCAACCTGAGTCTGCTGATCACCGATGGCTTCATGCACGCGGTGGAAGTCGATGAGGACTGGCCGCTGGTGTTCCCGATCCACGCGAAGGAGCGCGACGAAGTCGACCTGAACAACCCGGACGAAGTCGTCTGGCGCGACTGGCCGGTACACGACAACTACCTGGTGGGCGACGACGGCCGCGTGGCCTGCAAGGTCTACGGGCGGGTCAAGGCGCGGCACCTGTGGGACATGATCATGGTGTCCACCTACGACTACGCCGAGCCGGGGTTCATCCTGATCGACCGGGTCAACGAGATGAACAACAACTGGTGGTGCGAGGCGATCCGCGCCACCAACCCCTGTGGCGAGCAACCGCTGCCACCCTATGGCTCCTGCCTGCTGGGTTCGGTGAACCTGACCAGCTTCGTGGTCGACGCCTTCGGTGACAACGCGCGCTTCGACTGGGAGCGCTACCGTGAGGTGGTCCGCGTGTTCACCCGCATGCTCGACAACGTGGTGGAGATCAACGGCCTGCCGCTGGAACAGCAGCGCGCGGAAATCCTCGGCAAGCGTCGCCATGGCATGGGCTTCCTCGGCCTGGGCTCGGCGCTGACCCTGCTCAAGCTGCGCTACGGCAGCCCGGAAGCCTGCGTGTTCACCGAAGAAGTGGCGCGCGAGATGGCCCTGGTGGGCTGGGAAGTGGCGCTGGAACTGTCCCGCGAGAAAGGCCCGGCGCCGGCGCTGGTGAAGGAGTACGAAGTCACCGCCGAAATGCTGCGCAAGCGCCCGGAAATGAAGGCCGATGGCCTAAAGGTGGGCGACAAGGTTGCGGGGCGCGTCCTGCATGCAAAGTACTCGCGCTACATGCAGCGCGTCGCCGAGCATGCACCGCAACTGATCGAGGAACTGGCCGAGCACGGCGCACGCTTCACTCACCACAGCTCCATCGCGCCCACCGGCACCATCAGCCTGAGCCTGGCCAACAATGCCTCCAACGGCATCGAGCCGAGCTTCGCCCACCACTATTCGCGCAACCTGATCCGCCCCGGGCGCAAGACCAAGGAGAAGATCTCGGTCTTCAGCTACGAGTTGCTGGCCTACCGCGACCAGGTGGACAACCACGCCGTGCCGGGCGCCGAAGAAGAGAAGCACCGCCTGCCGGACTACTTCATCACCGCCGACGACATCACTCCGCAGCAGCATGTCGATATCCAGGCCGCCGCGCAGAAGTGGATCGACTCGTCGATTTCCAAGACCGCCAACGTCCCCACCGACTACCCGTTCGAGGACTTCAAGGACATCTACCTCTACGCCTGGCGCCAGGGCCTGAAGGGCTGCACCACCTTCCGCTTCAACCCGGCGGCCTTCCAGGGCGTGCTGGTCAAGGAATCGGACCTGGAGAAGACGGTGTACCGCTTCGAGCTGGAAGATGGCAGCGTGGTCGAACTCAAGGGCAACGAGGAGGTGGAGTACGACGGTGAGATGCATACCGCCGCCAACCTCTTCGACGCCCTGAAAGAAGGCTATTACGGTAAGTACTGAGACCCCTGGAGAGAGCTATGAGCGTCAAGATCAACCAGAAGATCAAAGGCTTCCAGGTGGTGGACGTGGCCGAGGAAAAGGCCCGCGTGGAAGCCGCCGCGGCCGCCGCCGTGGTGAAGATGGATGAAACCCTGCAGCGCCCGGAATTGCTGGTAGGCGCGACCTACAAGATCAAGTCGCCGCTGTTCGAGCATGCGCTGTACGTGACCATCAATGACGTGGTGCTCAACCCGGATACCCCGTACGAGCAGCGCCGGCCGTTCGAGATCTTCATCAATTCGAAGAACATGGACCACTTCCAGTGGATCGTCGCGCTCACCCGGATCATGTCCGCGGTGTTCCGCAAGGGCGGCGACTGCACCTTCCTGGTGGAAGAAATGAAGGCGGTGTTCGACCCGCGCGGCGGCTACCTGAAGCGCGGCGGCATCTATATGCCGTCGATCGTCGCCGAAATCGGTGCGGTCATCGAGCGCCATATGGTTGCCATCGGCCTGATGGAAGGCCCGCAACTGGACGAGGAACAGCGCCTGTACCTGGCCGAGAAGCGCGCCGCCTACGAGGCAGCCCAAGGCACCAACAAGGCCGAACCTGGCGAAGGCTTCCCCTCCGGCGCCCAACTGTGCGGCAAGTGCAACACCATGGCGGTGGTGCAGATGGATGGCTGTGCCACCTGCCTCAACTGCGGCCATTCGAAGTGTGGGTGAGCTGGGGTTTCGCAACGCCTGCGTTGCGCCAGCGAACGCCCGGCCATGGATGGTCGGGCCGGGGCTGAACTTGAGCAGAGGAGAAACGGCAAGGATGCCAGCGCCGAATTAGATCTTTACGGCGCCCGCAGGCGTCGCCCGGCGAACGCCCGGCCATGGATGGCCAGGCCGGGGTTGACCTTGAGCAGAGGATCAACGGCAGGGATGCCGGCGCCTCGTTTGATCTTCACACCTCCTGTATTGCACCGGACTGCTTTTCTGTAGGAGCGAGCTTGCTCGCGAACAGGCCCCGCAGCGGAGCAGGTTCGCGAGCAAGCTCGCTCCTACGAAGAGCCGTCGGAGCGTTTACAGCGCAAACGGCAGGTGAACCCCCACCGTCTGCCGCTGCGCCAGTCGCCGTTCGAACTCCTGCGGATCGTGGATCAGTACATCCTGCCCGGCGAACGCCTCGGCGGCGATCAGCCGTGACAGCCAGAAGCGCACGCAAGCCACCCGCAGCATCTCCGGCCACAGCTCGGCCTCCAGCGCGGTGAACGGCCGCTTCGATGCATAAGCCGCCAGCAACGCGCGCGCGCGCGGACCATCGAGGGCGCCGTCGTCGTTTGAGCACCAGTCGTTCACGGTGATTGCCAGGTCGTAGAGCATCCAGCCGGAACTGGCGTTGTAGAAGTCGATCACCCCCGCCAGGTGCGGGCCGTCGAACAGCACGTTGTCGCGGAACAGGTCGGCGTGCAGGTTGGCGCGCGGCAGTGCCGGTTGTTCGGCGAGCAGGCGGGCAATTTCTTCCAGCGCATCGCCCAGCAGAGTCGCGGCGTTGCCGGAAAGGTGCGACTGCATCGTCTCGCCTTCATGCAGCATCCAGCTCAGACCACGGTCGCTGGGGCGCTCGATGATTCGCCCGCGGGTCGCCAGGTGCAGGCGGGCCAGCAGATCGCCGACTTCCTGGCAGTGATGGTTGTTCGGTGTGCGCTCGTGGCGGCCAGCCAGGCGTGGCTGCAGCAGCGCGGGCTTGCCCGCGAGCTGACGCAGCGCCTCGCCGTCCTTCGTGCGCAGGGCGTAGGGCACCGGCAGATCGGCTTCGTGGAGCACGTCGAGCAACTCGATGAAGAACGGCATTTCCTGCACCGGGCCGCGCTCGACCAGGGTCAGGACGAACTCGCCCTGCTCCAGGCTGACGAAGAAGTTGCTGTTCTCCGACCCTTCGGCGATGCCGCGGAAGTCGCGCAGGCGGCCGAGGCCATAGGGGGCGAGGAAGTCTTCGAGAACCGGACGTTCCAGAGGCGTGAATACCGACATGCTCAATCCTCTGGAGCGTCGTGGGCGGGAAGGTTTACCAGCTGAAGATCTGCCACTGCGGAATCAGCTTGTCGGGCTGGTCCGAGCGGATGAAGTTGCCGTCGCTGCCATCCTGGCGCACCAGGAAGTACGGCTTGCCATGCTTGGGGATGACCTTGATGGCGTAAAGGAAACCGTTGACGCGGTATTCCTGGATGGTCTTGTCGCCCTCCTGGCGGATGGTCACATCCGGTTCCGGCGTCGGGGCGTCGTCCGCCGCCATGACGGAAGTCGCGCCAAGACCCAGTAGAGCGGCGAGCAACAGGCGGTTCAACGTACGCATGATAACCTTGTCCCTTTGTCGAATTGGCTACGGACATTTTAGCCCGAGCCCTTCTGAAAAGGTTGATTCCCCTCATGAGCCAAGCACCCCTCGTCCTCGTGGACGGCTCGTCCTACCTGTATCGCGCCTTCCATGCCCTGCCGCCGCTGATGACCTCTACCGGCATGCCCACGGGAGCGGTGAAGGGCGTGCTGAACATGCTCAAGAGCCTGCGCAAGCAGTACCCGGACAGCCCCTTTGCGGTGGTCTTCGATGCCAAGGGCGGGACCTTCCGCGACGAGATGTTTGCCGAATACAAGGCCAACCGTCCCTCGATGCCGGACGACCTGCGCGTGCAGGTGGAACCGCTGCACGCCACCGTGCGTGCCCTCGGCCTGCCACTGCTGTGTGTGGAAGGTGTGGAAGCGGACGACGTGATCGGAACCCTGGCCCGGCAGAGCGCGGCCGGAGGCCGGGCGGTGGTGATCTCCACCGGTGACAAGGACATGGCGCAGCTGGTCGACGGGCACATTACGCTGGTCAATACCATGACCGGTAGCGTGCTCGACGTGGATGGCGTTAAAGAGAAATTCGGTGTCGGTCCTGAACTGATCATCGATTACCTGGCGCTGATGGGCGACAAGGTCGACAACATTCCCGGCGTGCCCGGCGTCGGCGAGAAAACCGCCCTCGGCCTGCTCACCGGCGTGGGTGGCGGCCTGGATGTGCTCTACGCCAGCCTGAACAAGGTGCCCGAGCTGCCGATCCGCGGTGCCAAGGGCCTGCCGGCCAAGCTCGAAGAGCACAAGGACATGGCCTACCTGTCCTACAAGCTCGCGACCATCAAGTGCGATGTCGAACTGAACATCGAGATCGATGCCCTGCACCCCGGCGAGCCGGACCGCGAGGCGCTGACCGAGCTGTACCGCACCCTGGAATTCAAGACCGGGTTGGACGACCTGCAACGCCAGGCGGCCAAGGCCGGAACTCCCCAGCTCGCGCTGGAAGAGGCTCCGGCTGCAGCGGCGGAGAAGCGCTACGAGATCGTCCTGGAACAGAGCCAGTTCGATGCCTGGCTGAAGAAGCTGGAAGCCGCCGACCTGATCGCCTTCGACACCGAAACCACCAGCCTCGACCCGCAGCAGGCCCAGGTCGTGGGCGTGTCCTTTGCGGTGACCGAAGGCGAGGCCGCCTACGTACCGCTGGCGCACAGCTATATGGGCGTTCCGGCGCAGCTGGACCGCGATGCCGTGCTCAAGGCGCTCAAGCCGCTGCTGGAAGACCCGAAGAAGCGCAAGGTCGGCCAGCACGCCAAGTACGACATGAATGTCCTGGCCAACGCTTCGACGCCCATCGCCGTGCAGGGCATCGCCTACGACACCATGCTCGAATCCTACGTGCTGGACTCCACCGCGACCCGCCACGACATGGACAGCCTGGCGCTGAAGTACCTCGGCCACAGCACCATCCGCTTCGAGGACATCGCCGGCAAGGGCGCCAAGCAACTGACCTTCGACCAGATCGCCCTGGAGCAGGCCGGCCCCTACGCCGCTGAAGACGCCGACGTCACCCTGCGTCTGCACCAGACGCTGTGGCAGAAGCTGGAAGCTATCCCGTCGCTGGCCAAGGTTCTGACCGAGATCGAAATGCCGCTGGTGCCGGTGCTGGCGCGTATCGAGCGGAATGGTGCACTGGTCGACGCCAACCTGCTGGGCAAGCAGAGTGTCGAGCTGGGCGAGAAGATGGTCGAGCTGCAGCGCCAGGCCTATGACTTGGCGGGCGAAGAATTCAACCTCGGCTCGCCCAAGCAACTGGGCGCCGTACTTTATGAAAAGCTGGGGCTGCCGGTGTTGTCGAAGACTGCCACTGGCCAGCCGTCGACAGCGGAAAACGTCCTCGCCGAGCTGGCCGAGCAGGATTACGAGCTGCCCAAGGTGATCATGCAGTACCGCTCCATGAGCAAACTCAAGAGCACCTACACCGACAAGCTGCCGGAGCAGATCAACCCGCGCACCGGGCGCATCCACACCAGCTACCACCAGGCGGTGGCGGCCACCGGCCGGCTGTCCTCCAGCGACCCGAACCTGCAGAACATCCCGATCCGCACCGCAGAAGGCCGGCGCATTCGCCAGGCCTTCGTCGCGCCCAAGGGCTACAAGCTGCTGGCGGCGGACTATTCGCAGATCGAACTGCGCATCATGGCCCACCTGGCCAAGGACGAAGGCCTGCTGGACGCCTTCCGCCATGATCGCGACGTGCACCGCGCCACCGCCGCCGAAGTCTTCGGCGTACCGCTGGACGAGGTGACTTCCGATCAGCGCCGTAGCGCCAAGGCGATCAACTTCGGCCTGATCTACGGCATGAGCGCCTTCGGCCTGGCCAAGCAGATCGGCGTCGAGCGCAAGGAAGCCCAGGCCTACATCGACCGCTACTTCGCCCGTTATCCGGGTGTGCTGGCCTACATGGAGCGCACCCGCGCCCAGGCCGCCGAGCAGGGCTTCGTCGAGACCCTGTTCGGCCGCCGCCTGTACCTGCCGGAAATCGCCTCGAAGAACGGCGCCATGCGCAAGGCCGCCGAACGCACGGCGATCAACGCGCCGATGCAGGGCACCGCGGCGGACATCATGAAGCGTGCGATGGTGGCTGTGGATAACTGGCTGCAGGACAGCGGCATCGATGCCCGCGTCATCCTCCAGGTGCACGATGAACTGGTGCTGGAAGTACGCGAAGACCTGGTTGACCAGGTCCGTGATGGCATTCGGCCGCTAATGAGCGGCGCGGCGCAACTGGACGTACCGTTGGTCGTCGAGGCCGGTGTCGGGGCGAACTGGGATGAGGCGCACTGACGATTGGACGAACGGTCGGAGGGCCCGTCAGGCGGGCCTTCTGGCACGATTGTCCGGGTTGCCGCGGACCTGCCGGAAAAAATCTTTTGTGACCTGCTGAACTTTCCCGCGAGGAGCCGAGTCAGAACTCGTGAATGGCTGGTGAAGCCCTTCGATGCTCCTTTGCAGTGTTTAGTGTTGGCAGATTACTGGACCCCGCCCTAGCGGTCCGGACTTAAACCCCGAACTTCCCCCTCCCCATACGAAGCTCGGGGTTTTTTTTGCCTGCGATTTGGCCTCAGGCCCCCTCGCCGGCCTCCTCTTCTTCCTCGTCCAGCAGCCCGAGCCAGCCGGCCAGGACCAGCTGCGCTTCCTCCACACCCTGGCGCTTGGGCGCCGAGAACAGCTGCAGGGTGGCGACATCGCCCCAGCCGTCGAGGATTTCCTTGCGGGTCTTGAGCAGCGCGTTCTTCGCCGCGCCGTAGGCCAGCTTGTCGGCCTTGGTCAGCAGCACGTGGATCGGCAGCTGGCTGGCCTGGGCCCAGTCGAGCATCAGGCGGTCGAAATCGGTCAGCGGATGACGGATATCCATCAGCAGCACCACGCCGGCTAGCGCATTGCGGCTGGAGAGATAAGCTTCCAGGTGCTGCTGCCAGTGAAGTTTCAGCGGAATCGGCACCTTGGCGTAGCCGTAGCCGGGCAGGTCGACCAGGCGGCGTTCGTCATCCAGGCGGAAGAAGTTCAGCAACTGGGTGCGGCCGGGGGTCTTGGAGGTGCGTGCCAGGTTCGCGTGGGTCAGCGCATTCAACGCGCTGGACTTGCCCGCGTTGGAGCGGCCGGCGAAGGCGACTTCCAGGCCGGAATCTTCCGGGCACTGGTTCACCTTGGCGGCGGAGATAAGGAAAGTGGCCTGTTGGCAGAGGCCGAGAATCGGGTTTTTCGTAGCGTTATTCGAGGACATGGGTAACTTCGCGGCGGGTGCGACGCGGTGTCGCGGGGGGCGGTTTCGTTTCCGTTTGGGCATCTGAAGTATATAATGCCGCGGATTTTGTGTGCGCTTTATCCCCCAGGGTCGAGCCACACGGGAACGTTGGAGTCCGCGCAATCAAGAACGCGGATGTTCCCTGCGATGAGGATAATCATGAAGAAACTGCTGTTCGCAGCCATCGTTGCCGCGCTGGCATCCAGCGCCCTGGCGGCCCAGGATCCGGAAGCCGTTTTCAACAGAGCCTGTGGCGCCTGCCACAATGGTCAGTTGCCAATGGCGCCGAAGAAGGGCGACGCCGCCGCTTGGAAGCCACGCCTGGACAAGGGCATGGACACGCTGGTGCAACATGTGACCAACGGTTTCAACGCGATGCCGCCTCGCGGCCTGTGCACCGACTGCAGCGCCGAGGACTACCAGACAATTATCCAGTGGATGTCGAAGTAACTCGGGGCCTTACTCTTTCACCCTTAGCCGTTATTGGATTAGCTGATGAACAAATTGATCGTGAGTCTGCTGTTGACCCTGGGTCTTGTCGGTGTGGCGAACGCCGCTGGCGATGCCAAGGCCGGTCAGGCGAAAGCTGCTGTCTGTGGTGCCTGCCACGGTGCCGATGGCAACAGCATGGCGCCCAACTTCCCGAAACTGGCCGGGCAGGGTGAGCGTTACCTGCTCAAGCAGATGCACGACATCAAGGACGGCAAGCGCACCGTGCTGGAAATGACCGGCCTGCTGACCAACCTCAGCGATGAGGACCTGGCCGACATCGCCGGCTACTTCGCCAGCCAGAATGGCAGCGTCGGCGCCGCCGATCCCAAGCTGGTCGCCCAGGGCGAAGCCCTGTTCCGCGGCGGCAAGCTCGCCGAAGGCATGCCGGCCTGCACCGGTTGCCACAACCCGGCTGGCCAGGGCAACGCCGAAGCCGGCTTCCCGCACCTGGGTGGCCAGCACGCGGCCTACACCGCCAAGCAGCTGACCGCTTTCCGCGAAGGCGAGCGCACCAACGACGGCGACGCCATGATCATGCGCAGCATCGCCGCCAAGCTGTCCAACAAGGACATCGCTGCGATCTCCAGCTACATCGAAGGCCTGCACTAAGCGGGCATCCGGCGAAAACGCCGGAGCGAAAAACTGCTTGGAAAAAAAGGGTGGCTTCGGCCACCCTTTTTTGCATCCGTCACCACTACAATGCTGGAACCGTGTCTGGCCCCTCCGGTCAAACCGCTTCATCCCGCCGCGCCGCAGCGTGGCGGTTCCGCTCAGCCAAGGAGTGAACCATGCGTAACCTGATTTTCACCGCCGCTCTTGCCTTCGCCGGCCTGTTCGCCGTCAACGCGAACGCCGCCGACTTCGAAGCGGGCAAGAACTATACCGAGCTGAACCAGGCCGTTCCGGTCTCCCAGCCCGGCAAGATCGAGGTGGTGGAGCTGTTCTGGTACGGCTGCCCGCACTGCTATGCGTTCGAACCGACCATCAACCCGTGGGTCGAGAAGCTGCCGGCCGACGTTCACTTCGTGCGTATCCCGGCCATGTTCGGCGGTCTGTGGAACATCCACGGCCAACTGTTCCTGACCCTGGAATCCATGGGTGTAGAGAAGAAGGTGCACCACTCGGTCTTCGAGAAGCTGCACAACAACCCGAAGGCCCTGACCACTCCGGAAGAAATGGCTGACTTCGTCGCCGAGCAGGGCGTGGACAAGGACAAGTTCCTCAGCACCTACAACTCCTTCGCCATCAAGGGCCAGATCGAGAAGGCCAAGAAACTGGCAATGGCCTACCAGATCAGCGGCGTGCCGACCCTGGTGGTCAATGGCAAGTACCGCTTCGATATCGGCTCGGCCGGCGGCCCGGACGAGGCGCTGCAGTTGGCTGACCAGCTGATCGCCAAGGAACGCGCCGACGCCAAGGCTGCCCAGTAAGGTCCGACGACGATGCTGCGCCGGCGGACTCGTGAGCGTGTCGCGGGGGCCTGCGTCCCACGGGTGAACAGCGCCCATGGGATACCCGCCGGCCTGCCCGACGACGGCCGGCTGCGCCTGCTCAGTTTCAACATCCAGGTGGGCATCAGTACCGAAAGGTACCGTCACTACCTGACCCGCGGCTGGCAGCACCTGTTGCCGGCCGCCGGGCGTGCCAGCAACCTGCAGCGCATCGGCGAACTGCTCCACGACTATGACGTGGTGGCCCTGCAGGAAGCCGATGGTGGCAGCATCCGCTCCGGCAACATCAACCAGGTCGAGCACCTGGCCCAGCTCGGTGCCTTCCCCTACTGGTACCAGCAGCTCAATCGCAACCTCGGGCGCATTGCCCAGCACAGCAACGGCCTGCTCAGCCGCCTGCAGCCCACTGCCCTGGAAGACCACCCGCTGCCCGGCCCGCCCGGTCGCGGCGCGATCCTCATGCGCTTCGGCGAAGGCAGGGACGCGTTGGCGGTGGTGATGATGCACCTGGCCCTCGGCGCGCGGACCCGTACCCGCCAGCTCGCCTATATCCGCGAGCTGCTGCAGGACTACCGCCATCACGTGCTGATGGGCGACATGAACACCCATGCCACCGACCTGCTGGAAAGCTCGCCATTGCGCGACCTCCAGCTCATCGCCCCGCAGGTCGAGGCCACTTTCCCCAGCTGGCGCCCGCAGCGCTGCCTGGACCACATCCTGCTCAGTTCCGAGCTGGCGCTGGAACGCGTCAGTGTCCTCCCGCACCCGATTTCCGACCACCTGCCGGTGGCCGTGGAAATCCGCCTGCCGGATGCCCTGCGTTCGTCCTCGTCGCTCGCCTTGCGCGGCGAGGACCCTGAATGAGTCGCGACGACGACCAGCGCTGGAAACAGAAATACCTGGATAACCTCGAACAGCAGGAGAAGCTCGAACGGCGCTGGGATGCCCGCCTCGACCTGCTGCGTCGCGGCCTGGTGCGCAGCAGCCTGGCGGCCGAAGGCAGCGACAAGGCGGTGGATGCCTGCATGCAGGAGCTGCGCGAAGTGTTGCGCCGCGACGATATGGATGCCGGGCTGTCGCGCCTGATCCCGCAACTGGAAAAGGCCGTACTCGACTCCGAACAGCGCCGCCAGCAGCGTATCGAGCAGAACGTCGCCGCGCTCGGCCAGCTGTCGCAACAACTGCTGTCCCTGGACATGCCGGGTGATGTGCGCAAGCCGCTCAAGCGCCTGGCCAAGGATATTCCCAGCCGCGGCAGTTCCTCCCGCGAACTACCCGCGCTACTGGGTGAGCTGAGTCGCCTGCAGCGCCAGGTGCTGGATCATTTTGGCACTGCTGGCGGAGAACAGCGCCCCGGTTTCCTGCAGCGGCTGTTCGGCAGCCGCGACAGTGATGACGCGGATGGGGCGGAGCCGACCCCGGCCGCGCCCAGCGCCACGCCAGAAAGCGAGCCGATGCCCGAAGCGGCGCTGGAGTTACCGCCGTCCAGCAATGCCCAGTCTGCTGCACCTGCACCTGCACCTGTCGATGCGGTTGTCGCTGAGACGGCTGCCGAGCCTGCCCTAGCGCCGCTTGCCGACGCTGCTCCAGCCTCGGCGGCGGAACCCTTGGCAGCGCCCTCGCCAGTCGCACGAGCGGAGCCTGTCGCCGTGGCACAAGCTGCCGCCAACGCTTCCGCGGCCGAGCATCCCGCCCAGGATGAGGCCAGGTTGCTCGACAGCCTGCCGGTGCCGCCTGGCCTGTTCGGCACGCCGGAAGACGCGCGCCAGGCCAACGACCCCTATGCCCTGCCGCCGCGCCCCGAACCCGGTTACAGCGCGGTGGCCCCGCACATCGAGGCGAGCCTGCTGCGCCTGCTGGACGAGATGCATCTGCCGGCGGCCCAGCAGATCCAGGCCGAGGCGCTGCGTTCGCGCATTCATGGCAGCCTCAACTGGTACGAACTGGTGCCCGTGCTGGATGACCTGGGCGTCCTCGTGCTGTCGCTGAACGACAGCGGCCAGCGCGAATTCGAAGGTTACCTGCACCAGCTCAACGCGCGCCTGGGCGCCTTCCTCGATGGCTTGCAGGCAGTACAGGAAAATCACAGTGGCACCAGCTCCAGCGCCCGTGAGCTGGACGACACCCTGCGCGCACAGGTCAGCGGCCTGAAGGAAAGTGTGCTGGAGGCCACCGACCTGGAAGGCCTGAAGCGCAACGTCGAGTCACGCCTGCAGGGGCTGGTGGGCACCATGGACCGCTTCCGTGAGGAGCGCGAGGTCCGTGAACGCGAAGTGAGCGAGCGCATCCAGTCGCTGGTGACCCGTGTCGCCAGCATGGAAGAGGAAGCCCGCACCTTCCAGGCGAACATCGAGGACCAGCGCCAGAAGGCCATGACCGATGCGCTGACCGGCCTGCCCAACCGTGCCGCGTTGAGCGAGCGACTGGAGCTGGAGGTCGCGCGCTGGGAGCGCTATGGCGGTGACCTGCTGTTGGCGGTGCTGGATGTCGATCACTTCAAGCGGATCAACGACGATTTCGGTCACCTGGCCGGCGACAAGGTGCTGAAGATCATTGCCAACGAACTGGCCAAGCGCGTGCGCAAGACCGATTTCATCGCCCGATTCGGTGGCGAAGAGTTCGTCGTACTGCTGCCCTCCACACCGCTGGACGGTGGGCAGCAACTGCTCGACGTGCTGCGCGGCGCCATCGAGGCCTGTCCGTTCCACTTCAAGGGCGAGCGCCTGAGCATCACCTGCTCGGCTGGCCTCACGGCCTTCCGCGAAGGCGAGCGCGCCGAAACCGCCTTCGAACGGGCCGACCAGGCGCTTTACCGTGCCAAGCGCGGCGGCCGCAACCGACTCGAAGTCGACTGAGCACACGGCGTTTCCTGTAGGAGCGAGCTTGCTCGCGAACCCCGGCACCGCCGATTAACATCGCGGACGAAGTCCGCTCCTGCAGAAGATCGCTTCCGTTCGAACGGGAAGTTCTTGACGAACGAAACAACATGGGTTTTGATTCGCACGCTTATCTTTCGAATCGAAACTTAATCGTTCATGTCGAAACGCAATACGCCCCAACGTCGCCACGACATCCTGGCGCTGCTCGCCGAACAGGGCGAGGTCAGCGTGGACGATCTCGCGCGCCGCTTCGCCACCTCCGAGGTGACCATCCGCAAGGACCTGGCCGCCCTGGAAGGCAACGGCCTGCTGCTACGCCGCTACGGTGGCGCGGTGCCGATGCCCCATGAGCTGATCGCCGAGCCGAGCCAGCCGCTGTCGCGCTACAAGCAGGCCATCGGCCGGGCGGCGGCCGCCTGCATCCGCGAGCACGCGCGGATCATCATCGACAGCGGCAGCACCACCGCCGCGCTGATACCCGAGCTGGGCCGCAAGCCCGGCCTGGTGGTGATGACCAACTCCCTGAGCGTGGCCAACGCACTGCGCGAGCTGGAGCGTGAGCCCGTGCTGTTGATGACTGGCGGCACCTGGGACCCGCACTCGGAGTCGTTCCAGGGACAGGTGGCCGAACAGGTGCTGCGCTCCTACGATTTCGATCAGCTGTTCATCGGTGCCACCGGCCTGGACCTCGAGCGCGGCACGACGACCTTCAACGAACTGCTGGGCCTGAGCCGGGTCATGGCCGAGGTCGCCCGCGAGGTGATCGTCATGGCCGAGTCCGACAAGCTGGGCCGGCGCATACCCAACCTGGAGCTGCCCTGGAGCAGTGTCCAGACACTGATTACCGACGAACGCCTGAGCGATGAAGCGTTCGAACTGATCCAGGCGCGCGGCGTGAAAGTGATCCGCGCGCGCTGTGAAGACTGACAGGAGACACAAGCCATGTGTGGAATCGTAGGCGCCATCGCCGAGCGTAATATCACCCCGATCCTCGTCGAAGGCCTCAAGCGCCTGGAATACCGTGGCTACGACAGCGCCGGTGTGGCGGTGATCGACAATACCGGCGCGCTGGATCGCCGCCGTCGGGCGGGCAAGGTATCCAGCCTCGAGCAGGCCATTGCCGAGCAGCCGCTGCTCGGTCGCCTGGGCATCGCCCACACTCGCTGGGCCACCCACGGTGCGCCCACCGAGGCCAACGCCCACCCGCACTTCTCCCGTGGCGAAGTGGCCGTGGTGCACAACGGCATCATCGAGAACTTCGAGCCCCTGCGCGAAATGCTCAAGGCGCGTGGCTACGAGTTCACCTCGCAGACCGACACCGAGGTCATCGCCCACCTGCTGCACCTGCGCCTGGGCGAGCTGGGTGATCTGACCGTCGCGCTCAAGGCTGTCGTCAAGGAATTGCACGGCGCCTACGGCCTGGCGGTGATCAGTAGCAAGCAGCCGGACCGCATCCTTGCCGCCCGCAGCGGCAGCCCGCTGGTGGTGGGCCTGGGCCATGGCGAAAACTTCCTCGCCTCTGACCAGTTGGCGCTGCGCCAGGTGACCGACCGCTTCATTTACCTGGAAGAAGGCGACATCGCCGAAATCCATCGCGACAGCCTGCAGCTGTGGGACGTCAACGGCAACCCGGTGCAGCGCGAGGAAGTGCGCTACCACGAAGGCGCCGAGGCGGCTGACAAGGGCGGCTATCGCCACTTCATGCTCAAGGAAATCCACGAGCAGCCGGCCGTGGTGCAGCGCACCCTGGAGGGTCGCCTGGGCAGCGGGCAGGTGCTGGTGGACAACTTCGGCCCGCAGGCCCGTGAGCTGCTGGCCAAGGTGCGCACCGTGCAGATTGTTGCTTGCGGCACCAGCTACCACGCCGGCATGGTCGCCCGTTACTGGCTGGAAAGCCTGACCGGCATTCCCTGCCAGGTCGAGGTCGCCAGCGAGTTCCGCTACCGCAAGGTTGCGGTGCACCCGGATTCGCTGTTCGTCACCATTTCCCAGTCCGGCGAGACCGCCGACACCCTGGCTGCGCTGCGCTACGCCAAGGAGCTGGGCTTCCTCTCCAGCCTGGCGATCTGCAACGTCGCCACCAGCTCGCTGGTGCGCGAGTCGGACATGACCCTGCTGACCAACGCAGGTCCCGAGATCGGCGTGGCCTCCACCAAGGCTTTCACCACCCAGTTGGTCGCGCTGTTGCTGCTGACCCTGGGCATCGGCCAGGTGCAGAAGCGCCTGGGTGAAGGCGTCGAGGCCGAGCTGGTGAATGAGCTGCGCCGCCTGCCGACCCACCTGGAAGAGGCCCTTTCCATGGACAAGGTGGTGGAGAAGGTCAGCGAGCTGTTTGCCGAGAAGCACCACACCCTGTTCCTCGGTCGTGGCGCCCAGTACCCGGTGGCGATGGAAGGCGCGCTGAAGCTCAAGGAAATCTCCTACATTCACGCCGAAGCCTACCCCGCCGGTGAGCTGAAACACGGCCCGCTGGCCCTGGTCGACGCCGACATGCCGGTGGTCACGGTGGCGCCAAACAACGAGCTGCTGGAAAAGCTCAAGTCCAACCTGCAGGAAGTGCGTGCCCGTGGTGGCGAACTGGTGGTCTTCGCCGAGGGCGGCACCGGTATCGACAATGGCGCGGGCACCCACGTGGTGGGGATGCCGGCGATCCATGATTGCCTGGCGCCGATCCTCTACACCGTGCCGCTGCAACTGCTGTCCTACTACGTTGCCGTGCTCAAGGGCACCGACGTGGACCAGCCGCGCAACCTGGCGAAGTCCGTCACGGTGGAATAAGCGCGCAGGCGCAAGGAGAAAGGTCCCTTCGGGGGCCTTTTTTCGTTTTGGGGCGGAGCAATTCGGGGGAGGAGGCCAGGGGAAGATCAACATTCCCCCGGTGCCTGCACGTCCGGGGGTGTGGACGGGGCACCGAGGCCAGGCGGCTTGAGCCGCTACACGAGGGGAATGGAAATCGACCTTGTCTTGTGGACAAGGTCGGGCTCCGACCCTGCGAGGGGTACCTGACAAGTCTCCCGCAGGGCGGGGAGCGGAGCCAACGATAGAAGCTGGCCAAGGGCCGGTCAATCGGAAACGACAAACGCGCGTTCGCAAGTGTCCGATATTCGAACCGAAAGGTCCGGCGCAGGCCGCGGATTTCGTTAGCCGGCTATCGGAAGCGTCTATACTGTTTCTGATTGTGTCAGCGGAAAATGCCTTGCGGCGATTCGCTGGCAAGGGCGGCGAGGGAGTACCGTCCTCACGTCCGGGATGCAGTTAAACCGACAAGAGAATCCCCATGAACGCACCTGCCGCACCGCAGTACTCCGCCCACGAGCGCCGCTCGCGCATCCTCGCCATCGTCGGCGCCTCCTCGGGCAACCTGGTGGAGTGGTTCGACTTCTACGTCTACGCCTTCACCGCCCTGTACTTCGCCCATGCCTTCTTCCCCTCCGACGATCCGACGGTGCAACTGCTCAACACCGCCGGGGTATTCGCCGCGGGCTTCCTGATGCGCCCCATTGGCGGTTGGCTGTTCGGCCGCATCGCCGACAAGAAGGGCCGCAAGACCGCGATGATGATCTCGGTGCTGATGATGTGTGGCGGCTCGCTGGCCATCGCGGTGATGCCGACCTACGCCAGCATCGGCGTCGCGGCTCCTGCATTGCTGCTGCTCGCGCGACTGTTCCAGGGGCTCTCGGTTGGCGGCGAGTACGGCACCAGTGCGACCTACATGAGTGAGGTGGCACTCAAGGGCCAGCGCGGCTTCTTTGCTTCCTTCCAGTACGTGACCCTGATCGGCGGCCAGCTGCTGGCGGTGCTGGTGGTGGTGATTCTGCAGCAACTGCTGACCACTGATGAGCTGAAGGAATGGGGCTGGCGGATTCCCTTCGTGGTCGGTGCGATCACCGCAGTGATCGCCTTCTACCTGCGCCGCTCGCTGAACGAGACGGCCAAGGAAGCCAACCTCAAGCGCAAGGAATCGGGCACGCTCACCGAGCTGTTCACCCACCACAAGCGCGCCTTCTTCACCGTGCTCGGCTTCACCGCCGGCGGCTCGCTGATCTTCTACACCTTCACTACCTACATGCAGAAGTACCTGGTGAACACCGCCGGGATGGACGCCAAGGTGGCCAGCGGCGTGATGACCTTCGCGCTGTTCTGCTACATGTGCATGCAGCCGCTGTTCGGCGCGCTGTCCGACCGTATCGGCCGCAAGACCTCGATGCTCTGGTTCGGCGCGCTGGGCATGCTCTGCACCTGGCCAATCCTTGCCGCGCTGAAGACCGTCAGCAGCCCCTACGCGGCGTTCGGCCTGATCATCCTGGCCATGGCCATCGTCAGCCTCTACACCTCGATCAGTGGCCTGATCAAGGCGGAGATGTTCCCGCCGCAGATCCGCGCCCTGGGCGTGGGCCTGTCCTATGCGGTGGGCAACGCGATCTTCGGGGGTTCCGCCGAATACGCGGCCCTGGGGCTGAAGAGCATGGGCGTCGAGGAGTACTTCTACATCTACGTTTCGGTCATGTGCGGCGTGGCGCTGCTGGTCTGCCTGCTGCTGCCGGACCTGCGCAAGGTCAGCTACCTCAACGACGAGGACTGACCCGCGCCATTCGCTAATCGTTGCTTCGGCCGCGCAGTGCGTGGTCGGGCAGCGACAGGGCGATCAGCAGGGCCAGGGCGCCGAACCCGGCGTTGATCAGGAACAGCTGCCCGAACACCCCATCCAGCGTGAGCCGCTGCGCTTCGTGGCCGGCGCCGCCGAGGCTGGCCAGCAGTGCGCTGGCCGACAGCCCATGACCCGCCTCGCCTGCCAGTGGCTGGAGCATCGCCAGCAGCAGCGCGGACATCAGTGCGATCCCCACCGCCCCGCCCAGTGAGCGGAACAGCGTGATGTTGCTGGTCGCCACGCCCAGATGTTTCGTTTCGACCGCACTCTGCGCCGCCACCAGGCTGGTCGGGAACTGCGTGCCGGCGGCGATCCCGGTGAGCAGCATGCAGACGCCGGAGAGGAAGTAGGCGCTCGGCGGCGTCAGCGCCAGGCCGGCAATCGCCAGCGGCATCAACAAGGCGCCAGCGACGATCTGCGGCTTGTAGCGGCCGATGATCGCCGTGAGCCGGCCGCAACAGTACGCGCCGATCGGCACGCCCATGGCCAGCGGCAGCAGGTGCAACGCGGCGCTGTCAGCGCCCGCGCCAGTGACCGACTGGAAGCGCAACGGCACCAGCACCGACAGCGAGATGACCTGGAAGCTGGCGAAGAAGCTGATCAGCCAGCTCAGGGTAGCGGCGCGAATACCGAACAGGTGCATCGGCACCAGCGGTTCCGGCGCGCGGCGTTCCTGCACGACGAACAGCCCGATCAGCAGTAGCGCGGCGAAGAACAGCGCGAGCATCTTCGGATCGTTCCAGCGCGCGCCCTGGCCGACCGCGGTGATCGCCAGCAGCAGGCTGCCCAGCCCGGCGATCATCAGCATTGTGCCGAGGTAGTCGATCACCGGCCTGCGGCCCGGTACGGGCAGGCCGCGCAGGGTCTGCCGCGATACCGCAAGGGCGACCAGGCCCACCGGCAGGTTGATCAGGAACACCCAGCGCCACGACAGGTACTCGGTGAGCACGCCGCCCAGCACCGGGCCGGCGATGCTCGCCACCGCGTACATGCTGCTGAAGTAACCCTGGTAGCGACCGCGCTCGCGGGGCGGGACGATGTCGCCGATGATCGCCTGGCTCACCGACATCATGCCGCCGGCGCCGATGCCCTGCAGGACGCGGGCGAGCACCAGTTGTTCCATGCTCTGCGCGGCGCCGCAGAGCAGCGAGGCAGCGGTGAACAGGCCGATGGCGAAGAGCATCAGCAGGCGGCGCCCGTAGAGGTCGCCGAGCTTGCCGTAGATCGGCATGGAGATGGTCATCGCCACCATGTAGCCGGAGATGACCCAGGCGAGCAGGTCGAAATCGCCGAAGCCGGCGGAGATCGCCGGCAGGGATACGGCGACGATGGTCTGGTCGAGCGCACCGAGGAAGATCGCCAGCATCAGCCCCACCAATACGGTGCGGACCGCCGGACGTGGCGCGGAGAAGGTATTCAAGAAAGCCCCCTTTACTTCAGAGGATCTCCGCTTCGGAGGTGTGCGGAGGGACCACAGTGTAGTGCAAGGCAGCGGCAATCTGTCACGCCGGTGTCATCGTTACCCGGCAGGAAAGGCTCTATCTCAGGCCTGGAAACGATGAGTGGCGGATCGGCTGCTACGCTTTCGTAGCGAACTATTCTTCCATTGCAGCCTGGAAGTTTCCGGGAACGCAGGTCCCGGACAAACGCTCCAATGCAAAGGAATCGGCACGTCCCGTCGTGGTCGGCGCCACGATAGTTTTTATGCGGGCCGGGCCATAGGGGAAGACTATGGATGAGCTGGTCTATAGTTTTTCAGCCCTGTGACCAGGAGGTATGCATGAACGCCAACCTGCCCTCTGAGTTGCTGTCCCTGCAGTTGCCGCTGCGAATTCGTATCGGCGAGGCCCAGGCATTCGACCTTGGACCAGATCCGCAGGTGACGCTCGTCGTTCGCGATCCGACTCTGCTGACCGAGATCACCCACCCTAGCCTCGATATTCTCGGCCGCGCCTATGTCGAGAATCGCATGGACATCGAGGGCCAGATCGGTGAAGTCATCGCCATGGCCGATGCACTGAGCGCTGCGCTGGGCGATGACGACAGCGATGCCGATTACGTTCGTGAAAGCCACGACAAGGCTACCGACGCCGAAGCCATTCATTACCACTACGACCTGTCCAATGAGTTCTACCAGCTCTGGCTCGATCCGGAGATGGTGTACTCGTGCGCCTACTACGAGACCGGCGCCGAAGACCTGGCCACAGCCCAACTGGCCAAGTTGCGCCACCTGTGCCGCAAGCTGCGGCTGAAACCGGGCGAAAAGCTGCTCGACGTCGGCTGTGGCTGGGGCGGGCTGGCGCGCCTGGCAGCGCGGGAGTTCGGTGTCGAGGTGCACGGCATCACCCTCAGTGAAGAGCAGCTCAAGCTCGGCCGCGAGCGGGTCAAGGCCGGAGGTCTGGAGGGCAAGGTGACGCTGGAGTTGCTGGATTATCGCGACCTGCCGCGCGATGGTCGTTACGACAAGGTGGTCAGCGTGGGCATGTTCGAGCACGTCGGCCACGCGAACCTGGGCATCTACTTCCAGCAGCTGTACGACGCGGTGCGGCCGGGCGGTCTGGTGATGAACCACGGCATCACCTCCAGCAATACCGACGGCCGTCCAGTCGGTCGCGGCGCCGGCGACTTCATCGACCGCTACGTGTTTCCCCACGGCGAGCTGCCGCACCTGTCCCTGGCCGTCGCGCGGATGAGCGAGGCAGGGCTGGAGGTGGTCGACGTCGAAGGTCTGCGCCTGCACTACGCGCGCACCCTGGAGTTCTGGAGCGCCAATCTCGAAGCCAAGCTGGCCGACGCGGCGAAGCTGGTGCCCGAGCAGGCCCTGCGCATCTGGCGCCTGTACCTGGCCGGTTGTGCCTACGGCTTCAAGAAGGGCTGGATCAACCTGCACCAGATTCTCGCCAGCAAGCCGCACGCGGACGGCGGCCATGAGGTGCCCTGGAGCCGGCGGGACATCTACTCCTGAGCCTTTGCCGCGAATGCATCGGGCCCGCTTCGGCGGGCCCGATGCATTTCCGGTGCGGAGTAAAAGGCTTGCATCGAGGCGCGTGGGAAGCTAAACCCGCTTTCCCCACTGACTCTTTGGTAGATGAATCATGGTGAATTTCTTCCCGGACCTGTCCCTCGTCGAACTGTCGCCGGCCCAGGCGCCCTGGTCGCTGCTGCTCAAGGCCGACCCCAGCCGCGAACAGATCGAGAGCTACCTGCACGACTCCCGCCTGCTGGCGCTGAACGAGGCGGACTGCGTGCGCGGCGTCCTCACGCTGACTCCGCGCGAACCCGGCGTCGCCGAGATCACCAGCCTGGCGGTGGAAGACGAATGGCAGGAGCGTGGCCTGGGCCGGCGCCTGCTGCTGGCGGCCATCGAACAGGCTCGCGAGGCCGGCCTGCAGCGCCTGACCATCGCCACCGGCAACTCCAGCCTGGCCCAGCTCGGCCTGTACCAGCGTGTGGGCTTCCGTATCGTGGGCATCGAGACGGATCACTTCGTACGGCATTATCCCGAGCCGATCTACGAGAACGGGATCCACTGCCGCGACCAGATCCGCCTGGCACTGGACCTCACCGTCTAGTCGCGCACCCAGCGACTCACGGCCACCGCATCGTGGGCGTGCAGGCTTTCCGCATGCACCACGCGTACTTCAAAGCCTGATACCTCATCGCGCTGCATCAACGACCGGTGCAGTCGGCGTGCGGCATCCTCGCAGAACATCAGGTTCTGCCCGTTGGCCAGGGCGAAGGCCTGTTCGTCGGCGCGCTTCACCGCCGTCTGCACCGCGGTGCCGAGGGCGTCTTCGGCGTGGTCGACCAGCTCGGCGAAAGCGAACGCCTGCACGGTCGGCGCGAGGCGCAGCTTCAGCTGTGCCTCGCTGCGCTGGCTGTGCGGTGTGGCGACGATACCCTGCGGGCTGCCGAGCCAGGCGCGGACCTCGCCGGCCTTCAGCGCGCGGCCGGCGAAGTCGGCGTCGAAACGCTCCTGGATCAACTGGCGCGCCAGTGCCGCCGAGCAAGGGCAGGTCGAGGAGTACGGCAGCGTCAGGCGCAACTCCAGGTGCAGCGCATCGTCTTCCAGTTGCGCGTGGACCTCGCAGGGATAGCGCTTCCAGCCGCTCAGCGGGCTGACCAGCGCCGGGCGGCGCAACAGCAGCTCGAAATGCAGCGCCAGACTGGCGCGCCGCGACAGCTGCGCGTGGCTCCTGAGGAATTGCTTGAGCAGGTCACGCAGCAGAGGCGGCGAGAGCTCTGCGGTGGCCAACGCTTCCAGCGCCAGGTACAGGCGAGACATGTGGATGCCGCGCGCCTCGGCCTCGTCGAGGCTGACGCCGGCGTCGGCGAAGGCGGCCACGCGCTCGCCGGCGATACGCAGTGGCACGGCGATGCCCTGCATGCCGACCCAGTCGAGCGGAATGGGCAGACGGGTCGATTGGCAGGCGATATCGGGGAGCAGGACGGTCATGGGCAGGGCACACTAAGTTAATTGTTATAATATAACGTATTTGCTTCCCGACGATCCCGCAATGGGTTCTTCAGCGCTCCTGCTGCTTGCAGCCACTCACGCGCCCGCAGGTCAGTCGGGCGCTGTCGCCTGACGAGCTGCTGAAGCGGCTGATGTTGGTCCAGCCAATGCCGCGACTGGTGCCGACCCACACCTGGCCGTCGCTGGCCACGCCGCTGAAGAAGGTCAGGCCGCCATAGCGCGTGCCGGTCTGTGCCCAGCGCCGGCCGCTGCTCGCCTCGAAACCACGCAGGTAGGTGTCGTGGCCCTGGGTGGCGACGCTGTAGAGATTCCCCGAACCGTCCATGCAGGCCAGCACCGAAGCCGACCAGGCGCAGCGTGCCGGCTCCTCGCCGGGAAACGGCAGTGGCGCGGAACCGCTGGCGTGGGCGAAGGGGGCGAACAGGCAGAGCAGCAGGGCGCGGCGCAGCATCGAAGGTCTCGGCAGGTGGTGGAGCGAAACGTCGGTATCGCACGTCGTCGGTTTCTTGTCAGCTCTCAATTGCGAATCGTGCATTGTTATAATATAACATAAAAGATCACTCCCTTCCGGAGACGGTCATGACCGAACAGGAACTGCTTTCCCAGCCCGGCGAGGCCTACATGAGCGAGGCGCAACAGGGCTATTTCCGCGCACTGCTGCTGGACCAGCGCGACGAGCTGCAGGTTCGCATCGAGGAAGAATTCCAGGCACTGCAGGACCCCGAGCGGGCCAGCGACGAAGCCGATGTCGCCAGTCGCGAGGAGTCGCGCCAGTGGCAGCTGCGCCTGCTGGAGCGCGAGAAGAAGCTGCTCGACAAGATCGACCAGGCGCTGGAACGCCTGGCTCGGGGCGATTACGGCTGGTGCGCGGAAACCGGCGAGCCGATCGGCCTGCGCCGCCTGCTGCTGCGCCCCACCGCCTCGCTGTGCATCGAGGCCAAGGAGCGCCAGGAACGGCGCGAACTGCACGTCCGCGAAGCCTGATTGCCCTGGAGTCCCACCGTGATGAATGCGCCACTTCCCGTAACTGTGTTGTCCGGCTTCCTCGGCGCCGGCAAGAGCACGCTGCTCAACCACGTACTGAAGAACCGCGAGGACCTCAAAGTCGCGGTCATCGTCAACGACATGAGCGAAATCAACATCGACGGCCGCGAGGTACAGCGCGACGTCAGCCTCAACCGCGGCCAGGAACGCCTGGTGGAGATGAGCAACGGCTGCATCTGCTGCACCCTGCGCGAGGACCTGCTGGAAGAGGTCAGCCGCCTCGCCGGCGAAGGCCGCTTCGACTACCTGCTGATCGAGTCCACCGGCATCTCCGAGCCGCTGCCGGTGGCCGAGACCTTCACCTTCCGCGACGAGCAGGGCCGCAGCCTGTCGGACCTGGCGCGGCTGGACACGCTGGTCACGGTGGTCGACGGGCTGAACTTCCTCGCTGACTACCAGGGCGCCGACAGCCTTGCCGAGCGCGGCGAAACCCTGGGCGAGGACGATGAGCGCTCGCTTAGCGACCTGCTGGTGGAGCAGGTGGAGTTCGCCGACGTGATTCTGGTCAGCAAGATCGACCTGATCGGCAGCGCCGAGCGTGACGAGCTGCTGGCGATCCTGCGGCGGCTCAACCCCGACGCCGATATCCAGCCCATGGTCATGGGTCAGGTACCGCTGGCGCGCATCCTCGATACCGGCCGTTTCGACTTCCAGCGCGCCGAGCGGGCGCCGGGCTGGCTCAAGGAACTGCGCGGCGAGCATCTGCCGGAGACCGAGGCCTACGGCATCTCCTCGGATGTCTACCGCGCGCGCCGACCGTTCCACCCGCAGCGCTTCCATGACTTTCTCGCCGAGCCCTGGAGCAATGGCCGGCTGTTGCGCTCCAAGGGTTTCTTCTGGCTCGCCAGCCGCTACCGCGAGGCGGGCAGCTGGTCCCAGGCTGGCGGCCTGATGCGCCATGGTCTGGCCGGACGCTGGTGGCGCTTCGTCCCGCGCGAGCACTGGCCGCAGGACACCACCGAGCTTCAGGGCGTGCTGCGCCACTGGCGCGAGGACAGCGGCGATTGCCGCCAGGAGCTGGTGTTCATCGGCCAGAACCTGGACTTCCAGCGCCTGTTCGACGAACTGGATCGCTGCCTGCTGGATGATGACGAGATGGCCGCCGGCACCACTGCCTGGAAGCGCCTGCCCGATCCATTCGAGCCCTGGGAGGCTGGCGCCTGATGCTCGCCCTCGAAACCCCGGCCTGGCCGCGACAGGTACTTGGCGACGACCCGCAGATGCTCGCCGAGGTGCTCAAGGACGATGTCAATCTGGCCGTCTGGCTACGCACGCTGTACCCGGAGATCAGCACCTTTGCCGGCTGGTTGAGCACCCAGCCGCTGGACCTGACGCAGAGCCTTGCGGTGGTCGATGAGCGCGTCGAGCTGGGCGACCTGCTGCGCCAGTACGCCAAGCTCGATGGCTACACGCTGTTTCGCAGCGACCTGCAATGGCTGGCCGAAGCCTTTGCCTGCCTGACTGGCGCGCGGCGCATCGGCCTGCGCCTGCGCAGCCTGGACAAAGCCATGTGCCCGCGTTTCCACGTCGATCACGTGCCGCTGCGGCTGGTCACCACCTACTCGGGGCCCGCCAGCCAGTGGCTGGAGGAGTGGGCCATGGCCCGTGCGCGGCTGGGCGATGCGGCGGCCGAGCCGGCCAGCCGGGCGCAGATCCGCCAGATGGCGGCGGGTGACGTCGGGCTGTTCAAGGGCGAGAAATGGGCCGGCAATCTCGGCTCCGGCATCATCCACCGCTCGCCGTTGCCGACACCGGGCGAGCGCCGCCTGTTGCTCACCCTCGACTGGTTGGGTTGAGGCTTCGCTCAGGCAAAAAAATAGGCCGCCCGGGGAGAGCGGCCCAATTCACCAAGATCATGCCCGGCGTGGGGTGCCGGGAGGGTGTGAGGTACCCGGGGACAGTAGGCCCGAACCGTGTGACAAGGCGATGACCGCTACTGCGCTTTGCGCCAGTGGCCCTTGCTCTGGTTCTCGCAGAACGGCTGAAGGATTCGGGCGTCGCTGGCAACGCCGTAATAGTGGATGTCCTGGCGATAGGCAACGCCCTGGGTCTGGGCGTTTTCGCAGACGCCAAAGGCGCCACTGGGGCAGCTTTCGGCGTAGGTGACCTCGACCTTCTGGTCTTTCAGCTGTGGCTGGCAGAAGCCCTCGCGGAAGAGTTTTTCCGGGATGGTGCGGTTCTGCTGGCAGACCTTTACGTCGACGTCCTTGCCCTGGGTGTGCACCACGCAGGCTTCGCCGTGGGCGAGAAGGGGCAGGCAGGCGAGGGCGAGAGGCAGCAACAGGCGCATGATCGATCCGGGCGTGGAGTGACGAAGCCGCGACTCTAGCGCTTTTCCCGGCGAGCGTCAGGCGGCACCATGGGCGAATGTTGAAGCAGATCCCGACTCATCTCATCGCCGGCCCCCTCGGGGCCGGCAAGACCAGCTTGCTGCAGTCCTTGCTGGCGCAACGCCCGGTGGGGGAGCGCTGGGCCGTGCTGGTCAACGAATTCGGCCAGGTCGGCCTGGATGCCGCGCTGTTGTCCCGCGACGAAGACGGCATTGCCCTGGGCGAAGTGGCCGGCGGCTGCCTGTGCTGTGTGAATGGTGCGCCCTTCCAGGTCGGCCTCGCTCGCCTGCTGCGCAAAGCCAGGCCGCAGCGTGTGTTCATCGAGCCGTCCGGCCTCGGCCATCCCGCGCAACTGCTCGCACAACTGCGCACCGCGCCCTGGCTGGGCGTACTGGCCGTACAACCGCTGGTCATGGTGCTCGATGCCGCCGCGCTGGCCGCCGGGCAACCCTTGCCTGAGGCACAGCAGCTGGCGCTGGGCGAGGCGACGATGCTGTTGCTGAACAAGTCCGAAGCGCTGGATGACGCAGCGCGTTCGGCCTTGGCGGCGCGCTTGCCGGCCGTGCCATTGCGCTGGACGACCCAGGGCCGCCTGCCGCTGAGCGAGCTGCCGAAGGAAGCGGTCGATGCGGCGGGCGCTGATTTGCCGCAGCCTGCCTCGAGCGCCGAACCTGCGATGCTGTTGCGCCGCGAATCACCATTGCGCCAGGTACGCGTTGAAGATGGCCGACAGGCGGTCGGCTGGCGTTTCCAGCGTGACTGGCGCTTCCGCACGGCCGAGCTGGACGCCTGGTTGGGCGGGCTTCCCGGCTTGTTGCGGGCCAAGGCTGTGGTGCACGGCGAGGACGCCTGGCTGGCCTGTAACCGTACCGTTGGTCCGGCTCCGTGGACGCCCAGCGCCTGGCGCAAGGACAGCCGGATCGAGCTGATCCTGGCTGCCGAGCTTGATCCACAGGCCCTGCAGGACGGCCTTCTGCGTTGTGCCAGCGCACCGATCTGACAGAGAAGGTTGCCCTCGCGGAACTAGTGAATGATAATAATTATCAGCAGATACTGCTTCGTGAACTCTTCCCGCAGGCTTTCTCATGTCGTTATCTCAACCGCGCAAAGCGGCGGACCCCGGTCCTGCCGTGGACGCTGAGGAACAGCTGTTCACTTCCGCCAAGGCGGATGACGGCGCCCATTTGCCCAGCGTGAACGCCCAGCGCGTCAATGAGGCCACCCTGCGACTCGTCAGTTGTGCGGGCCCCCGCCGTGACGAAGAAGTGGTTCCCGAAGAGGTCCTGATTCCCTATGCCACGCCGGTCGAAGGCGTGGAGGATGGCGAGCAGCCGCCGCCTCCGGGTGGCTGGTGGAAGTCCTCCGGCCTGGCGATCGCCATGCACGTGGCCATCGTTGCCGCGCTGGTCTGGGTGATGCCGACTCCGGCCGAGCTGAATCTGGGTGCCGGCGAGATGCCCAAGGCCATGCAGGTAAGCGTCGTCACCCTGCCGCCCAAGCCCGAGGTGCAGCAGCCTCCGGCCGCCGCGCCGACTCCGCCGCCGCCGGAGCCCGAGCCGCCGAAACCGATCGAGCCGCCCAAACCGGTGGAGAAGCCCAAGCCCAAACCCAAGCCGCCCGAGAAGGCCGTGCCCAAGGTTTCGCCCAAGCCCAAGCCGAAACCCAAGCCCGAGCCTGACCCCGAGCCCGCCGAGGAAGCCGCCGCGCCGCCGACTCCGGCCGCCCCGCCGCCGCCCGCCGCACCGACCGTCGGTCAGTTCACCCAGGGCGCCCAGGCCGCGCCGACCGGATCGCAAGGGCCCGCCGGCCTGCCTACCGGCAGCCTGAACGACAGCGACATCAAGCCGCTGCGCATGGACCCGCCGGTCTATCCGCGCATGGCGCTGAACCGTGGCATCGAGGGCCGGGTGAAGGTGCTGTTCACCATTACCAGCGATGGCCGCATCGCCGACATCCAGGTGCTGGAGTCCTCGCCGCCGCGGATGTTCGACAACGCCGTGCGCGACGCCATGGACAAGTGGCGCTTCGAGCCACGCGTCAGCGGTGGCCGGATCGTCGCCCGCCAGGCGACCAAGGTGTTCTTCTTCAAGCTCGAGGGCCGTCGCTGACCGCCTTTGCGAGCCCAACAAAAAACGCGCCCCAGGGCGCGTTTTTTGTTGCTGCCAATTTGCCGTTGCAGCACAGGGCGTAGGAGCGGACTCCGTCCGCGATGGTATTCGGCGCGATGCGGACCAATCGCGGACGGAGTCCGCTCCTACGAAAGCAATTCTTCCCGTAGCAGCTCCAGTGCTTCTCTGGGCCCGCCCACGGCGATCTGCACGGGGACGCCGAGCATCAGGTTCAGCGGCAGACCGAAGCTTTCGATCTGGTTGCCTTCGCGGTCACGCTCGGGCTCCTCGCCCAGCCACTCGCAGGGCAGGCGCTGCGCGCAATTGCCGCCTTCTTCGATATAGCCATATAGCGGCTTGCCCATCGCGGCGGCGTAGCCCAGCTCGAAGGCCGTGCCGCTGTCCGGCTCGGCACCACGGAAGGGATTGAGGTTGGCCAGCACCGCGTCCGCGTCGGCGATCAGGTTGAGGTTGGCCTGGTAGATCCACAGAGCCTGCTCCGACGGGTTGGCAATGTCGTCGGGCACCGAGTGATCCAGCGGGTAGAGGCCCTGCAGGCCGAACTCGGCACACAGCGCCTTGAGCCGCTCGCCCTGGGCGAAGGCGTCTGGGCGGAATACATCGGGGCCGGCGAGGTAGATCTTGAGCATGGTCAGAGTCCCATGAACGACAGCATCAGGAAGGTGGCGAACAGCACGAAGTGGGTCATGCCTTCGATGGCGTTGGTCTTGCCGTCATGCAGGTTGTAGCCGGCGACCATCAGGGTGATGAACATCATGCCGGTCTGCAGCGGGGTCATCGCCATCTGGATCGGTTGGCCCTTGAACAGCGCCAGCGCCTCGATCACCGGGACGGTGAGGATGACGGTCGAGAGTGAGGCTCCCAAAGCGATGTTGACCACCGGTTGCATGCGATTGGCCATGGCCGCGCGCAGGGCCGTGAGGATTTCCGGACTGGCGGAGATCGCCGCCACCAGCAGCGCCGGCACGATGGGCGGCACTCCGCTGCCTTCCAGGCCCACGTCGAGGGCCTTGGACATCACTTCCGCGAGTGCGCCGATCAGCACCACGCCGACCACCAGCAGGGCCATGGACTGCTTGCTGTTGCCCGGCGCCTCGTGGCCTTCGGCGTGCTCGCCGTGGGTGGCGTAGTTGTAGCTGAAGAAGTAGCTGTGCTGGCCGGTCTGCATGCGCAGGAACAGCGCGTAGAGCATGACCATGCAGCCGATGGTGAAGAACGAGTAGAGCTTCCACTGCTCGGCCGGGATCAGCTCCGGGACCACCATGGAGATGCCCACGGCGGTGAGGATCATGGTCACGTAGGTCTTGCCCGAGTCGTCGTTGTACGACTGCTCGCCGTGCTTGAGGCCACCGAGCAGTGCGGCCAGGCCGAGGATGCCGTTCATGTCGAGCATCACTGCGGCGTAGATGGTGTCGCGGGCCAGGGTCGGGGAGTGGTTGTGATTCATCATGATCGCCAGGATCACCACCTCCACCAGCACCGCCGCCAGGGTGAGGATCATGGTGCCGTAGGGTTCGCCAACCTTCTCCGCGAGGATCTCGGCGTGGTGCGCGACGCGCAGCGAAACGCCGATGATCACCGCCAGCAGCGCAGTCGCGGCGATCCCCGCGAGCATCTTGCCGCCGCCCAGCAGGCTGTGCTCCAGCGGATACACCGCGATCGCCACCAGCAGGGCGAGGAGGAGGAATTTTTCTTCTTTGAGCGCGCGCAGCATCGAGGGGGATGTCCATTCCGTAAGAGGCGAGTGCGCCATCTTAGGCAATGCACAGGAGACGCACCAGCGAGCGCCGCGGCGCCTGGCCAGCCCTCGCGGTCAGTGGGGCAGGTCGGCGCGCTCGACGAACTGCTTCTGCGCCGCCAGTACCTGGTCGGGCAGCACGCGCAACGCCTGGTAAGCGACGTTGAGTTCCTGCGCGAGGGCTTCCTTCCTGGCCTTGTCGGCGGTTTCCGCGTAGCGCTTGAGCTGCTGGTAATAGCCGATCTGCAGTTCGTAGTAGCGCGACAGGCTGCTGGCGAAGCGGCTGGCATCCTCGCTGTGGCGCAGTTGCTGCACCTGATTGAGGTCGTGTTCGAGTTCGGCGATGTGGCTCGCGGGGTTCTCCACCCGCCGCGCAGCGCTGGCGCCCTGGCCGGCGTCGAAATCGCCGTTGACCAGGCTCTCCATGTCGCGGTCGATCCGCTGCACGTTGTGCAGGAAGGTGGGAGTTACCAACTCGTTGTACTGGGAATCGGAGGAGGAGCCGCCGCAGGCAGCCAGGGTCAGGGGCATCAGCAGCGCCAGCAGTGTCTTGTTCATGGGGACGGGCCACCGTGAAAGGGGGGAGCGTGATTCTAGGAAGGAGGCCGGTCGGAAGATTTCGCGGATATCTGTCTTTTGCGTCAGAATTATCTTTGTCCACTGCGTGATGGGGCCTGCCCCCTCGCGGCCAATTGCTTGCCGGAACCGCCTGTGTGCCAATGGCGGCGCCTGACCTACCCATAACGAGACCTCACCCATGTACGACTGGCTCAATGCCCTGCCCAAGGCCGAACTGCACCTGCACCTCGAGGGTTCGCTGGAGCCCGAGCTGCTGTTCGCCCTGGCCGAGCGCAACAAGGTCGCCCTGCCCTGGGGCGACGTCGAGAGCCTGCGCAAGGCCTATGCGTTCAACAACCTGCAGGAGTTCCTCGACCTCTACTACGCTGGCGCCGACGTGCTGCGCACCGAGCAGGACTTCTACGACCTGACCTGGGCGTACCTCGAGAAGTGCAAGGCGCAGAACGTCATCCACGTCGAGCCGTTCTTCGATCCGCAGACCCATACCGACCGCGGCGTTCCCTTCGAAGTGGTGCTGCGCGGCATCCAGGGCGCGCTCAAGGATGGCGAGAAGCGACTGGGCATCAGCCATGGCCTGATTCTCAGCTTCCTGCGTCACCTGTCCGAGGAAGAAGCCTTCAAGACCCTCGACCAGGCCATGCCGTTCCGCGACGCTTTCGTTGCCGTCGGCCTGGACAGCTCCGAAGTCGGCCACCCGCCGAGCAAGTTCCAGCGCGTGTTCGACCGCGCCCGCAGCGAAGGCTTCCTTACCGTCGCCCACGCCGGCGAGGAAGGCCCGCCCGAGTACATCTGGGAAGCCCTGGACCTGCTCAAGATCGAGCGCATCGACCACGGTGTGCGGGCCATCGAAGACGAACGGCTGATGCAGCGCATCATCGACGAGCAGATCCCGCTGACCGTCTGCCCGCTGTCCAACACCAAGCTCTGCGTGTTCGACCACATGCGCGAGCACAACATCCTCGACATGCTCGAGCGCGGCGTGAAGGTGACGGTGAACTCGGACGACCCGGCCTATTTCGGCGGCTACGTCACCGAGAACTTCCAGGCCCTGCATGAGCACCTGGGCATGACCAAGGAACAGGCGCAGCGGCTGGCGCAGAACAGCCTGGATGCGCGGTTGGTGAAGTAAGGGTTTGGGGGACTGGCTGCGCTGCGGGCCTGTTCCCCTCACCCCCAGCCCTCTCCCGAAGGGAGAAGGAGTCGATTGTGCCGGCTGACACCGTGCTGCCATCCGGCTGCAGACGGTCCCTCCCTCTGAGCAGGGCGCGCAGCCAGGGTCAGGGCGAGGGCTGTGCCGAGCACCGTGCCTGCCGGCAAATCCCCCGTCCCGATCCGTCCCCTCATCTGGCGCCCGCGACCTTTCGTGGCGCGCCTGCTAACCCTATAAGTGCGCCTTCCACTTCATCGCGAGGAAGCATTCCATGAACAGGATCGTCGCCATCACCGGCGGCTTCGGCCATCTGGGCAGCGTGGTCGGCCAGGCGTTCGCCGATGCCGGCTGGCAGGTTGCCCTGCTCGATCGTGCCGTCGGGCCGCGTTATCCACAGGCCGGGGCGCTGTCCATCGGCGGCATCGATCTCACCGATTCAGCGGCCGCCCGCGCAGCGCTGGAGCAGGTCAACGAGCATTTCGGTGGCCTGGATGCACTGATCAACGTGGCGGGCGGCTTCCACTGGGAAACCCTGGCCGATGGCGACGTCGACACCTGGGACCTGATGTACCGCATCAACCTGCGTACTGCCGTGGTCTCCAGCCAGGCCGCGCTGGCCCACCTGAAGGCCCGTGGGCACGGGCGCATCCTCAATATCGCCGCTGCGGCGGCCAACCGCGCCGCGTTGGGCATGGGCGCCTACGCGGCGTCCAAGGCCGGCGTCATGCGCCTGACCGAAGCGCTGGCGGAAGAGCTGAAGGACGCACACATCACCGTTAATGCGTTGATGCCCAGCATCATCGACACCCCGCAGAACCGTGCCGACATGCCCGATGCCGAGTTCGACCGCTGGGTGCGGCCGGAGCAGTTGGCGGCGACCTTGCTGTTACTCGCCTCCGAAGACGCCGTGGCGATCACCGGCGCATGCATTCCGGTGACCGGGCGGGTATGACTGCATGGTTCTACGCAGGGAGCAGCTCTTCGTAGGAGCGAGCTTGCTCGCGAACGGATTTCCCGGCGGCTCCAGTGTGTCGGCGGTTCGCGAGCAAGCTCGCTCCTACAGGGGCCGCAGGGCCAGGATCAAACCGCACCCACGCTGCGCAGAAACGCGGCCAGGCATGGGTTGTCGTTGTGCGGGCTCCACGCCGCGCCGTACTCCACCTGCGGCGAAGCCGCGATGGCGCGGAAGGCCACGCCGGGCAGTTGCATGCGTCGCATCGAGTCGGGCACCAGGGACACGCCCAGCCCCTCGGCCACCAGGTTGACGATGGTCTGCTGCAGGTGCGTTTCCATGCGCACTGACGGGGCGAATCCATGCTGGCGACAGCAGTCCATCACCGACTCGTGCAGCGCCGGTGCGGTTGCGGGCGGGAAGGTGATGAAGGGTTCGCCGGCCAGTTTCGCCACATCCAGTTCGGCTTCCTGCGCCAGCGGATGATCCGCCGGCAGCACCGCGCACAGCGGCTCGCGTTGCAGCGTGCGGTAGAGCCGCTGGTGCGGTTCGCGTTCGGGGAAAGTCAGGGCGACGTCCACTTCGCCGTTGTCCAGGGCCGGGCCGAGGTCGCGGGGCAGCACCTCGTTGAGCACCAGTTTCACCTCCGGGTGGCCATCGGCGAAGGTCTTCAGCAGGCGCGGCAGCAGCGTCCAGGCGGCGAGCATGGTGAAGCCGATGCGCAACTCGCCACGCTCTCCGCGCGCCGTGGCACGGGCGGCACGCACGGCGAGATCCAGGCCCGACAGCAGGGCGCGAGCATGCTGCTGGAAGTCACGGCCGGCGGCGGTCAGTTCCACCGAGCGGGAATGCCGGGCGAACAGCGGCGTGCCCAGTTCTTCCTCGAGCGCGGCAATCTGTCGGCTCAACGGCGGCTGGGTGATGTGCAGCGCTTCGGCGGCGCGTCCGAAGTGCAGGTGCTCGGTAAGGGCGAGGAAGTAACGCAGCTGGCGGAAGTCGATCATCGATACGCAAAGGGTATGGATTGACGCTCTAGTAAGCATTGGACGGTATCGATTGGCAACCCTATGCTCGCCTGCCGCTCCCGCTTTCCAGGTTCCCTGCCATGCACACCGTGTTTGCCGTCGTCCTGCCGATCTTCGCGCTGATCCTGGTCGGCTGGCTGTGCCGGCGCAGCAATCGCCTCGGCCCGCAGGCAGCGTCGGAGGTGAACAAGCTGGTGGTCTGGCTGTGCCTGCCGGCGCTGCTGTTCAAGGTCACCGCCACCGCGACCTGGGCGGAAATCTGGCAGCCGGGCTTCCTCGCCGCCTTCACCGGCGGGTGCCTGCTGGTGTTCTTCGCCACGCTGGCCTGGCGCCTGCTGCAGGGCCGCCCGTTGCCGGCGGCGAGCATCGACGGGCTCAGCGCGTCCTACGCCAACACCGGCTACATGGGCATTCCGCTGTGCCTGCTGGTGTTCGGCCAGGACGGCCTGGAGCCGGCGCTGATCGCCTCGTTGCTGGTGGTTTGCGTGCTGTTCGCCATCTCGGTGGTGTGCATCGAGGTCGGCCTGCAGGAGGAGAAACACATCGGCCGCGCCGTGTGGGTGGTGACCAAGGCGCTGGGCAAGAACCCGCTGGTGGTGTCCCCCATTATCGGTGGCCTGTGGGCCCTGACCGGCATCGGCCTGCCCGCTCCGCTGCTGCATTTCCTCGACATGCTCGCCGCCGCGACGACGCCCTGTGCTCTGGTATCGCTCGGCTTGTTCCTGGCGCAGAAGCAGGAAGTGCGAGGTGAGCAGGTCGGCGCCTGGCCGCTGGTGGCGATCAAGCTGGTCGGCCAGCCGCTGCTCACCGGCTTCCTCGCCTACAAGGTCTTCGACCTGCCGCCGCTGTGGGCCGATTCGGCGCTGCTGCTCAGCGCGCTACCCACCGGCACCGGGCCGTTCATGCTCGCCGAGTACTACCAGCGCGAGGCGGCGGTGGTGTCGCGGAGCATCCTGCTGTCGACCCTCGGTTCGCTGGTGACGCTGTCGCTGTGCCTGCTGTGGATCGCCCGCTAGGCCTCGCTTCAAATCGTTCAGGAAAGATTGAATGTAGGATGGGTGGAGCAGAGCGATACCCATCAATTCGGCGCGCGGGCAGCATGGGTATCGCTTCGCTCCACCCATCCTACAAAAGTCGTTCCGCCGGGAATAAAAAAACGGACCAGCCCTCGGGAGAAGGCGGTCCGTTGCGCAAACGCAGGGGAGCGTCACCGGGGAAAGGTGGCGCTCCAGACGCAGCCCCTCAGGCGTATGGCCCGAATTGCGTCAACGTTGCGATCAAGCCGGTTCGGTCAGCGCGCCCGCAGCGCGCACGGATGGTTGGCGGCGGGAAATCCGGTGGGCGTCGCCCGCTGGCGCCGTGCCCTTGTCGTAGGGCTTGGCCAGCAGCATGTAGAGCAGGCCGGCGCCGAGCACGATCACCGTGGTGAGGATCATCGAGTAGTTCATGTACCAGGGCGCGTCCGGGGTGCGCGGCCAGACCATGTTGGTGATCGCCGCCACGCCATAGAGCAGCGCCGCGACGTTCACCGGCACGCCCCATTTGCCCAGGGTGAACTGGCCACCCGGCGCCCAGCCCTTGGCGCGGGCGATCAGCGCGGCGACGACGATCAGCTGGAACGCGATGTAGATGCCGATCGCGGCGAAGCCGACGATGGTGGCCACGGCGTCGGCCATGAACAGACCCAGGCAGACGATCGCTGCCGGCATCACGCCCGCCACCATCAGCGCGACCGCCGGCACGTGGTTGCTGTTGAGCTTCGACAGGGCCTTGCTGCCGACGATCATCTCGTCGCGGGCATAGGCGAACAGCAGGCGGCTGGCGGCGGCCTGCAGGCTCAGCACGCAGGACACGAACGACACCATCACCACCGCCATCACCAGCTTCGAGCCCACCGGGCCGAAGGCGTTGGCGAGGATGGTGGTCACCGGGTCGGTGTCTTCGCCGTTGATCACGCGCTGGATATCCGGCACCGAGAGGATCAGCGCCAGGCAGGCGAACATTGCCGCCGCACCACCGATGTAGATGGTCATGCGCATGGTCTTGGGGATCATCTTGCCGGGGTTCGGGGTCTCCTCGGCGACGTCACCGCAGGCTTCGAAGCCGTAGTACTGGAATAGCCCCGCCAGCGATGCGGCGAGGAAGGCCGGCCAGTAGCTGCCGTCGATCTTGATGTCGAAGGTGTTGAACAGCACGCTGAAGTCGTTGTGGCGCTCGAAGATCAGCAGGTAGCCGCCCACCAGCAGCGCGCCGCCCAGCTCGCAGATGAAGCCGAACATGGCGACGCGGGCGAGCAGCTTGGTGCCGGACAGGTTGAGCACGGTGGACAGCGCGATCAGCCCCAGGGCGATGCCGATGGCGGCGTTGCCGTGCATGTCGAAGCCGAGCATGGCGGCCATGTACGGGCTGGCGCCCACAGCGATGCCGGCGATGGAGGTACACAGCGCCCAGGCATACACCCAGCCGACCATCCACGCCCAGCGCTTGCCCACCAGGCGCCGGGCCCAGGGGTAGACGCCCCCGGAGATGGGGAATTGCGAGACCACTTCGCAGAACACCAGGCACACCAGCAACTGGCCCAGGCCGATCAGCAGGTAGGTCCAGAACATCGGCGGACCACCGGCGGCCAGGCACAGGCCGAACAGGGTGTAGACGCCGACCACCGGCGACAGGTAGGTGAAGCCCAGGGAGAAGTTCTCCCACAGGCCCATGCTGCGTTCGAAGTTGGAGCTGTAGCCGAGGGCAGCGAGCTGCTCGGCGTCTTGATCGGTAACGCCAGCGGCACGCTTGGCAGGGGACCCACTCATCGTTGTTTCCTCTCAGGGGTTGATGGGCAGAAGGCATTCGTCCGGCGGGCCTCACGACGCCCGCCGGTTCCCTTTTCGGGTTGGTTTTTTATGTGTGCGAAGCGACGATCACTGGCCGTCGTCGTACTTCGAGAGCCACTCCACGGCCTGCTGGTGGTAGCGGGTGAAGCCCTTGTAGTCGACGAGCTGCTGGTCTAGGGACTTGAGCACGCGGTGCATGCGCTTGGCCCACGCCGGGTTGGTGGCGATGTCTTCCAGGCTCAGCAGGTAGGTGCGGATCGGGAACACGATGGCGTTGCTGCGCGGCAGACGGTGCAGCGGTTGCAGTTCGATGCGCAGGTAGACCTTCTGACCGGCGTTCTCGGCGGTCACCGTGGTGCGGTCCGGCGCCCACTCGGGCAGGGACTCGGCGGAGACGTCCAGGCGCGGGTTGACCGTCAGCGACCAGTTCAGGCGGCGCACCGGGTGGCCGTTGCGCAGGCGCAGGAGGAACTTCAGCGCGCGGTCGAGCATGCCGGTTTCCTTCACCAGCGGCACCGGGCCGTGGAATTCGTGCCAGGCCATGCCCAGGTTGAAGCGCAGCGAGTAGTCGGCGCGTTGGGTGGCGATGCCCGCGCCCCAGTACAGGGTGCCGTCGCGTTCTTCCTGCAATACCCAGTCGCCCTGGGCCTGGCGGGTGACGTACTCCATCGGCTCATAGGGCAGGGTCGACGGATCACCGAAGGTGAAGGTGTCGTCGATGTTCAGCAGCTTGTTGGTCCAGTGCCAGCGGGTGCCGTCCTTCTCCAGGGAGAAGTACTCCGGGTAGTCCTTGGCGTAGGCCTCCATGATCAGCTCGAGCAGGTCCCACTGCGCCTCCATCATGTGCGGCGCGGAGACGTAGTGCATGCCCGGGTCCTTCTCCAGGGTGATCGCCCGGTCGCGGCATTCGCTGATGTAGTGCTCGTCGATGTCGAACACCGCGCGGAAGGCGTCGTTGCCCACCGAGACGTGCGGCTCCAGGTTCATCGAGTACATGTACTCGTCGTCCGGGAAGGGCCAGGGCGCGCGGTCGATGCAGGCCTGGCTGTTGGCGTAGGTGTAGTCGTCGCGGTAGGTTTCGTCGGGGCGGAATTGGATGGTCATGGTCGTTCTCCGGCTCAGCAGTCGATGACCAGCCGCGAGCACTTGGCACGCGACACGCAGGGCATGATTTTCTTGTTGGCGGCCTTGTCCTCGTCGGACAGCCAGTCGTCGGTGTGGAGGATTTCGCCATCCAGTTCGAGGACGTTGGTCTCGCACATGCCGCAGGCGCCGCCGCGGCACAGGTACGGGATGTCGTGGCCGGCGGCCTCGGCGGCCTCCAGCAGGCTCTGGTCGGGCGACACTTGGATGCTCGCGCCGCTGCGCGCCAGGGTGACCTGGAACGCCTCGCCGACGCTGCCCTGTTCGAGGAAGCGCTCGTAGTGGATGTGGCTGTCGGTCCAGCCGTGGGCGTGGGCGGCGTCGATGGTCGCCTGGATCATGCCCTCGGGGCCGCAGACGTAGACGTCGCTGCCCAGCGGGCGGTCGGCCAGCACGGCGGAAATATCCAGGCGCTCGCCACGCTCGTCGCGGTACAGGCGCACCGCGTCGCCGTATTCCTGCAGCAGTTCTTCACCCAGGCGCGCATGGGCATCGCCGCGCACGGCCAGATGCACTTCGAAGGGCGTGCCGCGCAGGCGCAGCTCGGCCAGTTGCGAGCACACCGGGGTGATGCCCACGCCGCCGGCGATGAACAGGTGCAGGCGCGCATGCTTGCTCAGCGGGAACAGGTTCACCGGGCGAAGGATTTCCAGCTCGTCGCCTTCCTTCACCACGTCATGCATGTGCTTCGAACCGCCACGGCCTTCCTCCACGCGGCGCACGGCGATCTGGTAGGCGCTGGCGTCGTAGGGCGAACTTATCAGCGAGTAGGCGTTGCGGTAGGTGCCGCTGGCGTGGGGCATCAGCACCACGACGTTGCTGCCGCCGGAGAACGGCGTCAGGTGCGCGCCGTCGGTGGAAGCCAGGGTGAAGCGCTTGATCTCCGGGGTCACCTGCTCGATGCGGGTGACGCGGACATTCAGGGTTCCGTTGGACTGGCTCATGTGTCGAGCTCCTCGGCTTCCGGCAGCTCGCCGGGGACTTCGGCGTCGGCCTTCACCGCCTGGAAGGCGGCGAGGCGGCGGGAGTAGTGGTCGCGGACCACCAGGGTGCGGGCGCAGTGCGGGCAATCGAAGACACGCTGGGTGACGTTCTCGGTGTAGCCGTCGCAGTGCACGCACCAGACGCGACGGACGAAGGAGCCGGCGTGCTCGCGCAGCACTTCGTCCTTGTTCAGGTTGATTGCGTCGGCGGCCTGCATGGCGGTGCCGATGAAGCTCTCCGAACCGGCCAGGTACAGGCGGGTACCCATGCGCGACTGGCCCAGCAGGGCGTGCAGGTCATCGACCAGCGCGCGGTTGCTCGGGTAGATCGAAAGCTCCACGTCAGTGATGTCGCGCAGTGCGGCGAGGTGATCCTGGCCAGAGAAGGATTCGCTGGAATACAGCACGCGGATCGGCGCGCAGCGCGGCATTTCGGTGAGCAGACGGAGCATGGCGCTGCCGCCGCTGCCCTGGCCGGCGATGATGTGGTGGTTGCCGCCGGCGAGCGGGCGCAACTGGTCGTAGACCGGCCGGCTCTTGATACCTGTGATGAGCATTATTCTTGTGCCTCCAGAACTGCCGGCTCTCTCGTCGAGAGGCGCCAGCGCGATTCGAGGACCCGCGCACGGTCACGGGTCGGAGATACACAGAGCACAGGCTGTGTCAAATAGTTAAGTGATTGAAATTTAAGGTAAAAGTTAGAATCGGAAAGCACGGGTGTAAGCAGAAATGACAACGCCTGTAGGCAGGCTTGCAGCGGTGGATTGTCGCAGGGGGATTTCTGCCGGATGTACCGAGCGTGCGTGACCAATCAGCTCCGCGTCGTGGGGTGGGTTTTGGGTAGGAGCGGACTTTGTCCGCGATCGATTGCCGGCTGCTCGGAGCCGGCCTGTTGCATATCGCGGACGGAGTCCGCTCCTACGCATGTCGGGAATCGCGGTGTGGCGCGGAGAACGGTCAATCGTCGCGCTGCAACTTGCGGATCAGCGTGCCGACGTCGATCCCCAGGTGGATCGCTGCCTTGCGCTTGCTGCCGCACAGGCGCACCGCGCGCAGGATCACCTGGCGCTCGTAGCGCTGAACCTGGGCCTTGAGCGGCTGGTCGTCGATGGCCGCAGCCGGTTCGGCGAGCGCGACGGGGCTGCCGGCCGGCGGCGCGCCGAGCAGCTCCGGCGGCAGGTGCAGCTCTTCCGCCACGTCGTCGGCGAGTACGGCCAGGCGTTCGAAGATGTTCACCAGCTCCCGGATGTTGCCGGGGTAGTCATAGCCCAGCAGGCGTTCGCGGCATGCCGAGGACAACCGCAGCGGCGGCTGGCGGTCGCGGTTGATCCGCGCCAGGAGGATATCCATCAGCACCGGCAGGTCATCACGGTGGGCGCGCAGCGGCGGGATTTCCACTGGCAGCACGGCCAGGCGGTAGTAGAGGTCTGCGCGGAATTCGCCGGCCGCCACCTGGGCGCGCAGGTCCTTGTTGGTGGCGGCGATCACCTGCACCTGGACCTGTTTGGACAACGGCGAACCCACTGGCTGGATGGTGCCGTCCTCGAGGAACTTGAGCAGCTTGGCCTGTACCTGCAGCGGGATCTCGCCGATCTCGTCGAGGAACAGCGTGCCGCCCGAGGCGCTCTCGATGTAGCCGCGCTTGCCCGACTGCAATGCGCCGGTAAAGGCGCCGCGCTCGTAGCCGAACATCTCCGACTCGAACAGCGTCTCGGGGATGCTCGCGCAGTTCACGTCGATGAACGGCCGGTCGCCCCAGCCGGCGGCGCGGTGGATGTGCCGGGCGATGGCGGTCTTGCCCACGCCGGGCTCGCCAAGCAGCAACAGGCGCGCGCGGCGGCGGAAGGCGCGTACGCCCATGTCGGCGATGGAGGAGAGCAGCGGCGACATGTGCAGCGCGTTGTCCTGCGGGTCGCCCAGGCCTTGCAGGTCGGTGGTCGAGGCGCGCCCGGAGGGGCTGCGCAGACTGCCGGCGGTGCCCGGTTCGTATTCACGCTGGATCAGCAGGCTGTAGGGCTTCTCATAGGCGCCGGTGGGCACCGCCTGGGCGCGGGTGAGGAACACCCGGCCATCGCGGGAGCGGGTCAGCGCGCTCTTGCCGCCGCGGCGCAGGGCCTGCTGGAAGTCGTCGAACTGCAGTGCCGAACGCTGGAAGAAGTCCACGTCCGGCAGGCCCAGCACATCGACGCGGGTGACGCGGTTGACCCGTTCCGCCGCGAGATTGATGAAACGCACCCGCGAGTCGCCGTCGCAGACGATCAGCGCCTCGCTGAAACTGTCCAGCAGGGCGTGCAGGGCCGGTGTCTCCAGCAGCGCGGAAAGCATCTCCCCGGACGCGCTGACCGACGAGCGCATACCCATGCGCAGCGGCGCGAAGAAACCTTCTTCGCTCATGCTTCTTTGCTCATGGATGCAGCTCCGTCGCCTTGTTCGCCAAGCGCAGCACGAAGACGCGCCAGGCCACGCCCTCGCGGATGAGGATGCGCGAGCAGTGGCTGTTGAACGACTGGTAGTTGCCGAACTGGTCCGGCAGGTCGAGCACCTGCCAGGTGCGCTCGGGCAGCGGCATGCGGTTCAGCGTCGAGGCCAGGCCGGCGGCGCGGGTGATGCCGAAGGTCTGCTCGAAGGCTGCGTTGCGCCATTGCGGCTGGGCCGCCTCGTCGATCACCAGCACCGCGTCGGGCACTGCGTCGAACACCCGGCGCAGCGCTTCGATGCGCTGCTCGGCGTCGTGCTGCATGCGCAGCTCCTGGCTGACGTCGCGCAGGCTGCCCCACATGCGCAGCAGGCGGCCGTTGTGGATGCTGGCGCGCACGTCGTTCTCGACATAGGCCGGCGAGCCGTCGTGGCGACGGTCCACCGACAGCGCGCCATCGACGTGGAATTCCGCCTCGATCAGGCGCCGCACGAACTCTTCGTTGGCCGGGCTGCGCGGCCAGTACAGGCGCACCGGCTGTTCGCTGAAATCGACGTCGGCGGGCATCTCGTAGATGTTGGCCATGGCGCGGTTGCACATGCGCCAGTAGGAGCGGTTCTCGAACACCTGGCGGACGATCTCGTCGGGCGTCTCGCGCACATCCACCGACTCGGCGAACTCGATGCACCAGTAGGCCACCCGCGCGCTGAAGAGCATCTGGCTCATCACCTCGTTGGCGCTCTGCAGCTCGCCCAGGCGACGGCTGACCGGCCCCAGCGGCATCTTCACCAGGTGCAGGCGCGCCGGCTCGCCGTCGCGCCATTGCAGCACGCCGCTGGCGAGCACCGGCAACAGGCCGCCGTTGTGGCGGATCAGGGTCAGTTCCAGGTCCTGCACACGCTCGTCCGCCGGCGGGCTGGCGAACAGCTGCATCAGGGCGTTCAGCGAGTCGGCGGTGTAGATCAGCTCGGCGCCCTGGCCATCCAGCGAACCCGGCGGGTAGCCGAGCTGGTCGGTCTGCTCGGCGGAGACTTCGATGAAGCGTCCCTGAGACGTCAGGCTGTCGGACAGCAGCAGGCCTCTGTCCAGCAGCAGTTTTAGCGGGTCCATTTCCCTCTCCAGATGCAAATTCCCAACACGGCGATGCGGCCGCCTGGCGGCGCGCAAGAAGACTCAAGGCATGTTGCATGCCAGGCTGAAACGCCCGTGCGCCGTGGGGTGGCGCGGAAGGGTGTGTGCAAAATCGCAGCACTGCGGGCAATCATGCAGCGTTGTTTGCAGAATATCCGTTGCATCAATGCAGCGGCGCGCGTGGCGATGGAAGGTGCAAAGGTTTCGCCATAAATACTGGCCAGTTGATAGCTTTTGAGTTCGTTTGAGCGGCTGCCGCTGCTAGGATGCGCGCGCGTTTCGCTGCTGAAACGCCTGTCCCAGAGCCCGCTCCCTACAAGAGGCCCCCATGCGCAAGCACCGTCGATTGACCTTCCGCCACATCGGCCAGATCAACGTGACCAACCGCCTGAGCGGCGACCCCATGGGTGTGGTCCTGGACGTCTCGATGGGTGGCCTGCGGCTGGTGACGGAAGAGCCGCTGGCGCCGGGCAGCTGCTACGACATGCGCCTGGAAATACCGGTACGCGAGGACCACACCCGTTCGGTGGATATCACGGCGATCTGCCAGTGGTCGAAGAAGGACGCCAAGAATGCGCGATTCGAGCAGGGCTTCAAGCTCGACCGCCCGAGTGCGGCGTTTACCGAGCTGGTGACTACGATGTCGGTGAGTTTCAACCGCAGCCTGTTGGGGCGGGCGCGGTTGTCGTGATGGGGTAGTCCGGTGCTCGGGCGGGCCCTCACCCCAGCCCTGGCTGCGCGCCCCGCTCAGAGGGAGAGGGGGCCGTTCGGCGTTTTGTGGTTGTGTCGAAGCTCGCCGGCAAGCACGGGAATATCCGCCTGCACCAGACAGTCCCCTCTCCCATTGGGAGAGGGTTAGGGTGAGGGGGAAACCCCGCGCCGAACGCTCAGAATGGCACCCGCTCCGCCAGCTCCATCACCCCAGCGTCCCGACGATCTGCACCCCCACCCGCTCCGGAATCTCGTTCTGCGACAGCACGTGCAGCCCCGGGCTGAACACCCGCGCATAACGCGCCAGCAGCGGGCGCAGTTGCGGCATCACGGTGAGGATCGGCGGGTGGCCTTCCTTGCGCAGTTTCTCCTTCACCACCGGCATGCTGTGCTGCAGCTGGTTGAGCAGGCTGGGCTCCACCGGGATGTTGTCCAGGCTCACCGGGCCGGCCTGCTGGGCGATGCTCAGGGCGCCGAGCAGGGTGTTTTCCAGGGCATTCTCCAGGACGAATACGCTCAGCTCCGGGCGCTCGCCGGCGATCGAGGAAACGATGCTGCGGCGCAGCGCATAGCGCACGTCGGAGGCCAGCAGCACCGGGTCCTTGGTGGTCTCGCTGCCTTCGAGCAGGGCGCTGGCGATGGTGACGATGTCCTTAAGCGGCACTTCTTCCTGCAGCAGCTGGCGGAACACCCGGTGCTGCTGCGAGTAGGTCAGCTGCGCCTTCAGCGATTCGGCGAGCTTGGGCGCCTGCAGGGTCAGGCGCTGCATCAGGTGTTCGACGTCGTCGTGCTTGAAGATGTCCGGCAGGTGCTCGCGCACCACCTTGTTCAGGTGCGTGGCGACCACGCTGGCGCAGTCGATCACCTGGTAGCCGAGGTTCAGCGCGCGGGATTTGTCGGCCGGCAGGATCCACACCACCTGCATGCGGTACGCCGGGTCGACGCCGAGGATGCCGTCGATCTCGCCGTAGAGCTCCGGCGAGGGAATCGCCATCAGCCGGTCGGCGTGGATTTCCGCGCCGTCGATGCGCTCGCCGTTGATGTGGATGGCGTACTGCGAGGCCTTCAGGCGCAGGCTGTCGCGGATCTGCACTTCCGGCAGGAGGAAGCCGAGGCTCTCCGAGAGCGTCTGGCGCACCCCGCGAATCCGCTGTGGAAGCGGCGCGCCGCTGGCCTCGTTGACCAGGCTGACCAGCTTGTAGCCCAGCGAGATCGACAGCCGCTCCACCAGCGGGATGTCTTCCCAGGCCAGCTGCTGCGCCTTTTCCTGGTCCATTGCGTGCGTCAGGGCCTGGGTCTGCTCCAGCGTCTGCGCCTCGATCGGCGGGCCGGCCAGCGACAGGCGCCAGGCGATGAACGCCACCAGTGCGGCGAAGGCGAAGAAGGCGGTGTGCGGCATGCCCGGGACCAGACCAAGTACCACGAGGATGCCGGCGACGGTGTACAGCAGCGACGGCGAGGCCAGCATCTGCCGGCGCACCAGGCTGGTGATCTCCGCCGACTCGTTGACCCTCGTGACGATGATCGCCGCCGCGGTGGACAGCAGCAGCGCTGGAATCTGCGCCACCAGGCCGTCGCCGATGGTCAGCAGGGCATAGCGCTGGAAGGCTTGCGCCGCTGGCAGGTCGTAGACGAATACGCCGATGGCCAGGCCGCCGAACAGGTTGATCAGGAGGATCAGGATGCCGGCGATGGCATCGCCACGGACGAACTTCGAGGCGCCGTCCATGGCGCCGTAGAAGTCGGCTTCCTTGGCCACTTCCGAGCGCCGCCGCTTGGCTTCGCTCTGCTCGATCAGGCCGGCGTTGAGGTCGGCGTCGATGGCCATCTGCTTGCCGGGCAGGGCGTCCAGGGTGAAGCGCGCGGTGACCTCGGAGATGCGTTCGCCGCCCTTGGTGATGACCATGAAGTTGATGATCATCAGGATCACGAAGACGATCAGGCCGACGATGAAGTTGCCGCCGATCACCACGTGGCCGAAGGCTTCGATCACCTTGCCCGCCGCGCCCGTGCCGGTGTGGCCGTCGAGCAGCACCACGCGGGTGGAGGCGACGTTCAGGGTCAGGCGCAGCAGGGTGGTGACCAGGATCACCGTGGGCAGCAGCGAGAAGTCCAGCGGGCTCTTCGACGACACGCTGACCAGCAGCACCAGGATCGCCACGACGATGTTGAAGGTGAACAGGGCGTCCAGCACCAGCGGCGGCAGCGGCAGGATGATCATCGAGAGGATCGACAGGATGATCAGCGGGATGCCGATGCGGCCGCTCTGGAACGTCGGCAATAGTGACTGCAGTAGGCGCATGGTCAGACTCTGTTCAGCAATTCTTCGGGAATGGGGACGTTCTGGATCAGCTCCGGTCGTTCACGGCGCCCGGAGCGCCAGGCCTTGAGCTGGAGGATGTAGGTCAGGACGTGGGCGACGGCCTTGTACAGCTGTGCCGGAATCTGCTGGTTCACCTGGGTGGTGGCGTAGATCGCACGGGCCAGCGGCGGCAGTTCGAGCACTTCCAGGTCATGGGCCCTGGCCATCTTGCGGATGTACAGCGCGGTCTCGTCCAGGCCCTTGGCGACCACGTAGGGCGCCTGGGCCTTCTTCGGGTCATAGCGCAGCGCCACGGCGAAGTGCACCGGGTTGACGATCACCACGTCGGCGGTCTTGATCGTCTTGCTGATCTGCCGGTGCACCAGCTGGCGCTGCAACTGGCGGATGCGCGCCTTCACCTCCGGGCGGCCTTCCTGGTTCTTGTGCTCTTCCTTGCGCTCCTGCTTGGTCATGCGCAGCTTCTTCTTGAAGAAGAAGTACTGGATCGGGATGTCGATGACCGAAAACAGGATGAACACCACCAGTAGCGAGACAGTGATGTCGTAGAAGGTGCTGAACGCTGCGGCGATGGCGCTGTGTACGTTGCTGCGCTGCAGCGCCAGCAGGCCGGGCAGGGCGCCGTGCAGCTGGTAGACGGCGACGACGATCAGCACGGCGATCTTCAGCAGCGACTTGGCCAGCTCGGTCCAGTTCTGCAGCGAGAAGATGCGTCCGAGCCCGGTGATGGGGTTGAGCTTGGACAGCTTGGGCATGAAGTTCTTGCTGGAGAAGATCCAGCCGCCGGGGATCATCGAGAACAGCACCACCAGCAATGGCGTGACCAGCAGCGGCAGCAGCGTGGTGATGAACAGCACCAGGTGATGGCCGAGCACCAGCGGCAGGTCGTCGAGGCCGATCTCGCTGTTCCTGAAATCGATGAACGACAGCGCGAAGCCCTGCTTCAGTCCTTCGTAGAAGTGCTCCACGCAGAACTTCAGGGCGACCAGCGTGGCCAGCAGCGAGAGCGTGGTGGAGAGGTCCTTGGAGCGGCTGACCTGGCCATCCTCGCGGCTCTTCTTGAGTTTCTGCTGGGAGGCCTCTTCGGTTTTTTCCTGGGCGCTGTGCTGCTCAGCCATGGCGCCCCTCGCGGAAGATCACGCCGATGGCATCGAGCAGCTGGCGGGTGAGCTTGAGGTAGTTCTCGGGGATATCCGGCAGGGTCAGCCAGATGCATACCAGGCCGGCCAGCACCGCCATGGGGAAGCCCAGGGAGAACAGGTTGAGCGCCGGCGAGATGCGGTTCAGCAGGCCGAAGCAGAACTGCACCAGGGTCATGCAGAACACCACCGGCAGGGTGATCAGCACCGCGGCGGCGAATACCCAGGCCAGGCTGCCCACTACCGACTCCAGCCCCAGGTAGTGCAGGCCGCTGCCCACCGGCCAATAGATGAAACTCTGGTAGAGGATGCTCACCACCAGCAGGTGGCCGTCGATGGAGAGGAACAGGAACACCAGCAGGATGAAGTACAGCTGGTAGAGGATCGAGGACGACGACACGCCGTTCATGGGGTCGTTGTACACCGCCATGCTCAGGCCGAGCTGGGTGGAAATCACGTCGCCGACCAGGGTGAACACGGTGAACACCAGCATCAGCGAGAGGCCCAGCATCAGGCCGAAGACGATCTGCTCCAGCGCTACCAGCAGACCCTGGGCGGACAGCGGGTCGATAGCCGGCGGCCGTGGCAGCGCGGCGCCGAGGGCGACGGTCAGGGCCAGGCCGAGAAGTATGCGCAGGCGCATGGGGATCGCCTTGTGGCTGAAGATCGGCGCCAGGGCGAACACCGCCATGATCCGGCAGAAGGGCCACCACCAGGCCTGCAGCGTTTGCAGGTAGTCGAAGGCCTGCAGGAAGGATGCGCCTGGCTGCATGGCATCAGCCGACCAGGCGGCCTGCCTGGTGGAACGACTGGATGAACAGCTCCGAGAGCGTGCGCAGGATCCAGTGCCCGGCGAACACCAGCATCCCCAGGGTGATCAGCAGGCGCGGCAGGAAGCTGAGCATCTGCTCGTTGATCTGCGTGGCGGCCTGGAAAATGCTCACCAGCAGGCCGCCGAGCAGGCTCGGCAGGATCAGCACGCAGACGATCAGCGCGGTGATGTGCACGGCGTTAGAAACGATATCGACGGCGCTTTCCGGGGTGAGCATGGCGTTCTCCGCAAGGCCGCTAGAAGGGCTGCACGCTGCTGGTCAGCGTGCCCATCATCAGGGCCCAGCCGTCCACCAGCACAAAGATCATCAGCTTGAACGGCAGCGAGATCATCATCGGCGAGAGCATCATCATGCCCATCGCCATCAGCACGCTGGCCACCACCAGGTCGATCACCAGGAACGGGATGAAAATCATGAAGCCGAGCTGGAAGGCGGTCTTCAGCTCGCTGAGGACGAACGACGGCAGCAGCAGGGAGAAGTCCAGGTCTTCCAGTTTCTCCGGCACGCTTTCGCCGGCCAGGGAGACCATGGTTTCCAGCGAGGTGCGGTTGGTCTGCGCGAGCATGAAGCGGCTCAGTGTCTGCTTGGCACGACTGAGGCCATCTTCCAGGCTGATCTGGTCGGCCTCGAAGGGCTGGTAGGTATTGGCGTAGATGTCCTGCCACACCGGGCGCATGACCAGCAGGGTCATGATCAGGGCGATGCCCACCAGCACGTTGTTCGGCGGGCTCTGCTGCAGACCGATGGCCTGCCGGAGGATCGCCAGCACGATGACGAAACGGGTGAAGCAGGTCATCAGCATGAGCATCGCCGGGAGGAAGCCCAGCAGCGTCATGACGATGAGAATCTGCAGCTTGACGCTGAAGGCCTGGCCGTCTGCCGTGTCGTGCAGGTTGAACAGCGTCACCTCGCCGCCGGCTGCCTGCGCGTAGAGCGGGCACAGCACGGCGATGAGCAGGCCAAGCGTGGCTGGCAATCTGCCGGTCAGGAAGCGGCGCAATTTCATCAGGCAGTCAGGGCGTCGAGGCTGGCGCCGCACAGTTCGAGCACGCGCAGGCCGTAGTTGCCGTTCATCACCACCACTTCGGCCTTGGCGAACAGCGCGCCGTTGACCTTCACGTCCAGCGGCTCGCCAGCGAGCTTGTCGAGGATGATCACGCTGTTGGCGTCCACATCCATCAGCTCCTTCAGCGAGATTTCCACCGAGGCGACTTCGAGGGTGACGTTTACCGGAATCTTGCCGAAGAAGCTCAGGTCCTGCTGCGGCAGTGAAGCGCGCACGGGCTCGGCGGGAATGTCGGTGGCGTCCTGGGTCAGGTCGAGGTCGCCATCGTTGATCAGCGACTCGAACTCGGAGTCGGAGAGAGAGCCAGTCATGGGTTTTTCACGCTTTCCAGGGAGGAGAGGAAGAGGGTGCCGTCGTCTTCGAAGATGGCGCCGCGGAACAGCTTCTGCTGGTTCACGCGGACCTCGACGCGGTCCAGCGGGCGGATCGTCAGCACATCACCCGGCTCCAGGGCGAGTACCCGGGCGAGTGGCATGCGCGCGGCGGCAACCACGCAGTCCAGGCGCAGCGGCAGGTGCTTGATGTGTTCCACCGGGTTGCCGGTCAGGCGCGGCGGTGGCGGTCCGGCAAGGCGGCGGGTGAGCTCGTCCGCCAGCGGGTTGTCCAGGTAGAGGTAGAGCGAGGAGCGCTCGCCGGTCAGGTGGCTGACGTAGCTGAACTCGGCCACATACTCCCACTGCACCTCTTCGTAGGTGGGGTCGATCTGCTGCAGGCGGCCGACCGATTCGCCCATCAGCAGGGCGCGGCCGAACAGGTCGACCACGTCGAGGCCGAGGCGCTCGAGCATGCGTTGCTCGGAGCTGCTGATCGGCGGCGTATCGCGATTGGCGACCAGCGTGCCGCCGTAATAGCACTCGATGACTTCGGTGAGCAGGGCGCGGTCCATGGCGAAACCGAACTTGCCCAGGGGCGAATCGAAAAGGCACTCGAGTTCACGGGGAAGTTCCTCGTGAATAGTCAGGTTGGCCAATTCGAGATTGATTCGATAATGCCGCAGGAAATAGTCGCTGATAATCCGCGGATACTTTCCGGAGATCTCTTTGATGTACTGCGGAATCTTGTGATAATGCCGGCCGAGTTTCTGCGGTTTCAGTCGGATGAGACTGTCGGCGGGCACGCCATGGTGGACTTTTGATTTGCCAGTCATGCTCAGCGTCGTACTTCCAGGTTCGATCTGCCATCTGCCCAAGGACACGGGAAGTGTCGTGACCGCCGGGGTCGGCTGATCGTTGCTCGCGGCATGCTCTGTCTGTCAGGGGGCCCGTGACTGCTGCGTCACAGGCTGCTGACGTGGCGCAATGATAGCGATCTGAGGTCGCCCGATTAAATCAATAGATATCAAATGCTGTTTTTGACGGAACTTTTTGTCTATTGATCTTAATTAATCGGCGGGAAGCTATGGCGTAGTGCTGGCACTTGTTAGGGTGGCTGGGTTAGTTACAGGTTGCAGCGACTTCATATATGACGAAGTTGTTGCAATGCCACCCGTGAGATAGCCGATCCAGAAACAGGTTCCGCAGTCGCCGATTATAGTTGTCGGCTGATGCTGGCGTTGAACGATGGAGGGCTTGCGAACGCACTAGCGAATGGAAAGTTGCGGTGAACAGTTTAAGCCAGTCGATCGATCAATTATGTGAAACGCTGCTCGAAGAGCGGCCTGCGCAGAAAAAAGTTGCGATCATCGGGCCGTCCTCGGACGCCGCTCACGCCCTGCTTTTGCAGACGCTGCTGGCCGAAGGCTGCCGCGTCGAACGCTTCTCCGGCTTCGCCGAACTGGCCCGTGCGCGCAGCGACGCGGCCCTGCTGTTCATCCTCGCCGGGGCCTTCCCCGCGCCTGATCTGTATGCCCAGGTTGGCGCGCTGCTCAGCGATGGCCGCGAGCGCGACGTGGTGCCCATCGTCGGCTATGAAGAGCAGGAAAAGGCCGCCACCCTGCTTGACCTGGGTTGCGTCGACTACCTGCTGTCGCCGTTCGGCGCCGGCCAGTTGGCCGCACTGCTGCGGCGCCAGGAAGCCTCCAGCGCTGCCCAGGAACTGTTCGTTTCGCGCTCCCAGGCTGGTCGCCGCCTGCTGGCCATGGCGCAGCGTGTCGCGCAGACCCGCGCGCCGATCCTGATCACCGGCGAGACCGGCACCGGCAAGGAACTGCTGGCCCGCTACATCCACGGCATCGCCAGCCCGGACGCGCCGTTTGTCGCGGTGAACTGCGCGGCGATCCCCGAGGCGATGCTCGAATCCATCCTCTTCGGCCACGAACGCGGTGCCTTCACCGGCGCGGTGACGGCCCAGCCGGGCAAGTTCGAGCTGGCCAACGGCGGCACCCTGCTGCTCGACGAAATCGGCGAGCTGCCGCTGGCCCTGCAGGCCAAGTTGCTCCGCGTTCTGCAGGAGCAGCGTGTGGAGCGCCTCGGCGGGCGCCGCGAGATCGAGCTCGACGTGCGCGTGATCGCCGCCACCAACCGCGACCTGCAGGCCGAAGTCGGCGAAGGGCGCTTCCGCGCCGACCTGATGTTCCGCCTCGACGTGCTGCCGCTGCACATCGCCCCCCTGCGCGAGCGCAAGGAAGACGTGCTGCCGCTGGCGCGGCGTTTCATCCGCCAGTACGCCCCGCAGGACGCCGAGCATGACCTGCTTACCGAGGCCGCCGGCCGCGCGCTGCTGCAGCACGACTGGCCGGGCAATGTGCGCGAGCTGGAAAACACCCTGCAACGCGCCCTGGTGCTGCGCAACGGCCTGTTCATCCAGCCCCGCGACCTCGGCCTGGCCGCGCCGCAGGCTGCGCTGGCGACTGTCGCCGCGGTGATCCCGCTGGCGGCCGAAGGCGGCCGCGCCGCACTGCGCGCCAGCGGCAAGCTCGCCGAATACCAGCATGTGATCGACACCATCCGCCGCTTCGGCGGGCACAAGACCAAGGCCGCCGAGAGCCTGGGCATGACCACCCGCGCGCTGCGCTACCGGCTCAACGCGATGCGTGAGCAGGGCGTGCAGGTGCAGTTCTGATTTCGTCTTCCGGGGGAGACCTTCCATGAGTTCGATCATGCAGGTGCAGCAGGACATGCTGGACCGGATGAACCGTTACGCCGACCTGGCCAGCGGCCCGACCGTGCGGCCCGCCGCGCAGCTCGGCGGCAATGCGCCGGCGCAGGGCATCGGTGCCAGCTTCGAGCAGGCGCTGCGCTCGGTGGATGCCGAGCAGCACAAGTCCAGCGCCGCCATGGCCGCGGTGGACAGCGGCCAGAGCGACGACCTGGTCGGCGCCATGATCCAGAGCCAGAAGGCCAGCGTGTCGTTTTCCGCGCTGCTGCAGGTGCGCAACAAGCTCACCGGCGCCTTCGACGACATCATCCGCATGCCGCTGTAAGGACTGACAGTGCTGCAGAATCTGAAAGGGCGCCTGGCGCTCGACAAACTCAAGCTCGACCCGCGCCTGGGGCTGCTCGCTATCGCCCTGGGCGCCGCGCTGCTGGCCGCCGCCGTGGTGTTCTACCTGTGGCGCGACCAGGGTGCCTATCGCCCGCTGTACGGCGCCGGCGAGGCCTACCCGGCCGCCGACGTGATGCAGGTGCTGGACGCCGAAGCCTTCGACTATCGCCTGCATCCGCAGAGCGGCCAGGTGCTGGTGCGCGAGGAAGACCTGGCGCGCGCGCGCATGCTGCTGGCGGCCAAGGGCGTGAAGGTATCGATGCCGGCCGGCTACGAGCTGTTCGACAAGGACGAGCCGCTGGGCACCAGCCACTTCCTCCAGGACGTGCGCCTCAAGCGCAGCCTGGAGGGCGAACTGGCGCGCACCATCATGGGCCTGAAGGGCATCGAGCAGGCGCGTGTGCACGTCGCCCGCGAGGACAGCAATTCCTTCGTCGTCGGCCGTCGCGATCCGGCCAAGGCCTCGGTGCTGCTGCAACTGGCGCCCGGTCAGCGGCTGAGCCCCGAGCAGGTCGGCGCCATCGTCAACCTGGTGGCAGGCAGCGTGCCGCAGCTCAAAGCCGAAGACGTCAGCGTGGTGGACCAGAACGGTGTGCTGCTCTCGCGCGGGATCAGCGGTGCTGGCGGCCCGTCACAGAACTGGCAGGCGGTCGACGAGTATCAGCGCAAGGCCGTGGGCAATGTCGAGGAAGTGCTGGCGCCGGTGCTGGGCCTGGGCAACTACCGCATCAGCGTGTCCGCCGACATCGACTTCAGCCAGAAGGAAGAGACCCAGCAGGCCTACGGCGAAGCGCCGCGCCTGCGCAGTGAGTCGCTGCGCAACGAGAGCACCCTGGACCAGCTCGCCCTTGGCGTGCCCGGCTCGCTGAGCAACCGCCCGCCGGAGCCGCCGCCACCGCAGCAGGGACAGAATGTCGCCCAGGGCGCCAACCCGCCGGGCAACGGCAAGGTCGCCGCGACCGACAACAAGGCCGCGACCTCGACCCGCAACGAGACCACCCGGCAGAACGACTTCGACCAGCGCGTCACCCACATCAAGTACCCGGCCTTCGCCCTGCGCCAGCAGAGCGTCGCCGTGGTGATCAACGCCGCCACCGCCCCCGAAGGCGGCTGGACCGACAAGGCCCGCGCCGACCTGGAAGCCATGGTCAAGAGCGCGGTGGGCTTCAACGCCCAGCGCGGCGACCTGATCACCGTCAGCGTGTTCCCCTTCGCCGCCGTGCCGGTGGAAGAGGCGGGCGCCAGCTGGTGGGAAAGCAGCGCCCTGCAAGCGCTGGTGCGCTACACCGTGCTCGGCCTGATCGCCCTGCTGTTCCTGCTGTTCGGCGTGCGCCCGGCAGTGCGCAGCCTGACCCAGCGCAGCCAGCCGCTGGCGACTGCCGCGCTGCCTGAAGGGAGCCACGAGTATCCCCTGGCCCTGGACGCCGAACGGCGCCTGGCGCTCTCCAATGAAAGCGTCGGCGGGCTCAACGTGCTCGGCGAGCTGAACCCGCTCTCGGAGATCCGTCTGCCGGCGCCGGGCTCGGGCCTGGAGCACCAGATCGAGCATCTGCAGATGCTGGCGAAGAACGACCCGGAACGGGTTTCGGAAGTGATCAAGCACTGGATTGGCCGCAATGACCGACACGAGCCTGCCTGAAGAAACGAAAAAGCGCGGCCCGCAGTTGCGCGCCGTGAGCTCCCTGGAACAGGCGGCGATCCTCATGCTGAGCATGGGTGACGAGGCCTCCGCGGGCATCCTGCGCAACTTCAGCCGCGAGGAGATCGTCAGCATCAGCCAGGCGATGGCGCGGCTGTCCAACGTCAAGCAGAACACCGTGTCCGACGTCATCGGGCGCTTCTTCGACGACTACAAGCTGCAATCGAGCATCAAGGGCGCCTCGCGTTCCTACCTCGCCGGCATGCTCGGCAAGGCGCTGGGCAGCGACATCACGCGCAACCTGCTGGACAGCATCTATGGCGAGGAAATCCGCGCCAAGATGGCGCGCATGGAGTGGATCGATCCCAAGCAGTTCGCCGCGCTGATCGCCAAGGAACACGCGCAGATGCAGGCGGTGTTCCTCGCCTTCCTGCCGCCGGGCATGGCTACCGACGTGCTCGAGGCCATGCCGCCCGAGCGCCAGGACGAGCTGCTGTTCCGCATCGCCAACCTCAGTGAAGTGAACAGCGATGTCATCGCCGAGCTGGAGCAACTGATCGACCGCAGCCTGCGCGTGCTCTCCACCCAGGGCTCGCAGGTGCGCGGGGTGAAGCAGGCGGCGGACATCATGAACCGCTTCAAGGGCGACCGTAACCAGATGTTCGAGCTGCTGCGCGCCCACAACGACAGCCTGGTCGGCAGGATCGAAGACGAGATGTACGACTTCTTCATCCTCTCGCGGCAGAACCAGGAAGTGCTGCAGACCCTGCTGGAAGTGATCCCGCTGGACGAGTGGGTGGTCGCCCTCAAGGGCGCCGAGCCCGAACTGGTGCGCGCCATCCAGGGCGCCATGCCGAAGCGCCAGGCGCAGCAGATGGAGTCGATCAACCGCCGCCAGGGCCCGGTGCCGCTGAGCCGCGTGGAGCAGGTGCGCAAGGAAATCATGGGCGTGGTGCGCGAGCTGGCCGCCGAGGGCGACCTGCAGGTGCAATTGTTCCGCGAGCAGACGGTGGAGTAACTGCGCATGGCGATCAAAGTCATCAAGGCCGACAGCCGCGCCTGGCGCCCCTACCGCTTCCCGCCGCGCTGCGCCACCGCCAGCGCCGACAATCACGGCTGGGACAGCGACCCGGCCGCGCGCCAGCGCGCCATCTCCGACGGCTTCCAGGAAGGCCTGGAGAAGGGTTACCAGGACGGCGTCGGCGAAGGCCGCGAAGCCGGCCTGCGCGAAGGGTTCGAAGCTGGGCGCCAGGACGGCCTGCGCAAGGGCCGCGAGGAAGGCCGCGCTGCTGGCCGCCAGGTATTCGAGCAGGCCAGTGCGCCTTTGCAGGCTGCCGTCGATGCCTTCGCTGACTATCACCAGGCCTTCCAGCGCAGCCGCCAGAAAGAGTTGCTGGAGCTGGTGCAGAAGGTGGCGAAGCAGGTCATCCGCGTCGAGCTCACGCTCAACCCCACGCAACTGCTGACGCTCGCGGAAGAAGCGCTGGCCGCCATGCCGGGCGAGCAGGGCGAGGTGCAGATCCTGCTCAACCCGGAAGAATGCGCGCGCATCCGCGAGCTGAACCCCGAGCGCGCCGCGAAGTGGCGCCTGGTGCCGGACGAGCGCCTGGCGCTGGGCGAATGCCGTGTCGTCACCGCCCAGGCGGAAGCCGACATCGGCTGCCAGCAGCGCCTGGACAGTTGCATGGAAACGCTGAGTGCGCACCTGCAGGACGAAGACTGAAGATGGCCCTGGGCGACGGCTTCAAGCTCGAAGAAGCGCTGCGTTCGCTGGACTCGGTCCAGCTGGCGCGGGTCAGCGGTCGCCTGGTGCGGGTCTCGGGCCTGCTGCTGGAAAGCCTCGGCTGCCGCCGCATGACCGGCCAGCGTTGCTACGTGGAAGTCGCCGACGGCGAGCGCCTGGAGGCGCAGGTGGTCGGCTTCAACCGAGACATCACCTACCTCATGCCCTTCAAGAAGCCCGTCGGCCTGACCTCCGGCTCACGGGTCTTCCCGGCGCCGGACGAAGCCGTGCTGCATATCGATCATTCCTGGCTGGGGCGCGTGGTCAACGGCCTCGGCGAACCCCTGGACGGCCTCGGCAAGCTTGCCGGCCGCCACCCGTTGCCTACCGAGCTGCCGCAGGTGAACCCGCTGCGCCGGCGCCCGGTATCCGAGCCGCTGGACGTCGGCGTGCGCGCCATCAATGGCCTGTTGACCCTGGGCAAGGGCCAGCGCGTCGGCCTGTTCGCCGGCAGCGGGGTGGGCAAGAGCGTGCTGCTGGGGATGATCACCCGGCAGACCAAGGCCGACGTGGTGGTGGTCGGGTTGATCGGCGAGCGCGGCCGCGAGGTGCAGGAATTCATCCTGCATTCCCTCGGCCCGGAAGGCCTGCAGAAGGCCGTGGTGGTGGTCGCACCGGCCAACGAGTCGCCGCTGATGCGGCTTAAGGCCACCGAGCTGTGCCACAGCATCGCCGCCTACTTCCGTGACCAGGGCAAGGACGTGCTGCTGCTGGTGGATTCGCTGACCCGCTATGCCATGGCCCAGCGCGAGATCGCCCTGGCCCTGGGCGAGCCGCCGGCCACCAAGGGTTACCCGCCATCGGTGTTCGGCATGCTCCCGGAGTTGGTGGAAAGCGCCGGCAATGGCGAGGGCGAGACGGGTAGCCTGAGCGCCATCTACACCGTGCTGGCCGAAGGCGACGATCACCAGGACCCGATCGTCGACTGTGCCCGCGCCATCCTCGACGGGCATATCGTGCTGTCGCGCCGGCTGGCGGATGTCGGGCATTACCCGGCCATCGATATCGGCGCTTCGGTGAGTCGCTGCATGAGCCAGGTGGCCGATCCGCTGCACCTCTCCGCGGCGCGCCAGTTCAAGGAATTCAGCGGCACCTATGAGCGCATCAAGGAGCTGATCCCGCTGGGCGGCTACACGCCGGGCATGGACGTGAAGACCGACCGCGCGGTGCAGCTGGCGCCGATGCTGGAGCGCTACCTGCGCCAGGAAACCGCCGATGGCGCCGAGCTCGGCAACAGCGTCGCGACCCTGCAAAGCATCGTCGGTGGCCGCTGATGAAGGCGCAGATCGATATGCTCGGACGCCTGGCCGACGTGCGCGGCGGCAAGGTCCGCGAGTTGCTCGGGCGGGTCAACTACCAGCAGAACCTCTGCCAGCGCTACCGCAACAACATCACCGGGCTCGACCGCCTGTGCGGCTTCAGCGTGGCCACCAGCACACCGCTGCAGCGGCACAACCAGCAGCAGTACAAGGCCACCCTGCACAAGATGCTGCAATTGCAGCGCCGCGAGCTGGAAGTCGCCGAGCAGGCCCTCGCGCGTATCCAGGGCGAACTGCTGGCGGCCATGCGCAGTGAGAAAGTGCTGGCTCAGGTGATCGAAACCAGGATCGGCCAGTGGCAGGCGCAACTTGCGCAGCAGGAGCAGAAAATCCAGGATGGCCTCGCCGCGCAGTCCTGGTGGCGGGCGCGGGCGTAAAGGGAATGGCGGATAACGCGTTCCGCGTTATGCGCCCTACGATGGGGCTTCGAACCGTAGGGCGAATAACCGCTTGCGGCTATCCGCCGTCCGTGTGGCGAACTCGAAACACGGCATTTAAGTTTTCCCGCGGGGCGGTCGCCCTCTGGGGGAAAGGCCCAAAAACATTCGGATACCGACCATGGAAATCACCCGGCAACTGACCAGCGTCGCGCTGGCCACCAGCGAGTCCGCCAAGAGCGCGCGCAGCGAGCGCGTCGCCCCGCTGGCGGAGACCGCCGCCAGTGCGCCGGTCAGCGATTCGCTGCGCCTGGACGAGATGCAGGAAACCCTGCGCGCCATGCCCGACGTGGACCAGAGCCGCGTCGCGGAAATCCGCCGCGCACTGATGAATGGCGAACTGGGCAACGACACCAGCGTGCTCGCCACCAGCATCCTCTCCTACCATCGCGGCAGCGACGCATGACCCAGCGCGCGCGGCTGTTGCAGGTGGTCGAGCAGGACATCCAGCAGGATGGCCGCGATTGCCTGGCGCTGCGCGAACGCCTGCAGGAGCTGTATCGCCACCTGCTGGCGCGGGACAGTGCGCAGATCGAGGCGCTGAACCCGGACATCCAGGCACTGCTCGAAGCCATCGCCGGCCGCGCCCAGCGCCGCAGCCGCGTGCTGCGCGCCTTCCATCTGCCGATGGACGCCGACGGCATGCGCACGCTGCTGTCCAACTACCAGCCGCCACGCCGCGAAGAGCTGCAGCAGGAGTGGTTGCAGCTGGGGCAGCTGACCGCCCAGTGCAAGCGCCTCAACGAGCGCAACGGCAAGCTGCTGGCGATGCACCATGACATCCTCAGCCAACTGCTGGGCGATCCGCGCGAACAGCCGGTGTATTCGCGGCAGTCCTACTGATCCAAGCCTTACCTTTCGGTCGCGGTTTTTCCCGGCAGGCTCTGTTCGCGAGCAAGCTCGCTCCTACAGCTAATGTCGACGCGCTCTTCGTAGGAGCGAGCTTGCTCGCGAACCGCACAGCGCCATGACCACCGCGAACGGAGTGCGCCCCGCGATCTGTTCCCTCTCCCTCAGAAGCGCGGCACCTAGCCAGGGTTGGGGTGAGGGAGGCACCGGCACGTGAGTTCGGCGATGGCCGCTGTGCCTCCGTAAAACACCCCGTCGAAACCCCTTAACGAATCCCTCCCCACGGTCGCCCTTCCTCTGCATCAGGGCGCGCTTGCGGCAGGCGGAAATGCCGCTTCCCGCTGCGCGCCAAACCACGCCGGGCGGAAGTTCACCTTCTCCCTGGGAAACCCGCAAAGCCTTGAACGGCGGGCCTTACGGCATTGGCACCGTAATTGCTCCTTCGGCTACAAAGAGGTGGATTCAGATGGCGACCATAGATTCCGATTACGTCAAGCAGATGGCCCAGCAACTGGCGACGTACGATGTGCAGAGCGGGCTGAACAAGGCTGACCGCAACAAGGCTTCGTACCAGTCGCAGCTGACCGCCGTGACCTCGCTGGAAACGGCACTGAAGACCTTCTCCACCGCGGTGAAGGGGCTGCAGGGCACCACCGGCAGCAACACCAGCATGCTGATCAACAGTGCCAAGCTGAGCAAGGACGGCTATCTCACCGCCACTGTCGGCAAGAGCGCCGTCGCCGGCCGCTACGACTTCTTCGTCGAGCAACTCGCCAGCAGCCACCAGCTGTCCTTCTCCGGCTTGCAGAGCGGCGACATCGACACCCAGGGCACCCTGACCCTGAGCCAGAACGGCAAGTCCTTCGACATCGACCTGAGCAAGATCGATACCGACGGCGACGGCAGCAATTCCATGGATGAGCTGGCCGCGGCGATCAACAAGGCCACCGACAACACCGGCGTGAAGGCCACCCTGGTGCGCAGCAACGGCCAGGTCTCGCTGGTGCTGGGCGCGGAGAAGTCCGGCGCGGAAAATGCCATCAGCCTGTCGCTGAGCGGCACCGACGGCGCCAACAGTGCCTTCGAGAATGCCATCGGCAATCCGCAGGAACTGTCCAGGGCGCAGGACGCCCGCGTCCGCCTGGGCGGCGAGAGCGGCATGCTGCTGACCAACGCCAGCAACACCTTCGACAACATCATCGATGGCGTCAGCGTCACCTTCACCCAGGCGCAGAAATCCGGCGAGCAGCCGATCTCCATGACCATCTCCCAGGATCAGGGCGAGACCAAGAAGAAGGTGCAGACCTTCATCGACGCCTTCAACGCCCTGGCCAGCCAGATCGACAGCCTCACCGCCTCCGGTGACCAGAGCGGCAATTCCCGTGGCGCCCTGGCCGGCGACTCCAGCGTGCGGGCCATCGAGAACAGCCTCAACCAGATGCTGCGTACCACCTTCGGTGGCGCCAACCTGATCAGCTTCGGCATCAGTGCCGACCGCAACGGCAAGCTGACCCTGGACTCGACGCGCTTCGAGAAGGCCATCGCCGCCGACCCGGAAGGGCTGGACAAGCTGTTCATGGGCAAGGGCAACCTGCTCGATAGCACCGACAAGGCGCTGTCGCTCTACACCAGCAGCGTCAACGGCGTACTGAAGAACCGCAAGGAGTCGCTCAACAGCAGCCTGAAGCGGGTCAACGATGACTACGACAACCTGCAGAAGCAGTACGACACCTACTACGCGCGCTACCTCAAGCAATACACCTCGATGATGCAGACCATGCAGTCGATGGACCAGACCAGCGGGATGTTCGGATGAGCGCCTACGGCATGAATGAAAGCTACGACAGCTACCGGATGATCGACCTGGAAGCCAAGGCCGCGTCGTCCTCGCCCTACGAGCTGGTGCTGGTGCTGTTCGACGGCCTGCTCGACGAACTGGCCCGCGCCCGTGGGCATATCGAGCACAAGCGCTACCAGCAGAAGGGCCGTTCCCTGGAGAAGTGCCTGAATATCCTCAACGGCCTCAACGGCGCTCTCGACTACGAGGGCGGCGGCGAGACCGTGCAGGGCCTGGCGCGCCTCTACGACTACTGCATCTACCGGATCTCCGACGTGAGTATCTCCCTGGATGTCGCCGGCATCGATGAAGTGGTGCGCCTGCTGGGCATCCTGCGCGAAGGCTGGGAGGGCGTGAGTGCCGCCCGTGGATGACCGCCAGCGCCTGCTCCAGCTCTACGAGCGGCTGGGTGCGGCGCTGCAGCGCAAGGACTGGAAAGCCATGGGGCAGGTCGACCTGGCGATCCGTGCGCAACTGGTGGCGATGTCGTCGCAGACCGGGCTGGCGGCCGACGTGCTGTTGGCCAAGAAACACCTGAAGCGCCTGCACGAGCAGGCGTCGCAGGCCTGCGCCGAGGAGTGCGAGCGCCTGCGCCGGCTCCTGCTCTCGCACCTGGAATACGCCGAGGGACGCTCGGCGTACATGCAGGTGGATACGTACCAGGAGGGTCGATAGACCGTGATCCAGTTGCCGACCCAATCACTGCCGACCACCGACCGTGCGGCACGCCCGGTGGCCGAGGCGCGTTCGCAGGACTCGCGCCGCGACGGCGCCGACAGTGCCGCTGTGGCGGGATTTCGCGCGCAGCCGCCGGCACAGTCGAATGCCGGTGAGCGGACCATCAGCGTGCAGTCGTTCCTCGCCCAGTTCGATACCGCGCAGGCCGAGGAACCGGTGCAGCAAGCCACGGCTGCGCTGCCGCCGGAGGCGTTAGCCGCTGCTACCCGCGACGACGATACGCAGGGCCGGGCAAGCGAAGAAGCATCGCCCTCTGGCGCGGAAAACTGGCTCGCCGGCATGCTTGGCCAGGCCGGGCTGGTGGTGCAGGCACGGGATAACCCGGCGGCCCGGACCCACGCCCAGGTGGCCGGTTTCGCCACCCAGGCCGTGGATGGCCAGGCGCAGCCGGCGCCCGTCGCAGTGAAGCCCGAAGACGTGCTGCTGCCGCCCGCCGACCTGCCCGAAGAGCCGGCCGCACCCACGCAGCCGGCACCGCGCGAGGCGACCCAGAGCCAGGCGCAGACGTTGCTGCAACAGCACCTGGCGGCTGCCGTACAGACCCCGGAATCCGCCGTACCGACGTTGCCCACCGGCACGCTCGACTCGCGTCTTCCGGCGACCGACAGCAGCACGCCAGCCTCGTCTGCTGCACCGGCGTCGCCGCTGTTCGACAAGCCGCTGCACCTCAAGGGCGGCAACGAGGCCCACTGGGGCGAGCAGATGGTCAGCGCCCTGCGCGACAACGTCGAGCTGCAGCTGGGCCAGCGCGTGCAGAACGCGACGATCCGCCTCGACCCGCCGGAGCTGGGCGCCATGGAAATCCTCGTGCGCCACGAAGCCGGCCAGCTCAACGTGCAGATCTCCGCGTCCAACGGCGACGTCGTGCGCCTGCTGCAGAACACCAGCGAGCGCCTGCGCCAGGAGCTGGTCGGGCAGAACTTCCTGCAGGTCAACGTGCAGGTTTCCTCCGATTCGCAGTCCGGCCAGCAGGGCCAGCAGAACCGCCAGCGCTTCGCCGAGGAACAGCCCGCAGTCGCCGCCAACCCGCGTGATGCGCAGGCGGCCGGGCGCTCCGCGGCGCATGGCGACAGCGATGTACTGATTACCGTGTAGGCCGCCTACGGCCCGCACTCCCACAGGATTTTTCGAGAAACCCCATGTCCACGCCGCGTCTCGTTCTACTGATGCTCATCGTGAATATCGCCGTCGTGCTGGGTGGCGTGTTCGTCAATTACCAGATGATCAAGTCCGCCAGCCTGGCCCCGGCCGCCGCAACCGCCGACAAGGACGGCGGCAAGGACGACACCAGGGAGGAGGAAGAGCAGGAGAGCGCCGAATACCTCTTCGTGCCGGTGGAGAAGATCATCGTCAGCTCCCGTGGCGAAGACCGCGAGCACTACTTCGTGATCGACCTGGTGCTGCAGGCCAGGGCCGAGCAGGAGCGCAAGAAGCTGGAGAGCGTCGCCCCGATGGTGCGCAGCTCGGTGGTCGCCAACCTGACCCCGGAGAAGTTCGAAGTGCTGCGCGCCATGCCCATCGGCGAGGTGCAGGCGCGCCTGGAGAAGGCGGTGATCGACGACTTTGCCACGCGCAAGGTGGTGGTGCCCTTCGAGCACGTGATGCTCAGCAAGATGATCGTCCAGTAAGCCGACATGCACGCCCTTCTCGATTCCGCACCCGGCTATGCCGCCGGCGCCGCTGGCTACGACAGCGCGGAAGGCGGCCATGCGCGGCTGTCGCCGGCTGCCGAGCAGCGCTGGATGATGCAGTACCTGCCACTGGTGCGGCGCATCGTCAGCCAGCTGTCGCTGCAGGCCAACCAGGTGCTGGACCGCGAGGACATGGAGCAGATCGGCCTGATGGGCCTGCTCGAGGGGCTGCGTCGCTACGGCGAGCCGGACGAGCAGTTCGGTCGCTTCGCCGCGCTGCGTATCCGTGGTGCCATTCTCGATGAGCTGCGCCGCCAGGACTGGCGCCCGCGCCAGGTGCGCCAGCAGGCACACAAGGTGCGCGATGCGATCCGTGCGCTGGCGCGCCAGCTCGGCCGCGTGCCCAGCGACGAGGAAGTGCTGGCTGCCACCGGCCTCGACGAGGCCGGTTACCAGGATTACCTGCGCGCCGAGTCCTCCGAGGCCATCGAGAGCTTCGACGCACTGCTGCAGAGCGGCCATGACGGCGTGCAGGGCAGTGGCGATGCACTGGAGGAACGGGTGCTCAAGGAGCGCCTGCTGGCCCAGGCGCTGGAACGCCTCAACGAGCGCGAGCGGTTGATCCTCAACCTGTATTACCAGCACGAGCTGAACCTCAAGGAAATCGCCCTGGTACTGGGGCTGACCGATGCACGCATCTGCCAGCTGATGAAGCAGGCGATCGGCAAGTGCAGCCGTTTCCTCAACGACCCCGACACCCTTTGAAGAACCCATAACCATGCAGAAAATCATCGGCGCCCTGATCATCATCGCCTGCGTCCTCGGCGGCTACGCCATGGCCCACGGCGAATTGCGCGCGCTCTGGCAGCCGGCGGAGATGATCATCATCCTCGGCGCGGGCCTGGGCACCCTGGTCGTCGCCAACCCGCGCGAAGTGCTGCTGGAAATGTGCTCGCAGATCAAGGGCGTGTTCGTCTTCAAGCGCCGTGGCGAGGAGTTCCAGCGCCAGCTGCTGATGCTGCTCTACGAGCTGCTGGAAATGGTCGACGTCGGCGGCCTGAAGGTGCTCGATGCGCACATCGAGGAGCCGGAGCAGAGCGATCTGTTCGCCCGTTATCCGCTGATCCTCCAGGAAAAGAACCTGATGGCGTTCATCGCCGACAACTTCCGCCTGATGGCCATGGGCAAGATCAGCGCCCACGAGCTGGAAGGCTTCCTCGAGCAGGAGCTGGACGCGATGGAGCATGCCCTGCTGCAGCCGTCCAAGTCGCTGCACAAGGTTGGCGAGGCGATGCCTGGCTTCGGCATCCTCGCGGCGATCCTCGGCATCATCATCACCATGGGCAACATCGGCGGTTCGGTGGCCGAGATCGGCGCCCACGTGGCCGCGGCCCTGGTGGGGACCTTCTTCGGCATCTTCGTCTGCTACTGCCTGATGGACCCGCTGTCCAACGCCATGGCGCAGCGCGTGAAGACCGAGCTGTCGGCACTGGAGTGCGTGCGTACCACGCTGGTTGCCCACGTCGCTGGCAAGCCCACGCTGCTGGCGGTGGACGCCGGGCGCAAGCTGATCGAGCAGGACGTCAAGCCGGCCTTCAAGCAGCTGGAGACCTGGGTCACCCGCTATGAGGAAGAGCGGGACGCAGCATGAAGAAACGTGCCGACAAGCACAGCGAAATCATCATCAAGCGCCGCAGCAAGAAGGGCCACGATGATGAACACGGCGGCGCCTGGAAAGTCGCCTTCGCCGACTTCACCCTGGCGATGATGGCGCTGTTCATGGTGCTGTGGATCGTCCACCCGCAGACCGAGCCGCAACCGGTGGCGGTGGGCGACCAGGATGCCAACCCGGTGGTCGACGGCGGTGCCGGCGTGTTCGATGGCGCCAGCCGCACGCCCGTCGAACTGGACGGCATGCCGCAACCGATCAAGACGCCGGAAAAGCCCGCGCCGCAGCTCGCACTCGACGCTGGCAAGCAGGGCAAGGCCGGCGAGCAGGCGAAGGACGCCAGCGCACAGCAGGACGGCCGCCAGTACGACAGCAACGACGACCTGCGCGAGCTGGCCGAGCTGATCCGCGAGGTGTCCGGCAAGGTCGACGCGCTGGCCAATATCGAGGTGACGGTAGTCCCGCAGGGCTTGCGCATCCTGATCAAGGACGACCAGCAGCGCTTCATGTTCGCCCGTGGCCAGGCCACCCTCGACCCGCATTTCCAGACCCTGCTCGGCGCGCTGTCCGGGGTGCTGGCCAAGGTGCAGAACAAGCTGATCCTCAGTGGCCATACCGACGCCGTGCAATACCGTCGTCCCGATGGCTACAACAACTGGAACCTTTCCGGCGACCGTGCCCTGCGCGCGCGCAACGTGATGGTCGACAGCGGCCTGCCAGCTGCCCATGTGCTGCAGGTGGCGGCCCAGGCCGACGTCATGCCGCTACGCCCGGAAGACCCGGAGAACGGCGCCAACCGCCGCATCGAGATTCTCCTGCTGACCCGCCGCGCGGAAAGCCTGTACCGGGAAATCTTCGGCGAGAGCTATGCGCAGGTGCACTACTCGGCATCGGGCGCAAGGCTCATCGAGCCGCAGCCGCAGCCGCAGCCGCAGCCGCAACAAGCGGAAGCGCCCACGTCAGCGGCAGTCGAGGCACCCGCTTCCGCTGCGACGAGCCAGCCGGCATTGAAACTGTGAGAGGGCTCAGCGGTTGCGCAGGCGCGGACAGAACACCTGGCGTGTCTCCACGCCGTAGAGGCAGCCGCCCAGGGGTTCGAGGGTGATGCGCGCGCCGCGCTGGCGGCCGTAGAGCAGGTTGAAGATCAGCTCGCTGTCCAGGCCGCTGTCGGCCTGCAGGTTGCTGATGCTGTTTTCTTCCACCTGCAACTGGTAGCGCCCGCCGAGATCGTTGCCGACCTGGCCGGAGACTTCGAGGATGTTGGCGTCCTGCTGGATCATCGAATAGAAGCGCCCTTCGTGGAACATGGTGGTCTGGGCGATTTCCAGCACCTTGCCGTTGCCCAGCAGCACCTGGCCGGTGGAGGCGTAGCGGCCGTCGATGGCCGAGGTGCTGTGGGCGTGTTTCCACAGCATGCCCAGCGCCAGGGCCAGGCACATGACGCCGAACAGCGAGATCACCAGGCAGCGGCGGGCCATGCCGGCCTGGCGGCGAAAGGTCAGTTCAGGCACTTGCGCAGCTGCTCCTGGGGAATCCGGGCGACCTGGCTTTCGTGGATCAGCAGCCAGTTGGAATTGCCTTCGGGTTGCACGCAGACCAGTTCGTAGAAGCCCGAGGTCATGTGCAGCATGAGGCCGATGGGGCGGGTGGCTAGGTCGGCCAACTGGTGGGCCAGGGGCCGGGTGTTGCTGATCAGCCGCTGCAGGTCCTGTTCGTTGTCTTCGACGTAGGTGATCTGCAGGGTGCCGAAATTCTGTTCGGCGGTGCGCACCGGACTGCGTACCTGGGTGTAGTAGAAGGCGCCGGAGAGGACCAGGAGCCCGAGGATACACAGGCTGGCGGCGGCGAATTTCAGGCGCCGCAGACTTGGCGGCCGCAACCCTGGTGCAGGGACTGCGCGATCCAGCGGAATGGCTTCCGGCGTGGCGTCGGTGACTTCCGCATCCGGTTCGCCAGCCGGGCTGACCAGGTACTGCGGGTTGAACATGTAGCCGCGGCGCGGCAGCGTCTGGATGATCTGCCGCTGCTTCTCGTCCGCCAGCACCTGGCGCAGGGTATAGATCTGCTGGTTCAGGCTGCCCTGGCCGACGACGCGGTCAGACCACGCATGGGTCAGCAACTCATCGCGCGCGACCACGTCTCCCGGGCTCTGCAGCAGGCGCTCGAGCACGCGGCTGCCGGAAAAACCCAGGTCGATACGCTCTACCTGGCCATCACGGTCGAGGTCGAGTTGATAGAGCGCGGGGTAGAACTGCGCAACGCAATCGGAACGCCCGGTCCGGAGGGTCAGGCAGGCGATCGGCCGACTGTCCGGCAGCGTGGAAGTGAGTGTGTTCATCTTGCCCTTGCGAGCCGCTCCCTTGACGGTCGCGGGGAAACTCCATTTGTCCATGGAGGCAGAGGCATTATTTTGACGTCAGAAAAATGTGGGTGCAAGTTCTGAATTTTGCACACTCGTGCTTGCTATTTTCATACAAGCCTTGAAAGCACTGGCGCAGAGCGGCTGCGCCGCGACTGCTAGTCGCAATGCCGCCTGTCAGCGTACCCGCAGACAGCACAACGCCCCGCACGGGCGGGGCGCTGTCGATTCAGGCTACGCGAGGCGGGCCGCCTCGCGCAGGCCGGGCCTTAGCCCAGCAGGCCCATGATCATGCTGGGCATCTGGCCCGCTTGCTTGAGCATGGAGATGCCGGACTGCATCAGCATCGAGCTCTTGGTCATGTTGGCGGTTTCGCTGGCGAAATCGGCATCCATGATGCGGCCCTTGGCCATGTCGGTGTTGTCCTTCATGTTGGCCAGGTTGTTGGAAGTGTGGCCCAGGCGGTTGATCGCGGCACCGAAGGCAGCGCGGGTCTTGCCGACCTGGTCCAGGGCATCGTTCAGGCCGGTGATCGCGGCAGCGGCGCCGGCTTTCGGGTCCAGGGCCTGGACGGTGGTGCCCAGCGCGGTGACGGTGGCGGCGATGTCGGTGTCGGCGGCGGCAACGGTCATGACTTCAGCGGAGTCGGAGCCGATCTGGAACTTGATGTCGGCTGCCAGCTTGCCGCCGGTGCCGAACAGGCTGTCGCCAGCGTACTTGGTGTTGGTGACGATGTTGGTCAGCTCTTTGCCCAGCTCGTCGAACTCGGACTTCAGGGCGTCCAGGTCCTTGTCGGAGTTGGTGCCGTTGGCGGACTGGGTGGCCAGGTCCTTCATGCGCTGCAGGATGTCGGTAGCTTCGCTGAAGGCGCCTTCGCCGGTCTGCAGCATGGAAACGGCGTCGCTGGTGTTGCGCATGGCAACGTTCATGCCGCGGGTCTGGGCGTTCAGGCGGGTGGCGATCTGCAGGCCGGCAGCGTCGTCGGCGGCGGAGTTGATGCGCAGGCCGGTGCCCAGGCGCTGCTGGGAAGTAGCCAGCTGGCCGTTGGTCTTGCTCAGGCTGGTCTGGGTGATCAGGGAGGAGTAGTTGGTTTGAATCGACAAGGCCATGGTGGACTTCCTGTATGAGCTGAATGAAGCCGGCGTTGTGCCTGCTGAAGGGGTAAGGCGACAGCTCGCGAAGAAGGATTAAGGCCGGGCGAAAAAAATTTGGCGCGGGGAATCCGACGATGCCGGCGGTCGCACCGCTGACAGCATCAGCCTACGCCGTGTGCCCTGCTGCCTAGGATCGGTCATCTATGTTGTTGAGACATATCTGACAGCCCTGGCGCCGGGGTGCGGCTAAGCTCCCTGGTCCACAAGGCTGTGGATCGTTCGTTCGAACCGCTCGTTCCGAACCCTGCCCTGTTCCGAACTATGAGAAGGAACCTCATGATCTCCGTCTACCAGCTCAAGTCCCGCTTCCAGAACCTGCTCCGCCCCCAGGTCGCGCGTCTCAACCAGCGCGGTGTCACCGCCAACCAGGTGACGCTGGCCGCCTGTGCTCTCTCGCTGCTGGTTGCGCTCTGCGTCGCGCTGCTGGCCAGCCACGCCTGGATATTCCTGCTGATCCCCCTGTGGATGTTCCTGCGCATGGCGCTCAACGCCATGGACGGCATGCTCGCCCGCGAGTTCGGCCAGCAGTCGAAGCTGGGCGCCTACCTCAACGAACTGACCGATGTGATCGCCGACAGCGCGCTGTACCTGCCGTTCGCCCTGCTGCCGGGCGTGACCCCGGCGCTGGTGCTGTTGGTGGTCCTGCTGGCGCTGATCAGCGAGTACGCCGGGGTGCTGGGCGTGATGGTCGGCGCCTCGCGGCGCTACGACGGGCCCATGGGCAAGAGCGACCGCGCGTTGTGCTTCGGCATCTTCGGCGCCGGCGTGGCCAGCGGCTTGCTGCCGCTGAACTGGCTCGACCCGTTGCTGATGCTGCTGGCGCTGCTGCTGGTGCTGACTATCGTCAACCGGGTGCGCCAGGGGCTGGCCGAACAGAAGGAACAACAGGCTGGTTGAACCAGGGCCTGTCACGTCAGGAAGGGGACAGGACTGTCCCGCAAGCCATCGAAACAGAGGAAGTTATGCGCGAGTCTTCGAATCACCATTTCATCACCCACGACGGCGTCGAGCTGTTCTATCGCCACTGGCCGGCGGTGCCCGCCAACGATGAGCCGCGTCGCGCGATCGTGCTGTTCCACCGTGGCCACGAGCATTCCGGGCGCATCGGCCATCTGGCCGATGAGCTCGACCTGCCCGGCTTCGATGTCTTCGCCTGGGACGCCCGCGGCCATGGCCAGTCGCCTGGCGCACGTGGCGACAGCCCGAGCTTCGGCACCAGCGTGCGTGACGTGCAGACCTTCGTCGAGCACCTCGCTGCGACTCACGGTATCGCCATCAGTGACATGGCCGTCGTGGCGCAGAGCGTCGGCGCCGTGGTCGCGTCCACCTGGGTCCACGACTACGCCCCGCCGATCCGCAGCCTGGTGCTCGCTTCGCCGGCGTTCAAGGTCAAGCTCTACGTGCCCTTCGCCCGGCCGGGCCTGAAACTGGCGAGGGCCTGGCGCGGCAACTTCTTCGTCAACAGCTATGTGAAGGCGAAATTCCTCACCCACGATCCCCAGCGCATCGCCTCCTATGACAGCGACCCGCTGATCGCCAAGGCGATCTCGGTGAACGTGCTGCTGGGCCTGTATGAGGCCGCGGACCGCGTGGTAGCGGACGCACAGGCGATCCAGGTGCCGACCCAGCTGCTGATCTCCGGCTCCGATTTCGTGGTACACCGCAAGCCGCAGCAGCGCTTCTTCGACAACCTCGGCACGGCGCGCAAGGAACTGCACATCCTGCCCGGTTTCTTCCATGACACCCTCGGCGAGCTGAACCGCGAGCAGGCAGTGAGCCGCGCGCGGCGCTTCATTCTCGAATGCTTTGCCCGCGCGCCGGAACGCCCGGACCTGCGCGACGCCGACCGCTTCGGCTACACCTGCGCCGAAGCCGAAGCGCTGGCGACCCCGCTGCCCAACTGGTCGATCCGCGACCTCTACTGGCGCGCGACCCGCGCCAACATGCGCCTCGGCCGGCTGCTGTCGGACGGCATCAACCTCGGCTTCCAGACCGGCTTCGATTCCGGCAGCACGCTGGACTACGTCTACCGCAACCAGCCCGCTGGCGCGGGGCCCGTGGGGCGGATGATCGACCGCACCTACCTGGAGTCCGCCGGCTGGCGCGGCATTCGTCAGCGCAAGGTACACATCGAGGAATTGCTGCGCCTGGCCATGGCCAGCCTGCGCGAGCAGGGCCGCGAGGTGCGCATCCTCGACATCGCCGCCGGCCACGGGCGTTACATCCTCGAAGCGCTGCAGGGCGTCGAAGCGCTGCCGGAAAGCTTGCTGCTGCGCGATTACAGCGAACTGAACGTGCGCGAAGGCTCGGCGCTGATCGAGCGCCTGGGGCTGCAGGAGCGTGCGCGCTTTGTCCAGGGCGACGCCTTCGATGGCGCAGACCTGGCCGCTGTCGAGCCGAAACCGAGCCTGGCGGTGGTCTCCGGTCTCTACGAGCTGTTCGCCGACAACGCCCTGGTCAGCGGCTCGCTGGCCGGGCTCGGCGAGGCGGTCGAGGAGGGCGGCTACCTGATCTACACCGGCCAGCCCTGGCACCCACAGCTGGAGCTGATCGCCCGCGCCCTGACCAGCCACCGCGCCGGCCAGGCCTGGGTGATGCGCCGCCGCACCCAACTGGAGATGGATCAACTGGTCGAGGCGGCGGGTTTCCGCAAGCTGGCCCAGCGCATCGACGAGGACGGCATCTTCAGCGTATCCCTGGCGCGCCGGGAGCGCAGTTGATGGCTGCAGCGATGCCGCCGCGTGACCCCGGTGTGTTTCGTCGGGCGGTGATCTGGCTGCTGTGCCTCGCGCCGTTCTTCTTCGCCAGCTACGGCTTCGCCAACTGGCTGACCGGGCAGCGCGAGACGGTCGGCGTGCTGGTGTTCGACTGGGAGCGCGGCATGCCGCTGTGGCCGTGGACGATCATTCCGTACTGGTCGATCGACCTGCTCTACGGTTTGTCCTTCCTGCTGCCGCGCACCCGCCGCGAGCTGGACAGCCATGGCCTGCGCCTGCTCACGGCGCAGGTGATCGCGGTGAGCTGCTTCCTGCTTTTCCCGCTGCGCTTCAGCTTCGAGCGGCCGGCGCTGGATGGTCTGTTCGGCTGGTTGTTCGACGTACTGATGGGCTTCGACAAGCCATTCAACCAGGCGCCGTCACTGCACATCGCGTTGCTGGTGGTGCTCTGGGCGGCCTACGGGCGCTACGCCAGCGGAGTCTGGCGCTGGCTGCTGCATGGCTGGTTCGCGCTGATCGGGCTGTCGGTACTGACCACCTGGCAGCATCACTTCATCGATGTGCCGACGGGTGCCCTGGCCGGTTTCTTCTGCCTCTGGCTGTGGCCGCGGGAAGGGCGCTCACCACTGGCCTGCTGGAAGCTGAGCTTCGATCCGCGGCGACTTCGACTGGCCGCCTTCTACGCCATCGGCGCGATGCTTTGCGGAGTGTTGGCGCTGAGCGGCGGCATCTGGCTCTGGTTGTGCTGGCCGGCGGTGTCGCTGGCGCTGGTTGCGCTGTGCTACCTGGGCCTCGGCGCGGAGGGCTTCCAGAAACGCGCGGATGGCAGCCAGTCGCTGGCGGCGTCCTGGCTGCTGGCGCCATATCGGCTCGGCGCCTGGGGCAACTCCCGCGCCTGGACGCGCCAGCAGCCGCAGCCCGATGAAGTGCTGCCCGGGCTCTGGCTGGGTCGCCTGCCCGGCACGGCGGAGCGCAAGGCGCGGCCCGAGCTGGGAGTGCTCGACCTGTGCGCGGAGCTTCCCTGCACTGAGCATGACGATCGCTACGCGAGCCTGCCGCTGCTCGACCTGATTGCGCCCAGCGTCGATCAGTGCCGACTGGGCGCCGTCTTGATCGACGAACTTCGCGCGCGCGGTCCGCTGCTGGTCTGCTGCGCCCTGGGTTATTCGCGCAGTGCGACGGTCCTGGCCGCGTGGCTGCTGCTATCCGGCCAGGCGGCCACGGTCGAGGACGCGCTGGCGCAGGTTCGCCGTGCGCGTCCACACATCGTGCTCAAGGCCGAACAACTCGCGGTGCTGGCGCAGGTCGCCGGGCAGCCGCAACTGCCACGAGAGGTGAGTCATGTCGGTTGATCCGAGTCTGATCCTGGTCGCCAGCCTGCTGCGCCGTGGCAGCAGCCTCAATGGCTTGTCCTCCGCGCTCACCGTGCTGGCCCTGGCGCTGGGCTTCTACGGCGTGCTGATGGCCAGCGCCACGCTGGCGTACAGCCTGAGCATGGCCCTGCTGGTGCTGCTTGGCCTGGTGCAGAAGTTCTACGCCATGCGCGTGGCGCTGGACGCCGATCTGTTCGAAGCCATGGCCAATGCCGGTGACGCGCTGCCGGAGAAAACCCGGCAACTGGACGACGCGCTGGCCACCTATGTCGGAGTGCCCGCCGAACTGTCCGGTCGCACCTGGATCGACCGCAGCCGCGGCGCGCTGAAACTCCTGCGCCGGCAGGTAATGCTCTGCGCTGCGCAGTGGCTCGTTGCGCTGCTGTGCCTGATCGCCCTGACCTTCCAATCCTGAGGAACGCCCCCGCAATGCTGGAACGACTCTTCGCCTACGCCATCATCGCCGGCGCCCGCGCGGTGACCGGCCTGCGCAGTCTGTGGATCGGCACCACGCCGACTCCGGCGCAGCGCATCTATTACGCCAACCACAGCAGCCATGGCGACTTCGTGCTGCTCTGGGCCTCGCTGCCGCCTGAACTGCGCGCGCGCACCCGCCCGGTCGCCGGGATGGACTACTGGGGCAAGGGCGGCCTGCGTGGCTTCATCATCAACCGCGTATTCCATGGCGTGCTGATCGACCGCACGCGCGGTGCCGAGGGTGGCAACCCGCTGGAGCCGGTGGAGCGCGCGCTGGCCGACGGCGACTCGCTGATCCTGTTCCCCGAGGGCACCCGCAACCTCGACGAGGAAGTGCGCCTGTTGCCGTTCAAGAGCGGCATTTATCACCTGTCCAAAGCGCATCCGCAGGTCGAGCTGGTGCCGGTTTGGCTGGACAACCTCAATCGTGTGATGCCCAAGGGCCGCGCACTGCCGTTGCCGCTGCTGTGCACGCTGAGCTTCGGTGCACCGCTGGCGGTACAGGAAGACGAGGTCAAGGAAGCCTTCCTCGAACGCGCCCGCGAGGCGCTGTTGAAACTCGCCGCGCCGGAGGGTCGCTGAAATGAACCAGACCTGGCTGCTATTCGCTGGCATCGGCGGCATCCTCGTCCTTGCCTCGCTGGTTGGCGCGGTACTGCGCTGGAAGGCGCCACCGGGACCGCACGCGGTGATCGACAACCTCAACGCGCGGATCAACGCCTGGTGGGTGATGGTCGCGGTGATCGGTTGCGCTTTCGCCCTCGGCTACTGGGCGGTGATCCTGTTGTTCTACGGGGTGTCCTTCTACGCCCTGCGCGAGTTCCTCACGCTGATGCCGACCCGGCGCAGCGACTATCCAGCGCTGGTGGCGGCGTTCTACTTCGTGCTGCCGATGCAGTACCTGCTGATCGGCATCCAGTGGTACGGGCTGTTCTCCATCTTCATCCCGGTCTATGTGTTCCTCCTGCTGCCGATCCTCGCTTCGCTGGGCGGCGACTCCAAGCACTTCCTCGAGCGCGCCTCGAAGGTGCAGTGGGCCTTGATGCTGGCGGTGTTCTGTATCTCCTACGTGCCGGCGCTGCTGACCCTGGACATCGAGGGCTACGAGGGGCGCAACCTGCTGCTGATCGCCTTCCTGGTGATCGTCGTGCAATTGTCCGATGTACTGCAGTACGTCTGCGGCAAGCTCTTCGGCAAGCGCAAGATCGCGCCGAACCTGTCGCCGTCGAAGACCCTGGAAGGTTTTGTCGGCGGCGTGGCGCTGGCCACGCTGATCGGCGGCGCATTGTACTGGATCACGCCCTTCTCCTTCTGGCAGGCGCTGCTGATCGCGCTGATGATCAACATCCTCGGCTTCTTCGGCGGCCTGGTGATGTCGGCGATCAAGCGCGACCGTGGGGTGAAGGACTGGGGCCACATGATCGAAGGCCACGGCGGCATGCTCGACCGCCTGGACTCGGTGTGCTTCGCCGCGCCGGTGTTCTTCCACTTCGTGCGGTACTGGTGGACCTGATGCACCGGCCGTGCTCCTGCTCGGCGGATAACGCTGGCGCGTGTTCGCCGATGGGCACGCCGTAGGATGGCGTGGAGCGAAGCGATACCCATCGCTGTTCCGTCACAGGTGCCGATGGGTATCGCAAGCTCCACCCATCCTACGTAAAGCGTTCGGCAGCACTCAGAAGATACTGCTCACCTCTCCCGAGGCCATCACCTTCGCCTCGATGATCTTCTGGCTGCGCAGGTTCTTCACGCGGATCACGTCGTCCTGCCTGCCGTTGGCCAGCGCCTCGCCCACCGCGCTGGCCTGGATGCCGTCCTGGCTGGCGACGATCTTCACCTGCTGGCCGCGCCGCACCAGTAGTGCGCCATCGAGCAGCGCCGGTGTCAGTGGCTGGCCGGCACGGATGCGGCGGCGCGCGGTCTTGCCGGTGACCTCGGCGATGTCGGTGAAATAGCCCCGCGAACTCTTGCCCAGCTCCACCGGCGCGAGCTTGAGCTGTGCTGCGTCCAGTGTCTGGCCGCGATCGATCTCGCCGTTGGCGACCACGCTTGGCAAATACACCGTGGGCTGGCTGATGATGGTCACCGGCCAGCCGGCTTGCCCGCTGCAGGAGGCTTCGAAGCGTCGCCGCGCAGTGGCCGCCGCAGGCGTTTCAAGCGCGCGCAGCTGCGGGCCACCAGGGCAGGCCGCCAGCTTGCCAAGGCTGCTGGGCAGGTTGTTGTTCACGGTGAAGGTCATGCCCTTCCAGCCGGCTTTGCGTGCGGCTTCCTTCAGTTCGGTGGCGACCTGCTGCTGCGCGGCGGCGTCGACTTGCGCACGCGCGTCCTGGGCTTGTACCAGGGCCGGAAGCAGGAGGAGGAAGCAGGCGGAAAGCGCCTTTCCGCATCCCACCGCAGGGTGCGTCGAAAGCGGAAAAGCCGCGTTGCACGCGCTGTTTCTTCCTGCAGGTAAAGCCTTGTAAATCAACGACATGAAGCGATTTTCCGGGGTGGGCATGCTTTGTGCTCTATCGCTGCGCACACCGAAAGATGGCCGAACGACGAGAGTGGGTGCTTCGAATGAGTATACGGTTTGACGAGACCCTGGGTCTGCACGAGAGAGCCCTCTCGCTGCACATGCAGCGCAGCGAAATCCTGGCCTCCAACCTGGCCAACGAAGACACCCCCGGCTTCAAGGCGCGCGACATCGACTTCGCCGCCGAGATGCGCCGCCAGGATCATCCGTCGGCCCTGCTGGCCAGCGCCGGCGCGCAATCGATGGAGCTGAAATACCGCATTCCCAACCAGCCTTCCCAGGACGGCAACAGTGTCGAGCTGGCTACCGAACAGGCGGAGTTCTCGCGCAACGCGATGGATTTCCAGACCAGCCTGACCTTCCTGACCATGAAATTCCGCGGCCTCAAGCAGGCCATCGAGGGACGCTGACGCCATGGCATTCGATTCCATCTACCGCATCGCCGGCTCGTCGATGAACGCGCAGACCGTGCGCCTGAACACCGTGGCCAGCAACCTGGCCAACGCCGACTCCGCCGCCGCCAAGCCCGACGACGTGTACCAGGCGCGCAAGCCGATGTTCGCCGCCGTCTACGACAACGACCAGCTCACCCGTGGCGCCGGCATGGGCGGCGCCCATGTGCAGGTGCTCGACGTGGTGACGTCCGGCCGCTCGCCGCAGCGCCGCTACGAGCCGGGCAGCCCGCTGGCCGACGCCACCGGCTACGTCTACTACCCCGACGTCAACGAGATCGAAGAGATGACCGACATGATGTCCGCCACCCGCAGCTTCGAGACCGGCGTGGAAGTGCTCAACCGGGTCAAGAGCATGCAGTCCAGCCTGCTGAAACTGGGAGACGCCTGATGAGCACGGTGAACAACGACACCAGCGGCAGCAGCACCAACGGCACCTCGTCCGGCACGCCCAAACAGTCGGTGAATCTCGGCGAGATGGGCGACATGGAGAACAGTTTCATCACCCTGCTGGTCGCCCAGGTGCAGTACCAGGACCCGACCAAGCCGGTAGACAGCACCGAGTTCATCAACCAGTACTCGGCCATGGCGCAGGTGAAGAGCATGCAGAACATGACCACCCTGCAGCAGAACAACCTGGTGCTGATGGACAACCTGCAGACCCTTACCGCCGCCGGCCTGGTCGGCCAGGAAGTGAAGGTCAGCGCCGACAGCCTGCAACTGGACGGCGACAAGGTCAGCGGGCAGATCAACCTGGAACACGCCTCGGCCACCACCGTGCTGCAGCTCACCGATGCCAACGGCGTGCGCACCGATATCCCCCTCGGCCCGCAGGAGCCGGGCGCCGTGCCCTTCACCGTGGACCCCGAAGCGCTCGGCCTGAAGCCGGGCAAATACACGCTGGCGGTGAAGACCGAGAGCGGCGAGACGCCGGGCGTCGAGGTCTCCGGCCTGGTGCACAACGTTCGCGTCAGCGCCGACGGCCCGGTGCTGGAAGTCGCGGGCGCCGGTTCGGTGCCGTTCTACAAGATCGTCGAATTCAGTCAGGGCCAGGCCGCCTGAGCGCCTGTTTCCCACTCTTAGGATGAGCTAACGCCATGAGCTTCAACATCGCCCTGACCGGCCTCAACGCGGTCACCCAGCAGCTGGACACCATCAGCAACAACATCGCCAACTCCGGCACCGTCGGCTTCAAGTCCTCACGCACCGAGTTCGGCAGCGTCTACGCCGACAGCAAGGGCATGGGCGTGGAAGTCACCGGTACCACCCAGAGCATCAGCCAGGGCGGTTCGCTGGTGTCCACCAACCGCGCACTGGACCTGGCCATCTCCGGCGGCGGCTTCTTCGTGGTCAAGAGCGGCAACGGCGACACCCAGTACACCCGCGCCGGCGTGTTCGGCCAGGACAAGAGCAACTTCCTGGTCAACGCCACCGGCCAGCGCCTGCAGGGCTACCCGACCGACGCCGCCGGCAACCTGCTGGTGGGCACCGTCTCCGACCTGCAGGTGAAGACCGCCAACCTGCCAGCCAAGGCCACCGACAAGCTGGAGTTCGTCGCCAACCTCGACTCCAACGAGAAGGTGCCCACCGTTGCGCCGTTCGACCCGCAGAACGTGGCGACCTACAACTCCACCTACACCAGCAAGATCTACGACTCGCAGGGCAAGGAACACACCCTGACCCAGTACTTCGTGCTGACCGGCAGCAACACCTGGGACGCGCACTACGCGGTGGACGGCAATGCCGTCGGCGCGACCCAGTCGCTGAGCTTCGCCCCGGACGGCTCGCTGTCCACGCCGATCGCCGCGGTGCCGGTGAGCTTCAACCTGCCGGGCGTCAACCCGATGAACATCGCCCTCGATTACACCGGCACCAGCCAGTACGGCTCCGACTTCGTCGTCACCACCAACCGCACCACCGGCTACGCCGCCGGCGAGCAGACCGGCATCGCGGTGGAGAACGACGGCAAGGTCTACGTCAACTACAGCAACGGCCAGCGCATGCTGCAGGGCCAGGTTGCGCTGGCCAACTTCGTCAACAGCGGCGGCCTGCAGAACCAGAGCGGCACCGCCTGGACCGAGACCTCCGCCTCCGGCGCCGCACTGATTGGCGTGCCCGGCATCGGCCAGTTCGGCTCTCTCTCGGCCGGCAACCTGGAAGGCTCCAACGTCGACATCACCCAGCAACTGGTGGGCCTGATGGAAGGCCAGCGCAACTACCAGGCGAACACCAAGGTGATGACCACCGACAAGGAACTCACCCAAGTGCTGTTCTCGGCCATCTAAGGAAACCCCATGGATCGTCTCGGCTACACCGCGATGACGGCGGCCAGCCGCAGCATGTCTGCGCTGGACATCCGCGCCAACAACCTGGCCAACGTCAACACCCCCGGCTTCCGCGCCGACCTGGAGCACGCCACCGCCGTCGACGTGAGCGGCGCCGGCTACGACAGCCGCCACCTCGCGCGCATCGAGAGCAGCGGCGTCGACATGAGCGCCGGCACCCTGATGGCCACCGGGCGCGACCTCGACGTCGCCATCCAGGGCAGCGGGCTGCTCGCCGTGCAGAGCGGCAACGGCGAGGCGTACACGCGCCAGGGCAACCTGGAGATCGACGCCGACCGCCAACTGATGATCAACGGCCGCGCCGTGCTCGGCGAGGGCGGCCCGATCACCCTGCCCGAGTACGACGCCATCGCCATCGGCAGCGACGGCACCATCTCGGTGATGCCGCGCGGCGATTTCATGATGACCGACGTCGACCGCCTCAAACTGGTGGACGCACCGGCCGCGTCGCTGGTGAAGAACGCCCAGGGCCTGCTGGTCAGCAAGGACGGCCAGAACGTCGCCGCCAGCGACGACGTCCGCCTGGTCTCCGGGCACCTGGAGCAGAGCAACGTCTCGGCCATCGACCAGCTGGTGGGCACCATGAGCCTGAACCGACGGTTCGAGAGCCAGGTGAAGATGATGAAGGCCGCCTCGGACCTCGCCGAGGCCGGTGAGCGCATGATCCGTGGCGCGTAACGCGCGGCGCGCAGACAGGAGCACAACATGAGTTCGGCACTTTGGGTCAGCAAGACCGGCCTGGCGGCACAGGACACCGCGATGTCCACCGTGGCCAACAACCTGGCCAACGTCAACACCGTCGGCTTCAAGAGCGACCGCGCGGTGTTCGAGGACCTGTTCTACCAGGTGCAGCTGCAACCCGGCGCCCAGGCTGACCAGGTCAACACCGTGCCCTCCGGCATCCAGCTGGGCAGCGGCGTGCGCGTCGTCGGCACGCAGAAGGTGTTCACCGAAGGCAGCATGCAGACCACCGGGCAACCGATGGACCTGGCCATCGTCGGCAGCGGCTTCTTCCAGGTCGAGGCGCCCAACGGCGACACCTACTACACCGAGAACGGCCAGCTGCAGCTGAACAACGAGGGCATGGTGGTCAACGCCCAGGGCCTGCCGCTGACGCCGAACATCGAAGTGCCGGCCGGCGCCAGCCGCTTCACCGTCGGCAGCGACGGCATCGTCACCGCCATCCTCCCCGGCGAGACGCTGCCCACCGAGCTGGGCCAGATCACCCTGGTCAGCTTCACCAACCCGGCCGGTCTGGAAGCCCTGGGTGGCAACCTCTACAAGGAAACCGCCGCCAGCGGCGAGCCGCAGGAAGGCACGCCGGGCGAGGAAGGCCTGGGCACGCTCAAGCAGGGCGTGCTGGAAGGCTCCAACGTGCAGGTGGTGGAAGCGATGGTGAACATGATCGCCATCCAGCGCGCCTACGAGGCCAACGCCAAGGTGCTCGACGCCGCGTCGGGCATGCAGCAGTTCCTCAACCAGACGGTCTGACCATGACGCGCCTTGCCCTGCTGCTCGCCCTGGCGCTGCTCGCCGGCTGCCAGAGCTTCAACGAGATGCTGCCGGACGAGGACTCCTCGCTCTACCAGCCGCCGGAGCTGGACTACAGCCTGCCACCGACCACCAGCGGCGGGCTGTTCCGTTCCGGTTACGGCGGTTCGCTGCTGCGCGACAAGCGCGCCATCGGCGTCGGCGATATCGTCACCGTGGTGCTCAGCGAGTCCACCCAGTCGAGCAAGAGCGCGGGCACCAGTTTCGGCAAGAAATCCAGCCTGGACGTGCCGGTGCCGACCATCCTGACCAAGGAATACGGCGGCCTGGAAACCTCCGCCACGGCCAACCGCGACTTCAATGGCTCGGCGAAAAGCTCGCAGCAGAACACCCTCACCGGCTCCATCGCGGTGACCGTGCACAAGGTGCTGCCCGGCGGCGTGCTGCTGGTGAAGGGCGAGAAGTCGCTGCGCCTGAACCAGGGCGACGAGTTCATCCGCCTCACCGGCCTGGTGCGCCTGGACGACATCAACCGTGCCAACCAGGTGTCCTCGCAGAACGTCGCCAACGCGAAGATTTCCTACGCCGGGCGCGGCGTGCTCAACGACAGCAACTCGGCCGGCTGGCTGACGCGCTTCTTCACCCATCCGCTGTTCCCGATGTAAGCAGGCGAGCACCCCATGCGTAGACATCTTTCCCGCCTGCTGGCGACGGCCTGCCTGCTCTGGCAGGCCGAGGCGCTGGCCATTCCGCTGCTCGACCTGGTCGATATCGAAGGCGTGCGCGAGAACCAGCTGATCGGCTACGGCCTGGTGGTCGGCCTCGACGGCACCGGCGACAAGAACCAGGTGAAGTTCACCAACCAGTCGGTGGCCAACATGCTCAAGCAGTTCGGCGTGAACCTGCCGCCGAACGTCGACCCGAAACTGAAGAACGTCGCCGCGGTGAGCGTCACTGCCAGCGTGCCGCCGTCCTACAGCGCCGGGCAGACCATCGACGTCACCGTGTCCTCGCTGGGCGACGCCAAGAGCCTGCGCGGCGGCCTGCTGCTGATGACGCCGTTGCAGGGTGTGGATGGCGAGGTCTATGCGCTGGCGCAAGGCAACCTGGTGGTCGGCGGCCTGCACGCCCAGGGGCAGAGCGGCTCCAGCGTGTCGATCAACAGCGCCAACAGCGGCCTGATTCCCAACGGCGCGACCATCGAGCGGATGATTCCCAGCGACTTCACCCAGCGCCCGGATGTGATGCTCAACGTGCGCAAACCCAGCTTCCAGACCGCCACCCAGGTGATGAACGCGGTGAACGAGCGCTTCGGCTCCGGCACCGCTACCGCGCTGGACGGCACCAGGGTGTCGGTGCGTGCGCCGGTCAGCAGCGCCCAGCGCACCAGCTTCATGGCCATGCTCGAAGGCATGGAAGTGCAGGAAGGCCGCACCCGGCCCAAGGTGGTGTTCAACAGCCGCACCGGCACCGTGGTGGTCGGCCAGGGCGTACGGGTGAAGGCCGCCGCGGTGGCCCACGGCACGCTTACCGTAACCATCAGCGAGAATCCCCAGGTCAGCCAGCCGGGGCCCTTCTCCAACGGCACCACGGCGGTCACGCCGCAGTCGGACGTGTCCGTCAGCCAGGACAAGAAGCCGATGTTCAAGTGGCCCGAGGGCACCAGCCTGGAAAGCATCATCAATACGGTAAACAGCCTGGGCGCCACGCCGGACGACGTGATGAGCATCCTCCAGGCGCTGGAGCAGGCCGGCGCGCTGAACGCCGAGCTGGTGGTGATCTGATGAGCATCACCTCGCTCAACCGTCCCATCGTGCCGACCGGCCAGCCCGGCGAGTCGCCCGAGCAGGTCCGCCGCGAGCAGTTGCAGGCCGCCTCCGAGCAGTTCGAGGCGATGTTCCTGCAGCAGATCCTCAAGCAGATGCGCAAGGCCGGCGACGTGCTTTCCGCCGGCAGCCCGCTGCGCAGCCGCGACCTCGACACCATGCGTGACTTCTACGACGAAGCGCTGGCCGAGCACCTGGCCTCGCGCAAGCAGACCGGCATCGCCGACCTGCTGGTGCGCCAGCTTTCCGCCGAGCCGAGCGATGGCGCCGAGCCCGTCGCACTCGCCGATGGCGGCGAAGCGCTGCGCCGGCCTTCGGTGTCCAGCCGCAATCCGCTGGTGGATACCTGGCAACGTGGCGTCGATCGCCTGGCCCATGCCTGGCAGCAGGGCACGGCGGGTTTCCGCACCCTGGTGGACAGCGTGATCGGCCAGGAGTCGGGTGGCGACGTAGCCGCCGTCTCGCCCAAGGGGGCGCGCGGCCTGATGCAACTGATGCCCGACACCGCCCGCGAAGTTGCCGGCGAGCTCGGCCTGCCCTACGACGAGCAGCGCCTGACCAGCGACCCGGCCTACAACAAGGCGCTGGGCAGCGCCTACCTGGGCAAGCTGCTCGACCGCTACGACGGCCAGCACGTGCTCGCCCTGGCCGCCTACAACGCCGGGCCCGGCAAGGTGGATGAATGGCTGAAGAGCAACGGCGACCCGCGCAGCGGGCAGATCGGCATGGCCGACTGGGTGCGCAGCATTCCCTACGACGAAACCCGCGACTACACCCTCGGCGTACTCCGTCGCGTGCGTGAGGCCCAGGCGCCGGCACGCATTCCCGGCAGCGGCCTGTCGCCGGAGAGCGGCCTGAAGCACGCGCCGCAGGAAGGATTTAAGCGCCACGCCGATTCCGTCGCCTATCAGGGGCAACAGCCCGAATTTGTTTCCCGACCGGCCTCGGCGGCGTTCGCCCAGCCGATCCGCCTTGAGTCGAAGGAGAGTGCCTCTTGAGTATGTTGAGCCAGATCGGCTACAGCGGCCTGCGTGCGGCGCAGATTGCCCTGGCTACCTCCGGGCAGAACGTGGCCAACGCCAATACGCCCGGCTTCAGCCGACTGAGCCCGATCCTCGCCTCGCTGGCCGGTGAAGGTGGCCTGAACGTCGGCGGCGGCGTGGTGGTGACCAGCATCCGCCGTATGGCCAACGACTTCCAGAACCAGCAGCTGTGGCGCGCCACCACTGAGCAGAGCTACTACGACAGCGGCCAGCAGTACCTCTCCGCGCTGGAAGGGCTGATGGGCGGCGAAGGCTCGAGCATCAGCGTCGGCCTCGACAATTTCTTCGCCGCGGTCAGCGAGGCCACCGCCACGCCCGGCTCGGTCGCCCTGCGCCAGCAGATCATCAACGAGACCAAGAACCTCGCCCAGCGCTTCAACGGCCTGTCCGGCAACATCGACAGCCAGCTGCGCGCCCTGCAGGAGCAGCGCGGTTCCATGGTCGGCGAGATCAACGGGCTGACCGCCAACCTGGCGGCGCTGAACAAGCAGATCGTCGAAGTCGGCTCCGCCGGCGGCGACACCACCGCGCTGCGTGACCACCGCGAGAGCCTGGTGGCGGACCTGTCCAGGTACGCCTCGATCCGCGTCAACGAAGTGGCCGATGGCTCGCTCACCGTGTCGCTTGCCAATGGCCAGCCGCTGGTGGCCGGCAACTCCGCCGGCCAGCTGGCGATCAGCCGCACCGCCAGCGGTGAGCAGGAAATCGCCCTGACCTTTGCCGGCACCAGCTTCCCGCTGGCCCAGGATGGCATGGGCGGCTCCCTCGGCGCGCTGTACGACACCGAGTACGACACGCTGCGGCCGAACCAGACCGCCCTGCATGAAATGGCCGGGCAGTTCGCCCAACTGGTCAACGACACTCTGGCCAACGGCTTCGACCTAGCCGGCAATCCTGGCCAGGCGCTGCTGACCTACAACGCCGGCAGCACCACGGCGATGCTCTCGCTCAATGGCCTCAAGCCCGAGGAACTGGCGCTGTCGGACAGCGCCGGCGAGAGCGGCAACAACAGGAACCTGCTGGCGCTGCTGGAACTCAAGGGCCAGACCATCAGCGTTGGCGGCAGCCAGGTAACCCTCAATGACGCCTTCGCCGGCCTGCTCGGCAAGGTTGCCAGTGCCAGCCGGCAGAACCAGGCCGACCAGAAGACCGCCACCACCGTGGCGGCCCAGGCGCAGGCCAGCCGCGACAGCGTCAGCGCGGTCAGCCTGGATGAAGAGGCGGTCAACCTGATCACCTACCAGCAGGCTTACCAGGCCAACATGAAAGTCATCAGCACCGCCAAGGAGCTGTTCGACTCGATGCTCGCAGCCTTCTGAGGCTCATTGCGAAGGAAAGCACCATGCGCATTACCAATGCACAGATCACCGCGCTGATGGGCGGCTCGATGAACAGCAACTCGGCGGCCCTGGGCAAGCTGATGCAGCAGATGTCCACCGGCAAGCGCATCCTCCAGCCGTCCGATGACCCCATCGCCAGCGTGCGCATGCTGCGTATCCAGCGCGAGGAAGCGAGCCTGGCGCAGTACCGCACCAACATCAGCAACGTCTCGGGCAACCTCTCCACCCAGGAGGCCAACCTGCAGGCCACCTCGGACTCCATGCTCAGCGTGCGTGACCTGCTGCTCTGGGCAGCCAACGGCTCGAACTCGCCCAAGGATCTCAACGCCATGGCCGGCGAGCTGGAGAGCATCGAGAAGACCATCGTCAGTTTCGTCAACGTGCGTGACGAAGAGGGCCGCTACCTGTTCTCCGGGACCCTCAGCGACACCGCGGCGGTGACCTACGAACCCTTGACCGACAGCTACGTCGCCACCGGCAACAACAAGTCGCGCCAGGCGGCCGTGGCCAACGGCGTGCAGGTGGAGGAGAACGTTACCGCGATCGACGTGTTCGGCAACGGCGTGGACTTCCTCAACCAGCTGCATGCCACCGTGAAGATGCTCAAGGACCCGGCCCTGGACACCACCGACCCGGCGGTGCACGCGCAGATCGCCGCGACCATCGACGGCCTCGACAGCGCCCACGACGGCGTGCTCGGCGCCATTACCGAGCTCGGCGGCCGGCAGAACACCCTGAGCATGCTCAACTCGAGCAACGAGGAAGTCTCGCTGGTGAACCAGAAGATCAACGGCGAGCTGTCGCAGCTGGACTACGCCGGCGCGAGCATCGACCTGAACACCTACCAGCTGGCGCTGCAGGCCACGCAGAAGACCTACCTGAAGCTCAACGACCTGTCGCTGTTCAGTCGCCTGTAAGTTTCTTCGTAGGGGGCCGGGCCGCGCCGCAAGGAGGTCTGGACGCCAATCGGCGGCGCAGCGCCCGGCTCCCCTACTTTTTGTTCCGTATCCGCCCGGCCCGCGTGCCGGGCGGATGCACATCGGTGCAGAGGTCACCATGAAGGTCATCAAGCAACTGCCGGCTGCCGCCGTCTTCGATCCAAGCGCCCGCCGCGACGTCATCCTGCCCTCCACCAGCGAGCGGCAGAATGCCCTGCGCAAGGGTGAGGACAAGGGCGAGAACGCTGCACAGATGGCGCGTGGCGCGCAGAAGAGCGGCAGCTTCAACCTGCAACTCAACCAGCAGTTGTCGTCCATGCAATCGGCCGACAGCTACCTGGGCGACCTGCAGGATCGCCTCGGCGGCCTCAAGCTCAACCTCAGCCGCGAACTCAGTGCGCCGCAGTCCCAGGACCGTGAAGGCGTGCGCCAGGCTACCCGGCAGGTCAACGAGCTGCTGGAACAGCGTGCCCAGCGTTCGGCCGGCAGCCTCGATGCCAACTTCCGCCTGCGCCTCAACGAGCCGGTGCGCAGCCGCTTCAGCCTGGAAGGCCTGGAGTCGCTGGAGGCGATCCAGCGCTCCGGCAAGGAAACCTTGCTCTTCAGCGCCGGCCGCCAGCTCGGCGAACCGGCGGCGGTGGTGCTGGATGACGGCATGAGCACGGAGCAGGTGCTGCGCCGCTTCAACGCGACACTGGGCCAGGCCGGTATCCGCGCCGAACTGGATAGTGACGGAGCGCTGAAGTTCTCCGCCCCGGAGGCCGACTGGCAGCAGCTGAAGGGGCAACTGGCAGTGCAGGGCGAGGGCAAGCTGTTCGCCAAGGGCAAGAACACCCGACTCAAGAGCCAGGAAGAAGGGCTGCTGGCGTTCCCCACCGAGATCAGCACCGATGCCTTCCGCGAGCAGCGCCAGCTGCTCGATTCGGTGGTCTCCGCGCTGGATCGTATCGGCGGCCTGCGCGATCAGTTGCGCCACCGCCAGGACGACATCCGCGACTTCCTCGACCGCCACGCCAGCGAGGACGAGCGCGAGTGGGCGCATGGCTTTGCCGCCTCGATGCTCGACCGCATGGGCCGCAGCGCCACGCATTACAGCGCGGCGGCGCAGACGGTGGTGGCGCAGGCCAATCTCAGTCGCTTTGCCGTGGTGAGCCTGCTGGCGTGATTCGCGTGGGTCTTTCGTAGGGTGAATAGCGCGCCAGCGTTATCCACCGCGAACATGTCGGCGGATAACCTGTTCCAGGTTATGCGCCCTACGATCCTGATACGCCGGCGCAAGGGCTGTTCGCGAGCAAGCTCGCTCCTACAGCAATCTTGGCGCAGTGAATGCTCCTCGTAGGAGCGAGCTTGCTCGCGAACAGCACGGCAGCGATCTTCAAGACAACAAAAAAGGCGGAGCCCAGCTCCGCCTTTTTCATTTCACTCCCTACGATCACGCCAGCTTCAGCAGGCCCATGCCCAGCACCAGCATCGCCAGGCCGACCCAGCCGCGCCACACCAGGCGCTGGCCGAACAGCGCCCAGCCCATGGCGACGGTGGCGAGGATGCCGAAGCCGCCCCAGATGGCGTAGGCCACCGACAGTTCGATGCCGCGTACCGCCTGCGCCAGCGCGGTGAACGCGCCCAGTACGCAGAGGATCGAGGCGGCGCCGATCAAGCGCTTGCGGAAGCCGTCGGAGTACTTCAGCAGCAGGTTGGCGATCACTTCCAGGACGATGGCCAGGCCCAGCCAGGCCATCGGAATCAGGTCATGGTTCAGCATGTCACCACCTCCAGGCTTTTCTCACGCGGGGTGGTGCGGGTGCCGGATTTCACCAGCAGGATGCCGCCGATCATCACGGCCAGGCCCAGGGCCTTGTCCAGGCTCAGGTGCTCGCCGAGGAAGAAGGCGCTGACCAGGGTGATCAGCACGATGCCGATGCCTTCCCACAGGGCGTAGGCCACGCCGACCGGCACATGCTTGATGGCCAGCGACAGGAAGTAGTACGACAGGCCGATCATCACGTACATCAGCAGCAGACCCGCGACCGGGTACAGCGCATGGGTGAATTTCATCGAGGTAGTGCCAACGACTTCAAAGCCGATGGCGGCAAACAGATAGATCCAGGAACGCATGGTAGAGCCCTCCCACGGGCAGCCGCGCGCAGTCTCGCTAAGAGCATCCTTGCGGCGGTTTCGGTTCGGGTTCGGTGGCGCCGACTCGGGCGGCGATCACCTTCAGGTGGCCGCCGCACTTGGCGCGACCAACAGGTAGCAGCCGAAGGGAGGAGCTAGAGGTCGCCGGTCCAGTGGCGCTCGCGCGACACCAGGCGGGAAGTGGGGAGAGGTAGAGCCTTGATGTTCAACATAATGAACATATTGTGCCAAATTTCAGGTCGCCTGGCAAATTGACCGCCTCTATTCCGGGGCGAAACGCCCATATTCCGGCATTTCAAAAGCCTGCTGGAAGCTGCGCGCTGCCAGGGTTGTGCAATATTTTGTTCACCCTGTTTCGCCTGCGACAGCACGCCACAGTCATGACCTGCGCCAGGCCGTTTTCCGCTCCGGCCTGCTAGCATCCAGCATCGATATCCCGTCGGAGACTGTGATGATCGCCCTGCGAGAAGCCTGGAAGGCCGGACTCTTCGGCCGCGAACACTGGACGCGCAACCTGGTCGCGGGCGTCATCGTCGGGGTGGTCGCGCTGCCGCTGGCGATGGCCTTCGCGATTGCCAGCGGGGTGAAGCCGGAACAGGGCATCTATACGGCGATCTTCGCCGGCGCCCTGGTCTCGTTGCTGGGCGGCAGCCGGGTGCAGATCGCCGGACCGACCGGCGCCTTCATCGTCATCCTCGCCGGGGTCACCGCCAAGTACGGCATCGATGGCCTGCAGATCGCCACGCTGATGGCTGGCGTGATTCTCGTGCTGCTGGGTGTCAGTCGCCTGGGCAGCATCATCCGCTTCATCCCCGCACCGGTGATCGTCGGCTTCACCGCCGGGATCGGGGTGATCATCTGGGTCGGCCAATGGAAGGACTTCTTCGGCTTGCCCGCGGTGACCGGCGAGCACTTCCACCAGAAGCTCTGGCACCTGATCCAGGCATTGCCGCAACTGCACCTGGCGACCACCTTGCTGGCGCTGCTGAGCCTGGCGCTGGTGCTGTTCACCCCGCGCATCGCCGCGCTGCGCCGGGTGCCCGGCCCGCTGGTGGCGATGGTGGTGGTGACGGCGATCCAGTCGCTGTTCCACTTCGACGGCGTGGCCACCATCGGCAGCGCCTTCGGCGGCATTCCCCAGGGCCTGCCCAGCTTCAGCCTGCCGGAAGTAACGCTGCCGCGGGTGCTCGAACTGATCGGCCCGGCGTTCGCCATCGCCATGCTCGGCGCCATCGAGTCGCTGCTCTCGGCGGTGGTCGCCGACGGCATGGCCGGCACCCGCCACGACTCCAACCAGGAGCTGATCGGCCAGGGCATCGCCAACCTGGTCACCCCGCTGTTCGGCGGCATCGCCGCCACCGGCGCCATCGCGCGCACCGCGACCAACATCCGCAACGGCGGCAACAGCCCGCTGGCTGGGGTCACCCACGCGGCCACGCTGGTGCTGATCCTGCTGTTCCTCGCGCCGCTGGCGTCGAACATCCCGCTCTGCGCACTGGCGGCGATCCTCTTCGTGGTGGCCTGGAACATGAGCGAGGCGCGGCACTTCCTGTTCATGCTCAAGCGCGCGCCACGCGCGGACGTCGGCATCCTGCTGGTGACCTTCCTGCTCACCGTATTCAGCGACCTGGTGATCGCCGTGAACATCGGCGTGATCCTCGCCATGCTGCATTTCCTGCGGCGCATGGCGTCCTCGGTGGACGTGCACGCGGAAGAAGGTCCGGAGCTCGAAGTGGAGCTGCGCGGCCGCGGTCTTGGCGAGCTGCCGCCGGGGGTGCTGGTGTACAGCATCGAGGGGCCGCTGTTCTTCGGCGCGGCGGAGACTTTCGAGCGTGCCCTGGCCAAGACCCACACCGACCCGAAGGTGCTGATCATCCGCCTGCGCCACGTGCCGTTCATGGATATCACCGGCCTGCAGACCCTGCAGGAAGTGATCGAGCAACTGCAGCGGCGTGGCATCGAGGTGCGCTTGTGCGAGGCCAATGCGCGGGTGCTGGGCAAGCTGCGCAAGGCCGGCGTGCTGGAGGAGATCGGCGCGGGGTATCACCCGGACTTCCCGGCGGCATTGGCGGCGGATGCGCCATCTTGAGGGGAAATCAAGGGGAAGGTCGGGTGCCAGGGCGATTGCCCTCACCCCAGCCCTCTCCCAAGGGGAGAGGGGGCCGTTCGGCGTCGTCGGGACGCACCGCGTTCGCCGGATGCCATGTCAGCTCCCTCTCCCTCCGGGAGAGGGCTGGGGTGAGGGCAGCTTCGCTGCGGGCTCGAAAATGGCGTAGGAGCGGACTCTGTCCGCGATGGGTATTTGGCGCGATGCGGACCAATCGCGGACGGAGTCCGCTCCTACCCAACGATCAGCCGTGCAGCAGCCCGTAGGGCAGATAACACCCAGGCGGTATCTGCCAATGGCGGATAACCCGTTCCGGGTTATGCGCCCTACGCGAAGATCAGCCGTGCATCAGTTCGGCCAGCAACTCTTCCTTCAACTTCGTCAGCAGCGGCTCGCCACGCTCGCGCGGATGGGGCAGGTCGACCCGTACCTCATGGCGAATCCGCCCCGGCCGCGCGTCCATCACCACCACCCGGTCGCCCAGGTACAGCGCTTCCTCCACGTCGTGGGTGACCATGATCATGGTGCTGCGCTGCTGCACCCAGATGCGTTGCAGCTCGTGCTGCAGGCGCACGCGGGTGAGGGCGTCGAGGGCGCCGAAGGGTTCGTCCAGCAATAGGACCTTGGGCCGGGTGATCAGCGCGCGGGCGATGGCGGCGCGCTGTGCCATGCCGCCGGACAACTGGTGCGGGTAGGCTTGCTCGAAGCCGGTCAGGCCCACCAGCTCCAGATGATCGACCACGAGTTCGCGCTTCTCGGCACGGCTGAGCTTCTGCTTCTTCAGCGCCAGGGCGACGTTCTGCTCCACGGTCTTCCAGGGGAACAGGCGATGGTCCTGGAACACGATGCCGCGCTCCAGGCTGGTGCCGGTCACACTCTGCCCGTCGAGCAGGATGCGCCCGCTGTAATCGTTCTCCAGCCCGACGATCAGCCGCAGCAGCGAGGATTTCCCGCAGCCGCTGGCGCCGACGATGCTGACGAATTCGCCGGGGCGTACGTCGAGGGAGATGTTTTCCAGCACCGGCAGGCTGCGGCCATCGATGGAATAGGCCTTGCTCAGGCCCTGGATGGCCAGCGCGCCGTGTTGCGCCTGCTGGGCCGGAAGGATGGCGGGGTCGAGGATCGCGTTCATGATCGAAGCACTCATGGCAATAAGGGTCAGCGCAGGTGGCGCCAGCGCAGCAGGTGGCGGCTGAGGCGGGCGAACAGCTGGTTCATGGCGTAGCCGAGCAGGCCGATGCTGAGCACGCCGATCACCACGATCTCCATGCGCGAGCCGGTCTCGGCGTTCATCATCAGGTTGCCCAGGCCCATGCCGGTGGAGAGGAACAGCTCGCAACCCACCGAGCTGACCCAGGCGAAGGCCAGCGCGTGCAGCACGCCGTTGCTCAGGCTGGGCAGCGCGCCGGGCAGCAGCACTTCGCGGAACTGTTGCCAGGGGCCGAAGGCATACAGGCGGCCGACTTCGCGGTAGCGCTTCTCCACGTCGCGGAAGCCCTCGAAGGCGTTCAGCGTCATCGGGTAGAAGGCGGCGAGGCTGACGATCAGCACCTTGGACGGCTCGCCGCTGCCGAACCACAGGGCGATCAGCGGGATCAGGCCGAGGATCGGCACCTGGCGGATGGTGTGGTACAGCGGTGCGAACAGCCGCTCCAGCGGGCGTGACAGAGCCATGCCGGCGCCCAGCGCAAAGCCGGCGAGCACGCCGAGCAGCAGGCCCAGGCAAGTGCGTTGCAGGCTGGCGGACACGCTCAGCCACAGCTCGCCAGTGCGGATCAGCTCGGCGAAGCCGGCGCCGATGCGCTCCAGCGGCACGAAGGCGTAAGCAGCGCTGGCGCCCTGTTGCGACTGCCAGTGCCAGGCGGCGATCAGCAGCGCCGGCAGCACCAGCCCGCGCAGGCTCTTGAGAAGTCGGGTCATGGCGTCGGTCTCCAGCGCAGCAGGCGCTTCTCCAGCAGGCGGAAAGCGAAATCGAGGACGAAGCCGATGGCGCCGGTGACGATCACCCCGACCATCACGATGTCGATGCGCAGCATCTGCCGGCTCAGCTCGATCATCTGCCCCAGGCCGCTGTCGGCGGCGAGCAGTTCGGCGGCCACCAGCACCATCCAGGCACGGCTCAGGCTGATGCGCAGGCCGGTGACGATGGGCGGCGCGGCGGCGGGGAAGGCGACGTCGCGCAGCAGGCTCCACAGCGGCAGGCGGTACACGCTGGCGACCTCGAAGTAGCCGCGGGGGATGCCCTTCACGCCTTCACTGGCGGCCAGCGCCACGGGGAAGAAGGCGGCCTTGGTGACGATCAGGATCTTGAAGGTCTCTTCCACGCCGAAGAACAGGATGAACATCGGGATCAGCGCGATCGACGGCACCTGGCGCAGCGTGTGGAACAACGGTGCGCAGTAGGCTTCAACGGTTTTCGACAGGGCCATGGCGGTACCGAACACCAGGCCGCCCAGCGCGCCGATGCTGAAGCCGATGGCCAGGCGCGACAGGCTGTTGACCACGTGCTCGCGCAACTCGCCGCTGGCCAGCAGGTCCTTGAAGCTCGCCCAGACTTCCACGGGCGGCACCAGCAGTTGCGGCGGGAACCAGCCGGCGCGCGCGGCGACGAACCAGGCCAGCAGCAGGAGCAGCGGCGAGACGAACCAGCTCAGGTGATCCAGGGTGCGCTTGGCCATTCAGCCCTCCTGCCCGAGCAAAGGCTCGGTGGTTTGTCGGCGCAGCTTGCGTTGCCAGCAGAACAGCGCGGCCAGCAGCACCAGGGGAATCCAGCAGAGGAACAGGTTGCCCAGCCCGACGAAGTGGCTGATCACCCCGCCCAGCAGCGCACCGGAGAAGCTGCCGGACATAGAGGCGAGGTTGAACAGCCCGGAAATCTTGCTCTTGTCCATCGCGTGCTCGCCCAGCTGGGCCATGTTCACCAGGTGGATCAGTGCGGCCGCCGCGCTGAGCAGCACGCCGCCCAGGGCCAGCAGCCAGTAGCTGTGCGCGCTGCCGAGCAGCAGCAGGGCGAGCAGCGCCGCACTGAGGCTGCCGATATAGGCCAGGCGCCGGCCGCTGCGTTCGATCAGGTAGCCGAAGCCAAACAGGCCGAGCACCGAGGCCAGGCCCTGGATCATCACCAGGCTCACCGCCTGGCCTTGCGAGAGGCCGGCGACTTCCATCGCCAGGAGCAGGATGAAGGTGCCGAACAGCGCGCTGGTGGCGGCGCTGAGCAGCTCGATCAGGCAGCTCTCGGCGATCTCGACGTTGGCCAGCATGGCGCCGACCTGTTGCAGCAGTCCGCCGGTGACGGCGGCGACGGGCAGATCGTCGCTGGGCGCCTCGCCTTCCCAGAAGCCGAGGCTGTAGAAAGCCATCAGGCCGAAGCACAGGCCGATGGCGGCAAAGCCCCAGGTGAAGCTCGCCGCGCCGCTCAGCCAGTTGCCCAGCAGCGGGCCGAGCAGGCCCATGCCCAGGGTCAGCGAGCCGCGATACCAGCCGGCCTTGTCGTTGCCGATGCGCTTGAGCTGGCGCAGGAAGACGCTGTTCATGGCAACGATGCGGAACGGGATGCACAGGCCGATCAGCAGCCGCGCGAAGGCCAGCCACAGCCAGCCGCCGAACAGCGGGATGGCCAGGTTCAGCAGCATCGGCCCGAGGCTGGCGAGGAAGTACACCCGACGCGCGCCGAAACGGGCGATGACGAAGCCGGCGGGCAGGGTGAGGATCACCATGCCGAGGGCTTCCATCGCCGAGATGATGCCGATCTGCATGGCATTGGCGCCGATGCTGATGGCGTAGAGCGTGGTGACGATCTTCGCCATGCCGATGGTGGCGCCACTGAAGGCCGCCAGCAGCATGAAGTTGAGCAGGAAGGCGGCAGGCCTTTCGCGCGGCGCGTCAGATGGCGACATCGACTTTCCCCAGCAGCGCTCCCAGTGGGCGCGGGTCGATCCAGTCTTCCACCGAGAAGTCGTGGGCGATGAATTGCCAGCGCCGGAGGAACGCCGTGAGATCACGCAGGGCGTTGATCGAGCGCTCGGCCAGGTTGGTCTGCAGGCGCAGGTGGGCATCGTCACCGTAGGCGCTGGCCACCCAGAATTCGCTGGTGTTCAGCTCGCGGGCGAGGAAGCGGCGGGTCTCTTCCGGGTGTGCCCAGGCCCATTGCTCGGCGCGCAGCACGCTGTCGAGCACCAGCACGGCGGCGTCGAAATGCTCGTCCAGCAGTTGCTGGTCGACGGTCAGGGTGCGTGGCGTACCGATGTTGGCGCGCACCAGCGGCTCGGGGTGCGAGCCGACATCCATCACCACGTGCAGGCCGAATTCGTGGGCCAGCTGCAGGCCGTGGGCGCCCTTGAGGAAAATCGCGTCGATGTCGCCGCGCAGCAGGCCGATCAGTTCGTTGTTGCGCTGCACCACGCGGTTGCCCTTGAGCGCCACCTGGGCGCCGAACACATGGCGCACCGGGTCGTCACTGAAGGTACCGCCGTAGGGGTAGTCCACCAGCTCGACGTCGCGCACTTCCAGGCCTTCCAGGCGCAGGGCGTTTTCCAGGCCGCGCAGGGACTGGGCGCGGGTGAAGTCGATCTGCACGTTGGCCCACTTCGGCAGGCCGAAGCGCCGGTGGCGCAGGTCGCGGACGCTGCGTACGCCGCTGTCCGGCGCGCTGACGATCAGTTGGACCTCGTCGCTCCACGACAGCCCGATCACCCGCGTACGCGCGCCGCTGGCGCGGGCCCAGATCGACGGGATATTGCCGCCGTGGCGCACGGAGTAGGGCAGGTGATGGTCGAAGTGCGCCTCGCGCACCTCGCGTTCGGAGGACTCGCGCAGCGACTGGATGCGCGTGCCGAAGGGGCGGAAGGCCTGGGCCAGGCGTCCGGACTCGACGGCAATGCCCAGTCCGGTGGGGACGGGGCTGTGGGTGTACCAGAGGGTTTCCAGCGGTGTGCTCATGGGTGTCCGTCAGGGATGCAAGCCCCCGCGCCGTCGCGCGGGGGCCCGGGTCGGGAAACAGAGGGAATCGCCCTCGTGACGTTGGTCAGCCGGCCTTCTGCGCCAGGCGGCTGCGCAGGGCTTCCAGCGGGCGCGGGTCGATCCACTCGCGCACGTCGAAGCGCGTCGGGATGAAGTTCCAGCGCTGCAGGAAGTCGGTGAAGTCCTGCAGGGCGAGGATCGAGCCTTCATCGAGGTTGGTGCGCAGGCGCAGGTGGGCGTCCTCGCCATAGGCGGTGGCGACCCAGAACTCGCTGCTGTTGGTTTCCCGCGCCAGGTAGCGACGGGTGTCGTCCGGGTGCTGGTGCGCCCAGTCCTCGGCGCGCAGCACCGAGGCGAGGATCGCGGTGGCGGCGTCGGGGTGCTGCTCCAGCAGGTTGAGGTCGACGCTCAGGGTGCGCGGCGTGCCGTTGTTGGCGCGGATCAGTGGCTCCGGGTGCGCGCCGGTGTCGATCACCGTGTGCAGGCCGAACTGCTGTGCCAGCTGCACGGCGTGGGCGCCCTTGAGGAAGATCGCGTCGACTTCGCCACGCAGCAGGCCGACCAGTTCCGGGTTCTGGCTGCGCCGGCGGCTGCCGCCGTGGCCAGTGATGCCGACGATGTTGCCCGGCGCTTCATCGCTGAAGGTGCCCTTCAGGCCGAAGTCCACCAGCTCCAGGTCGCGCACTTCCAGGCCTTCCAGGCGCAGGGCGTTTTCCAGGCCGCGGATGGCCTGGGCGCGAGTGAAGTCGATCTGCGCGCCGCTCCAGTCCGGCAGGCCGAAGCGCCGGCCCTTGAGGTCGCGCACGCTGCGGATGCCGCTCTCGGCGGTGGTCAGGATCAGTTGTGCTTCATCCGCCCAGGACAGGCCGATCACGCGGGTTTCGCGGCCGCTGGCGCGGGCCCAGATGGCCGGGATGTTGCCGCCGTGGCGCACCGAATTCTGCAGCGTATGGTCGAAGTGCGACTCGCGCACCGCCTGGTCGGCAGACTCGCGCAGCGACTGGATCTGCGTGCCCTGCTCGGCCAGGGATTCTTCCAGCCAGCCTTTCTGCACGGCGATGCCGAGGCCGGTCGGGACCGGGCAACGGGTGTACCAGAGGGTATCGAGGGGACGGGACATGTGCAGCTCCTTGTGGGTCAGGCGCGGGCCTTGAGTTCGTGGATGTCGGCGCGTTTGCCCTGCACCAGCGGCAGCACTTCCTGGCCGATGCGCAGGGCTTCTTCGAGGTGCGGATTGCCGGCGAGGATGAAGGTGGAGAAACCGGCGTCGCGGTATTCGGCGAGACGCTCGGCGACGTTCTCGTGGCTGCCCACCAGGCCGATCGTCGGACCCGGCTTGGCCTTGCCGAAGCCGGCCCAGAGGTTGGGGCCGAGGATCAGGTCGTCGAAGCGCTCGACGTTCTGGTGGTAGGCGGTCTGCCGTGCGGCGCCGACGGAGTCCGAGCCGGTGGCGAAGTTCTTGATGAAGGCGCTGGTGCGCGCGTCGATGCGCTCGTACTGGCGGCGCAGCTCGCTCCAGGCGGCCTCTTCGGTCTCGCGGGCGAACAGGTCGATGCGGATGCCGAAGCGGATTTCACGGCCCTGCTTGTCGGCCAGCTCGCGCACGCGCTCCAGGTGCGGCTTGAGCTTGTCGATGGGTTCGGCCCAGTTCAGGTAGACGTCGGCGTGCTTCGCCGCGACGTCCAGCGCCGGGTCGGAGAAGCCGGAGAAGTACACGCCCGGCTTGCGCACGTTGCGCAGTGCGATGGGCAGCGAGCCGTTCTCCAGTTGGTAGATATCGCCCTGGTAGGAGAACTGCTCGTTCTTCCACAGGCCGTCGATGATGTCGAGGAACTCGCCGGTGCGCTGGTAGCGCTTGTCGTGCTCGAGGAAGTCGCCGTTGGCGCGCTGGCTGGCGGGGTTGCCGCCGGTGATGATGTTCCACTCCAGGCGGTCGCGGGACAGGTGCTGGAGGATCGCTGCCTGCTGCGCGGCGTAGGCCGGCAGCGTCCAGGCGGCCTGGAAGGCGATGAGGAACTTGATCCGCCGGGTCTCGCGGGCCAGTGCGGCGGCGGCGATCCACGGCTCCGGTCCGGTGGGCAGCAGCGCACCTTCGAAGCCGGCGATCTCGGCGGCCTTGGCGACCTGGGCGATGTAGTCGATGTAGGTGAAACCGTCCGGCTCGCCGTTGGGCAGGCGGCCCGGGGCGATGTTGCCGGGGCGCTCGATGTGGCTGCCACGGTTGTTCTTGTCCGAGGCGAGATAGGGACCGTCGCTGCCCAGCGGCAGTCGCCAGAAGAATTCGGTGCTCATGGCCGTGCTCCTTTGCTTTGCGGGGGCAGCGTCGTGCTGCTCGTGCAAGGTCTTGAGCAAGGGCTGTGCCCAAAGGCTGCAGGCCAGGCAACGCGCGGCTTGCAGGGCAGTGTGCTGCTGTTGCAGCAGGGCGTTTGTCTGTACAGCAGCAGCTGGTCAGCAGGGGATGCTGGACGGGCAGCAATTTCTCCCGTTCAGCCGCGGTTGCTGTCCTGATGTAACCAGGACAATTTCGTAACTTTCTGATTAATTGGAATATTTTTTAATGGCACAAGTCCTGCTCAGTCCCTGGAACACCGCCACGCGGTTCATCCATCCCCGACTGCCAGGAGGCACTCCATGTCCACCCTCGACCCGCAACTCGCCAGCCAGCTCGAACAGGTCCGCCGCGACTTCGCCAAGGCCTTCCGCGTGCTCAAGGAGAGCCGCACCCTCACCGCCACCAATACCTACCAGGCCTACGTGCGCGTGCCGGACAGCGACAAGGTGATCGCCGTCCATGCGCCCAACCCCTGGGCGGACGACCAGGAAATCCGCGCGGTGATTTCGACCTGGGACGGCGAGGTGATCCTCGACGAAAGCATCGCCGGAGCGACCCCGCTCAGCGGCCGTGGCGCCGGCGGCAACGGCAAGCGCTACGCGGCGATCTTCCAGGCGCGCGCGGAAATCAACGTGGTGATCCACGTGCACACGCCGTACCTCGGCGGCTGGGCCAGCGCCCACCGCGAGCTGCCGATCCGCTACGCCGCCTCCCAGCGCGTGACCCTGGCCCGCGAGCTGCCGATCTACATCGACCGCCGCCAGCCCGAGCCGCTGTTCATCCTCGACAGGATCGCCGAGAACCCGCACACCCCGGCCATCCTCGAAGCCAACGGCGGCGCGACCTTCTGGGGCGAGGACCTGATCAAGGCGTCCAAGCTGATCCTGCTGATCGAGGAAGGCGCCTACTTCCAGGGCTTGGCCGAAGGCCTCGGCGGCTCCCAGGAATTCGGCCCCGGCGTGCTGGAACAGCAATGGAAGATGACCGGCCTCTGGGAGCAGGGCCAGAAGCTGCTGGGCGCGGCGGCCTGAACCTTCGCCTGAACTGAAAAAGCCCTCTTGCGAGGGCTTTTTCGTGGCTGCGAATCGACGGCTTTTCGTAGGAGCGAGGGGGCGCCCAGTTCTTGCTCGCGAACAGGCTCCGCTGTGGGCTCGGTTCGCGAGCAAGCTCGCTCCTACAAATCTGCACTCAACCGCTGGTGCGTCTGCGGGCTGCGCGTTCGAAAACACTCTCCGCCCACTGGTTCAGGCTCTTGCCGGACGCCTTGGCGGCAATCGCGGCGGCGGCGTGAACTTCCGGGCGGATGCGCAGCATGATCTTGCCGGACGCCGGCTTTTCCGGTTCCACACCGCGCTCCGCGCAGTCGGCCAGGTAATCCTCGACGGCATCCTGGAAGGCAGCATGCAGCCCACCAACGCTGTCGGCATGGAAGCTGATGATGTCGTTCACGCCCAGCAGGCGGCCGACGAAGAGGTCATCACGATCATCGAACTCAATACGGGCGATGTAGCCCTTGTAGGTCATGCGGCTCATGCTTCCACTCCGGCCCGACGCAGGAATTCCCGGGCTTCCTCGACCTGGTAACGCTTGGCCTCCTTGCCTGGATGCGGGCGATGGCAGCGCCAGGTCTGGCCATGCAGAACCAATTTCACCCGTGACCCTTCACGCTTATCCACGGTGCCGCCCAGATGCAGAACCAGAGCTTCGATGTCGGTAAAGACTATCGATGCACTGGTTGGCGTGCGGAAGATCATGGCGAGGGTTTTACGGTGGCGGTTCTGCATCCAGAAATGCTATCGCCATATGATAGCACTCTGCGGTTGCCATTTCCTCGGGATGGGCCAGCCACCTCGGATGCTTTTGTAGGAGCGAGGGAGACGCCCAGTTCTTGCTTTCGATCCGAGCCCGCAGCGGGGTTTGTTCGCGAGCAAGCTCGCTCCTACACACACTCACACACCAGGCTTTCCGGCGTGCCTTTGTAGGATGGCGTGGAGCGAAGCGATACCCATCGTGTTTCGCCCGGTCATGGCTGATGGGTATCGCAGGCTCCACCCATCCTACGGACAGCGCGAGTGTGAGCGTCCTGCTGGGGCCGACTTTGTCAGGCGGTTACCGGCGGTTCCGCTGCGCGCCAGCGCAGCCCCAGTGGCAGCAGGAACAGCGGCAGCAGGCTGGCGACGATCAGCACGGCGAAGAACGGCAGGCGCGAGGGCAGGCTGAACAGCGGGAACAGCAGCACCGGGCCGAGGAACATCGACAGGTACAGCGCCTGCTCTGCCACGCCGCCGGCACCCATCACGTCGCCGCCGCGGCTCATGCGCGGGATGCTGGTGAACACCCAGGCGACGACGAAGCTGCCGACGAAGCCCTGGACGATCTTCGCCACGATGGCGGTGGACGCGGCGATGCCGGGGATGAACACCAGCACCTCCAGCACCACCCCGATCAGCGCGCCGCCGACCACCGCGAGCGGGCCGAAGAAGCGCAGGTTGAGCACGAAGCCGGCGAGCAGCCCGGCCAGCACGCTGGAGAGGATGCCGATGGTGGAGATCACGCCGATGGTCGAAGGGGCGACGCCCAGGCTGTGGATGAAGTAGTCGGGGGTGATGGTCACCAGGCCCAGCGCCACGGTCAGCGGTGCGCCCACGGCCAGGGCCAGGCGCAGCACGGACGGGTCGGCGTAGAGACGGAAGGTCTGGCGCAGGGAGTGGCGCTCGCTGCGGGTCGCCAGGTTCACCGATGGCAGCAGCGGCGTCGCCAGCAGCAGGACCAGCAGCACCAGCGCGTGGCCGCTGAAGGCGTTGCGCCATTCGCCATGCTGGCCGCCGACATAGGGCGCCACGGCGAAGATGGCGATGGCCCCGCCCAGGGGCGAGGCCACCGACCAGAACGCCAGCGCGGTGGTGCGGCGACGGCCTTCGGTGGTGTGCACCAGCAAGGCGAGTGCGGCGAGCACCACGCTGATGTAGCCGGCGCCTTCGATGACGCGCAGGGTGATCAGCGTGGTGAAATCTTCAGTGCGGCTCGCCAGGTAGCTGCACGCCGCCGCCAGCAACAGGCCGAAGACGATGGCGCGGCGTTCGCCGACCCGCGCCACGATCCAGTTGACCAGGGGCGAGGCGAGGGCGGCGACCACCGCCACCGCCGACACTACCCAGCTGGCCCGCGAGGGGCTGACCGAGAATGCGTTGGCGATGTCGGCGACCAGCAGGATGGTCTTGCCGTGGCATGCCGCGATGATCACGGCGAAGGCCAGGGTGAGCAGGATCGAGGGCCAGCTTCCGGCACGCATCGGGGAATCCTCTTTGAGAGTTGGGTTGCAATGGCTGTCTGTTTTCCGGGAAGGCTTGCGCCGGCGTTTTTCCCCTCACCCCAGCCCTCTCCCTTGGGGAGAGGGGGCAGTCCGCGCTGGCTGACGCAGCCGTTCCATCCTGCGCCGAGCGGTCCCCTCTCCCGCTTGAGGAGCGGGGCGCGTAGCCAGGGGCAGGGTGGGGGCTTTTGAATCGTTTCAGCGCCGCGAAATGTTCAGAACCTGCAGCTCGCTGAAGGCCTCATGACCGCGTTGCCCGCCTTCGTAGCCGAGCCCGCTCCACTTGTGTCCGCCCTTGGGAGCGCCGGGCTGGATGTGGCCGTGCTGGTTGACCCAGGCCAGGCCCGCCTCCAGCCGCCCGGCGATGGCTTCGCCGCGCGCCAGGTCGCGGGTCCATACCGAGGCGCCGAGGCCATAGTGGCTGGCGTTGGCCTGGGCGATGGCGTCCTCCTCGTCGTGGAACGGGATCAGCGGCAGCACCGGGCCGAACTGCTCCTCATCCACCAGCGCGACGCCGGCCGCCACGCCGCTGACCAGGGTCGGCGGGTAGAAATAACCGGGGCCATCGGGCCGCACGCCGCCGCTGTGGATGCGCGCACCATGAGCCTTGGCGTCTTCCACCAGGGTGATCACCCGTTCCAGTTGCTGCGCGTTGGTCAGCGGCCCCAGTTCCGCCTGCGGGTCGAGCCCATGGCCGAGGCGGGTGCGCTCGGCGCGTTCGGCAAGTTTCGACAGCAAGGGCTCGAACAGGCTTTCATGCACGTACAGGCGCTTGATTGCGAAGCACACCTGGCCGCTATTCCAGAAGGCGCCCCAGAACAGCGGTTCGACGATGGCGTCGAGGTCGGCGTCTTCCAGCACCAGCGCGGCGTCGTTGCCGCCCAGTTCCAGGGTCAGGCGCTTGAGGTCGTCCGCTGCACCGGCATACAGGCGCTTGCCGGTGGCGACGCTGCCGGTGAAGGTCACGTGGCGCACGCGGGGATGACGTACCAGCTGTTCGCCGACCTCGCCCGCACCGGCGATCACGTTGAACACACCCGCGGGGAACACGTCGCCCAGCAGTCGCGCCAGCAGCAGGGTGGACAGCGGCGTGTGCTCCGAGGGCTTGGCCACCACGCTGTTGCCGGCGTGCAGGGCGGGCGCGATCTTCAGTACCAGCAGGATCAGCGGAACATTCCACGGCGTGATCGCGGCGACCACCCCCAGGGGTTTGCGGGTGATGCGCACCAGGCGTTCGCCGTCGTCGCGCAACGGGGTGTCGGCGGGAAGCTCCAGCTGCGCGTGGTGCTCGAAAGTGGCGGCGACGCCAGCCACTTCCTCCAGCGTCGAGCGCAGCGGGCGCCCCTGTTCGCGGGTGATCAGCTCGGCCAGCGCCTGGGCATTCTCACGTACTCGTTCGGCGGCTCGGGCCAGGCTCTGGCGGCGGACGTCGAGATCGCCGGCCCAGGCCGGGAAGGCACGGTGCGCGGCGTCCACCGCCGCGTCGACCTGCGCCAGGCTGGCGCGGGCGGCTTCGCCGACGATTTCCTCGCTGGCCGGGTCGATCACCCGGTCGTAGTGCTCGGCCGCCTGCAGGCGACCATCGATCAGCAGTTCATAGCGCGACATGGCGAGTTCCTCAGGCACCGCCCAGGATGGCGTCGGCGATTTTCTCGGCGAGCATCAGGGTCGGCAGGTTGGTGTTGGCGGTGGGGATCACCGGGATGATCGAGGCGTCGGCAACGCGCAGGCCTTCAACGCCGTGGACGCGGCCGGCGCTGTCGACCACGGCCTGCGGGTCATCGGCGGTGCCGATGCGGCAGGTGCCGCTGGGGTGCCAGACGCCGCCGATGTGCCGGCGCAGGTAGGCTTCCAGCGCCGCGTCGTCGGCCAGCAGGGTTTCCAGCTTCGGCCCGCCCGGTTGCGGCACGGCGAAGGGGGTAAGCGCCAGTTGCAGTTCGTAGCGCGCCAGGACCGGGTGCTTGAACAGGCGCTGGATGGTGCGCAGCGCCACGCGTGCGCGTTGCAGGTCGCGAGGGTCGGAGAGCAGGTTGAAATCGACCTGCGGCGGGCTTGCCGGGTCGCGATCGCGCAAGGTCAGGCGGCCACTGGAGCTGGGTTTGTTGATCCAGAACAGCGCGTGCGCCACGCCGCGCTCGGCGTCTGCGCCGATGGCCAGGTAGAGGTCCGAGGGCGTGTGCGGATCGACGCCCGAGGACACCCGGATACCCAGTTGGTGCGAGGTGCCGGGCCGCGCCAGCACGGCGTCCGAGCGCGCGGCATCGCCCAGGGTGGCCAGGGTGCCCAGCGAGCTGTGCTCCCACAGGTTGCCGCCGACGCCGGGGCGGTCGGCGATTACCTCGATGCCCAGCTCCTGCAATTGGCTGGCCGGGCCGATGCCGCTACGCAGCAGGAAGGCCGGCGATTGCAGCGCTCCGGCGGCGAGGATGACTTCGCCAGCCCCCACAGTGATGCGCTCACCGTTACGTTGCAGTTCGACGCCGGTAATGCGCGTGCCGTTGCGTTGCAGGCCGAGTACCTGGCTGTCGGTCCACAGCGTCAGGTTGGACCGTGCGCGTACTGCTTCATCGAGGTAGCCACGGGCGGCGGACACGCGTTGGCCATGCTCCAGGTTTACTGCGGGTGCGAAGTAGCCGTCGTCGAACACGCCGTTCTGGTCGCCGATGTCGCGCAGGCCTTCGGCTTGCAGCGCCGAGACCACGGAGCGGGTGAAGGGCGTCCAGTCGCGGTTGGAGACACGGCTGATCGGGATTGGCCCGTCGTTCCCGTGCAGTGGGCCGGCGTAATCGGTGTCGCGTTCGAGCCTGCGGAAGTACGGCAGCACGTCGTCCCAGCCCCAGCCTTCGGCACCGAGTTCGGCCCACTGGTCGTAGTCGCGCGGCAGGCCACGGTTGGCCACCAGCACGTTGACGCTGGAGCCGCCGCCAAGCACGCGGGCTTGTTCGAGATAGCGCTCGGGGCGCTCGACGCCTTCGGGCTGTGCGCCGTGGCGGACGCTCAGGTCCGGCCAGAAATAGCGATCGCGCAGCTCCAGGCGCAGGCGGAAGGGGTTGTGGCCGTCGAGGATTTCCGCCGGCGTGGCGTGGGGTGGAGTGTCCGGGCCGGCTTCGATGAGCAGGACGCGGCGTTGCGGGTCGGCGCTGAGGCGGCTGGCAAGCACGCTGCCGGCGCTGCCGCCGCCGACGATGATGTGGTCGTAGCGAGGAGTGGTCATGTCGCCTCCCGGCCCGGCGCTCCCGCACCGGGCGCGTGCAGGGTGATCAGAAGCCGACGGAGATGCCGGCGACCAGGGCGCGCGGTGCGCCCTTGTAGTACTTCGGCGCGCCGTAGAAGTCGCCGTCGGCCGGGTCGGCGGAGACCGTCCCCGAGTTCACGCCCGACAGGTAGTGCTTGTCGAAGACGTTGTTGAGGTTGAGCGTCAGGGTGGTTTCCTTCAGCGCGCTGCCCAGGTCCTTGAGGCGGTAGCCCAGGTTGGCGTCGAACACGGTGTAGCCGCCGATCTTCTCGTTGTTCGCCAGGTCGCCGTAGAAGCTGCCGGTGTGGCGGCCGAGGAAGTTGGCGTAGAAGGTCTGGTTGTCGTAGCCGATGCCGGCGCTGAACAGGTTGCGCGGGGTGTCGTAGAGCTGGTTGCCCCTGGTGTCGAGGCTGGCGCCGCCGGCGCTGTAGTCGTCGTCCTGGGTGGAACGCAGGTAGGTCCAGGAGGCGAAGTAGTTGAAGTTCGCCGGCAGCAGGCCGTTGAGCGAAAGCTCCAGGCCCTTGGTGGTGACGTCGCCGGCGTTGAAGTAGGAGGTGACGCCGGAGACTTCCTCGAACGCCGCCTGGCGATCCTTGAACTTGTCGTAGAACAGCGCCGCGCTGAGCAGCACGTCATCGGTGCTGTAGCGCCAGCCGATCTCCTGGTTCCAGGTGACTTCCGGCTTCTGCTTGTCGCCGCCGTTGGCCTGGCCGTAGACCGAGGCCACCGCCGGAGTGCGCATGTTCGAGGTGGTGTTGTAGTAGAGCTGCTGCTGTGGGTCGAGCTGGTAGCTCAGGCTCAGGCTGGGCAGGAAGCGGTTGTAGTCGGCGCTGTCGTTGAAGTCGCTGAGGCGATCGTCGCCCTTGTTCTGCGTGTGCTGCCAGGCCAGGCCGCCGGTGAGGACGAGCTGCGAGGTGATGTCCCAGGTGTCCTGCACCCAGAGCTTCTGGGTGGTGATCTCGTTGCGCTGGTCGGTGAAGTAGATGGCATTGCCGTTGCCGTCGCGCAGCTTGTGGCTGCCGTCGATGCCGGCGGGCTTGCCGTTGCCCTTGATCTCGACCACCGGGAACTGGTTGCGGGCGTGGGTGTAGTCGGTCCACAGGCCCAGTTGCAGGGTGTGGTCGTCGTTGACCAGGAAGTCCAGGGTATTGGTGGAGCCGATGCGGTACTGCGTCGGGTAGACGCTGAGCGCGCCGGTCACCAGCGGGTCGATGCTGTCGCCGTCGCCATTGAGATCGGCGTTGACCTTGTTCTCGTTGACCGGCACCACGGCCACGGCGGCGGTGCCGTCGGTGACGCGGACGAAGTACGGATCGACCTTCAGCTGGACCTTGTCGGAGAGGTTGAACAGGCCGTTGAGCGCGTAGGTCTGGATCTTGAAGTCGGCGCGCGAGGCCGCCGCGCTCTGGCCCGGCACGGTGACGTCGGGTACGCCGTTGGTGCCGTTGCCCTTGGTCGGGTAGATGTCGCGCGGGTAGCCCTGGTCGTACTTGTTGGCGCGGTACTCGGCGAGCGTCGGGTGGTTGTAGCTGTTGGTGCGCATCAGGAAGCTGGAGAAGAGGCCGTTGATGCGGTTGCCGTCCCACTCGTACTGCAGGTTGCCTTCGTAGCGGTTGGAGGACAGCTCGCCGCCGCTGTTGTCCCACAGGTCGGCGGTGGTGCGTGAGGCCGAGAGCCAGGCGGAGAAGCCGTTCACCTCGCCGGTGTTCACCCGCGCGAAGGTGCGGAACAGGCTGTCGCTGCCGACGTTCTGCTTCACCAGCAGGCCGCTTTCCCTGGTCGGCGCGACGGACTTGATCAGCACGCTGCCGCCGCTGGCGGTGAGGGTCGGCGCGTTGATCGAGGAGGAGCCGTAAAGCACCGACACCGACTCGTAGTTTTCCGGGTCGCCCATGAAGTCGGCGTGGGGCGTGAGGAACTGCGGATCGTTTAGCGGGATGCCGTCGCGGACGAAGCCGATCTGGTCCTGGGAGAAGCCGCGGATGTTCAATCCGCCTTCGGTGATGCCGCTGTTGTCACCGCCGCTGACGTGCACGCCGGGCAGGTATTTGAGGGCGCCGGTGACGGCACTGTCGAGGCCGACGAACTTTTCCAGCTGGGATTTTGTGAGGGTGCCCTTGGAGACTGGGGCGACTTCCTTGCGGGCATCGCCGACCTGGGTTTCCTGGCTTTGCCCCTGGACCGTGACGGTACTCAGGGTGATATTTCCGGCGCTATTGGATTCGTCGGAAAGTGCAACTTCAGCGTTGAATAAAAGGGCGCTGGATAATGCAATGGCCAGCGGTTTCAATCGAAAATCTCTTGCATGCTTCATGGCAGTCGCTCGGGGCTTTTAATAATTTACCAATTAGCCTGAGCAAGCTCTGTGCCATGCGTTTTAGAGCGGTTTAGTGCGAATTTCAGGTGTTTCTCTGCTGTTGCTGCAGCAACTGCTTTTACAGTGGTGCTGGGGCAGCTACTTGTTATGAACAGTTGCTCCTGTAAGTTTGCCGAAAAATAATAAAGCCCCGAGAACGGGGCTTTATTATTTTCATTGGTGTCAGGAATGTCAGGGCTGGCTGGCGACGGTTTTCACCTGCTCTTTCCAGAATCCTTCGAGCTGTTGATTCTTCAATCCCTGCTCGACGAACTTCGGTTCCAGCAGGTCGTCCACCTTCACCGCGTTGCGGATCAGTTTCGCCTTCAGGCTATAGGCGATGCCGTCGGTGTAGTGCTGACGCAGGGCATCGTCGTACAGCGGGGAGAAGTGCGCTGGCCACGGCTCGCCGGCGACTTCGCGTTGCAGCACGCTCAGCGGTACGCCGGAGCGTGATTGTGCTTGCTGGTACGCCGCCTGGTTGGCGTCCTGGGATACCCACCACGCGGCCTTCAGGTAGGCGTCCACCACCAGCTGGGTGAGGTCCGGATGATCCTTGACGAAATCCCGCGCGCCCCAGACTTCGGCGCGCATCTTCCAGTCGGCCGGCGCCTCCTTGCTCGACCAGATGACGCGGCCGACCTGCTTGTCCTCCAGCAGGAAGGCATCGCTGAGGGTGAAGAACGCATCCACCCGCCCGGCGCTCAATGCGGCGGCGCCGGCCTGCGGGTTGAGGTTGAAGATGCGGAAGTCCTCGAAGCCCAGGTGATTGGCTTCCAGCAGCTTGGCGAACGACAGTTCCCACGGCCGGCCACGGTGCAGGGCGATGCGCTTGCCCTTGAGGTCAGCGATGGATTTCGCCGTGGAGCCCGGTGGCACCACGAGGTAGACGTTGTTGCCGATGCCGCCGGGGACGATCAGCTGGGTCTGCACCCCCGAGGCGTTGGCGATGATCGACGGCAGGTCGCCGTAGAAGGCGAAGTCGATGCGCTGGTTGGCGAACTCCTCGTTGACGAAGGTGCCCACCGAGCCGGTGGCGGCGGGCACCCACTCCAGCTTGATGTTGCGCTGGGCCAGTTGCTGCTCCAGCCACTTGTCGCGGTCGATAACATAGGCCGGTCCGTTGAAGGTGATCTGCCCGGCGTTGGCGTAGGCCACCGTGGCGATGCGCAGGGTGGTGGGCTGCTCGGCGGCCAACGCGCCGCCTGCGAGCAGCACGGCGGCTGGCAAGAGGCGGCGCAAGGTGCGATGGATCAGGGACATGGCAGTTACCTCGCTCAGAAGTCGGTGGTGACCGAGACGCCGAAGGTGCGCGGATCACCGAACATCACCGCGGCAGTCTGGTAGCCGCCCGGCAGGGTGTGGTTGCGGTATTCCTTGTCGGTCAGGTTGTTCACGTAGGCGGTGACGCGGGTGGTTTCGCCGGGCAGCTCGTAGGTCACCCGCGCATTGCCCAGGGTGTAGCCGCCGCTGCGCATGTTGGCGCTCTGGTCGTTGGTGAAGAAGTACTGGCGGCTGCGGGTGTTCCAGTCGGTACCGAGGATCACCGCGCCGCCGACGTTCAGCGGGATGCGGTAGTCGGCGCCGATCACCGCCGAGACGCTGGGCGCGCGGACGAAATGGTTGCCGGAGTAGTCGTCGGTACCCGAGGTGTAGTCGGTGAACTCGGTGTGCAGCAGGCCCAGGCCGAAGTTGACGTGCAGGTTCTGCAGCGGGATGGCTTCGAGTTCGAACTCGGCGCCATAGGCCTCGCCCTGGGCGCCGTTGGCCAGGCGCGAGACGGTCTGGTTGTTCACCGCGGTGACGATGTTGAGCTGGATGTCCTTGTAGTCGTAGTAGAAGACGCTGGCGTTGGCATTCAGGCGGCCATCGAACCATTCCGACTTCAGGCCCAGCTCGTAGGAGGTGAGGTATTCCGGATCGACCTTGGCCACCGTGGCCTGGCTGGTGACGCCGGCGTTATAGCCACCGGAGCGGAAGCCACGGGCATAGCGGAAGTAGGCGCGGGCGTTGTCGGAGATCCGGTATTCGGGCGTCAGGTCCCAGCTGTAGTCGCTCCAGGTGTTGCTCTCGTCCTGGGTGGCGTTGACGATCAGCGGCGAGTCGACGTTGCCCGGCTGCCACCAGTGGCCGTCGCCGAAGCGCGCAGCGCCCTGGTTGACCAGGCGCGAGAGATCGATGTCCTTGGTCTCGCGGGTCCAGCGCAGGCCGGCGGTGAGGCTGAAGTCGTCGGTGAAGTTGTAGGTGGTGCTGCCGAAGATCGCGTAGCTTTCGGTCTTCTGGTCGTAGCTGACGTTGTTGTAGTAGCTGGGCACGTAGACGTTGGGCAGCGCCGCGTTGGCGTTCTTCGATTCCAGGTCCTCGTTGAAGTAGTGGAAGCCCAGCACCCAGTTCAGCCGGTCGCTGCGCGGCGAGGCCAGGCGCAGTTCCTGCGACCACTGCTGGCTGTCGGCATAGCTGTAGCTGCGTTGAAGCTCCAGCGGGGTGTTGTCGCTGTCGGTCCAGCCGTCGCGGGTGAAGTGTTCGAAGGCGGTGATGGAGGTCAGCTCCAGCTCGCCCAGCTGCCAGACCAGGTTGAGGCTGCTGCCGGCCTGGTCGATCTCGGCCTGGTACTTGGCGTTGAAGTTGGCCTTGCCCAGTTCCGGATCGATGGAGTAGCCGAACTGGTTGGTACCGTTGGGCCGGGTGCCGTAGCTCACCGTGTTGTAGCTGGCGGTGTCGTGGTAGTGGCGGGCGTGGACGTTGAGGTTGGCGTCGAGGTTGTCGTTCACCCGCGCGGCCAGTTGCAGGCGCACGGCGTCGTCTTCCAGTGCGCCCTGGTCGTTGCCGTCGTTCCTGTTCTCGGTGTAGCCGTCGCGGCCCTGGTGGTGGAAGGACACGCGCCCGGCCAGCTTGTCGTCCACCAGCGCGTCGCTCACCGCGCCTTCGACGATGCGGTTGGCGTAGTTGCCCATGTCGACCTTGAAGTAGCCCTCGGGGCTGAAGGTCGGCTTGCGCGAGATGAAGTTGATCGCGCCGCCCGTGGTGTTCTTGCCCCACAGCGTGCCCTGCGGGCCGCGCAGCACTTCCACGCGCTCCTGGTCGAACAGCGGGAAGCCGGTGGCGCTGATGTTGGCGATGTACACATCGTCGACGTAGATGCCGATCGGGCTGACCGTGTTGGCACCCTGGTCGCCGGTACCCAGGCCGCGAATCCACCAGCGCGGTCGACCGTGGCCGTCGGTGGTGCCGGCGGACGCGTTGGGGGTGTAGCGGGTGACTTCGTTGGCCGATTGCAGCGAGGCATCGCGGATCTTCTCGCCGCTCAGCACGGTGATCGGCGCCGGTACTTCCTGTACCGACTCTTCGCGCTTCTGCGCGGTCACCACCACCTTGCCGAGGGTCGGCGCGGCGCTGGTTTCTTCCTGGCTCTGGGTGTCGCCGTCGGCTGCATGCGCGCCGAGGCTGGCGAGTCCCAGGACGACGGCGAGGGAAAGGGTATTGCGTTTGAACATGGTGTCCCCAGGGGGCGGCGAAATGACGGCTGGCTCTGTGGTGCTCGGTCGTCGCCGCAAGGCATCAAGCTGTTATTGCGTTGCGCTTCTGTTGGCTCACGCGTGAAAAAGGCCGGTTGGCTTGAAGGGGACATCGCAACTTCCGTACCGCTTCCTGCTGGTCGATTAACTCTCTGATAAATATGGGTTTTACTATCGGCTTGCGGGCGCTGTGCTGCTGGGGCAGCAGCCAATGCTGGGGGCGTCGCTGCCTGAGCAGCAGCGCGGCAGCAGACCCCCCGAGGCTTTCGTCGCAGTGCCGCTGGAACGCAATGTGCAGCTGTTAAACTGTGTCCTTGAAAGCCCTGGAGTTGGTAATGAATACGCTCTTGCCGGAGCAGTCCGTGCAACGATTTCCGCGCAACCCGCGTGGCCGCGACTTCGTGGTGGGGGATGTGCACGGCCATTTCGAATTGCTCGAGCGCCTGCTCGGACAGGTCGGGTTCGACCCCGCCGCTGATCGCCTGTTCGCCGCTGGCGACCTGGTGGATCGCGGGCCCTATTCCCCGCAAGTGCTCGACTGGCTGGCCAAGCCCTGGTTTGCATCGGTGCGCGGCAATCACGAGCAGTTGGTCATCGATATCGTGCTGGCGGGGGACGATCGCGACCTGCACCTGCGCAACGGCGGTGCCTGGCTGTACAAGCTCACACCGCTCACCCGCGAGCGCATTGCCCGCCGTCTGCAACAGTTACCGCTGGCGATCGAAGTGGAACTGGGCGATGGCCGTCGCGCCGGCATCGTGCACGCCGAGGTGCCGATCACGCCGGCGTTCCCTGACTGGGACAGCGGTGTGGCGGCGCTGGCCGGTGAGCTTGGCGAAGATGCCCGTCAACGCGCCGCCGCCATCGTGATGTGGGCGCGCACGCGGATCGAGAAGGAAGACGCCACGCCCATCGCCGGGCTGGAGCGCCTGTATGTCGGCCATACCGCGCAAAGCGCCGTGCGCCCGCTGGGCAACACTCACTACATCGACACGGGCAGCGGCTACGCCGACGGCTGCCTGAGCATCGTCGACATGCACAGTGGCGCGGTGGCTACGGCGGCCGCGCGCTGAGCGACCGCCGGGACGCTCACTCGCCGCGGATGTACTGTTCCAGTTGCTGGATCAGTTCGGCCTGTTCGGCGATGGCCGCCTTGACCAGGTCGCCGATGGACAGCAGCCCGAGCAGCTCGCCGTTCTCCACCACCGGCAGGTGGCGCAGGTGGCGCTCGGTCATGATGCCCATGCACTTGTCGACGTTCAGGTGGGTGTCCACGGTAATCACCGGGGCGGTCATCACCGCGCTGATCGGCGTGTCCTCCGAGTTGCGCCCCTTGAGCGCCAGGCGTCGGGCGTAATCGCGCTCACTGAAGAAGCCGACCAGCTGGTTGGCCTCCACCACCGGCAGGCCACCGAGGTTCTTTTCCGCCATCAGGCGCAATGCATCGATCACCAGCGCATCCGGGGCGATGGTGTAAACCTGCTGGTCCGCCTTGGCGTTCAACAGCTGAGCCACAGTCTTCATTCCTACCCCCTGTTCGTCGTCTCACGGCGCAGCGCCCGTGGTTCATAGAGAATCGTGGACGAATCGCGATCCGGCAAGGCCGGAAAGCGCCGTCCGCCGTCACGCGAGCGTCATCCGCCCGCGGCGCGACTTATACTGTGATTCCCTTCCCTGTTTCCCCCCACGAAAGACCGGCCATGACTGACGACGACCTCGACCTCCACGAGCCCGAACACGACCACCTGCTGGACCTCGATGACGACCTCGACGGCCTGCTCGAGGAGGATGCGGCATTCTTCGAGGATCAGCCTGACGATCACCAGGCCGATGATGAGGAAGCGGAGGAGTATCAGCCGGGCCTGGATGACGAGGACTGGTAAGCGGGCTGACCTTCAGACGATACCCGGGCGTCATGATTGGCTGGCAGAATGCCGGCAGACAATAAAGAGAAAGCACCATGCGCAACGTCACGCTCGCCCTGGCCGTTTCCCTGATCTGCGGATGCTCCTCGGACGTCCGCCGGGATGAGCGCACCGCGCCCATCTCGCTTTACCGCGACACTCGCCACGTGATGGTGGTGAATTTCCAGCCCGACGCCAGCGTGGCGGCCAACCCGCGCTGGGGTGCGCTGAAGGCCAGTTGGCGCGAGGCGCTGCGTGACGAGGCGGGTTCGGCGGACTACCAGCTCACCGAGCAGGAGGGCGAGCCGCGCGCCACCGATACCCTGTCGACCCTGGTGGTCATCGAGGTTGGCGCCGGACATGGCGCCAACAACCGCACGAGCAACGATGGCGAAGAATGGATCGCCTCCACCGTGCGCTATCACGATGGCCTCACCGGCCAGCTACTCGCCTCGCGCCGTTACGAAAGCGAAGCCGACGGCGACCTGTTCACCTCCATGGGCTCGTCGGAAGTCAGTGCGGTGTCGGAACAGATCGTCGACGAGATCACCAGCGCCCTGCTGGTCGCCCGCCCGTCACGCAGCCTGCCGGCGCCGCTGCCCGCTACCACCCCGGCGCAACCGCCCGAGGCCCTCCCGCAGCCGGTTTCGCCGACCGCGGCGGAAACTGTCGCCCATGTCTCCCGGCCGCTGACCAAGGAGCAGCGCTTGATGGAGTTGCAGCAGCGCAACCTGCCGTACGAGGAATACCGCGACGAATACCAGCGGATCATGGGGCGCTGAGCGCCCCTGCGCTGTCGCGTGAACATTCGGGGTTGCTAGAACCAGCCGCCGCTCGACAGCTCCTGCTCGCAGCTCTTGTACTGGGCGCCGTACAGCGAGGCGCGAGCCTGGACCTTCTGTGACGTCGCCTTCAGCCATGGCTTGGCGTCGTAGCTGCGATTGCGATAGCCGCCCCAGCCCTCGTGGTAGTTCAGGTACTGGGCGTAGGCATCCCACTTGGAGACGCGATTCACGCTGTAGGTCTTGTTCATGTACCAGCCCATGAAGTCCAGCGCATCGGCGAAATCATCGCGGTCGGCGCCCCAGCCTCCCGCTTCCTTCTTGTAGTCCGCCCACGTCTCGTCCTTGGCCTGGGCATAGCCGTAGGCGGTACTGACCCGGCCCCAGGGAATGAAGCCGAGGAAGTAGTAACGGGGTGGCAGGGCGTCGTGCCTGAAGGAGGACTCCTGGTACATCATCGCCATCGGCACCTGGATCGTCCCGCCCCAGCGCTTCTGCATCTTCAGCGCCGCATCGTGCCATTTCGGCTTCTCGCGAAAGATCTCGCAGAGGTTTTCCGGGTGCGCCGGCGGCTTGGTGGCGCACCCGGCAAGGGGCAGCAGCAGGGCTGGCAGCAGGAGCCGGAGCATGGGCGGTGAGTCCTTTTCTCGCGCGTTGGCAGCAGGCTTATACAACCTTGGGTGGTGAAGTTGAATCGTCGCCTGTCGAGGATGATCCTCGAACTTGCGCCTGCCGCCACGATAGCGGTGCTGAAGCTCGCGCTGCGTTGCCGGTAGAAACTGAAAAGCCCGCTCAGGGCGGGCTCTTTCAGGCAGTTTCGCAGGCAGCATGAAGCAGTTCGAAACAACATAGATGGCGCACCAGGCGGGATTCGAACCCACGACCCCTGCCTTCGGAGGGCAGTACTCTATCCAGCTGAGCTACTGGTGCGTATGCCGCGGCTGGCGCGGCAGGCGGCAATCATACGCATCTCCCGTGCGGGCGTCCAATGCAGGTACGCTCGTTCATGATATCGAACGAAAACAGCCGCTTGTCGGTAGAAGTGCTCCGAAAACCCGCTGCAACCTGATACCTTCGTTGGTTTTGTCGAACGAGCTATTGCCCTTTGCAGTCGAGGGCCCTAGGATTCGTTTGAGATTTCAAACGCCTCCCCATCACAACAACAGGAGACCGGAGAATTGGCATCACACCAGCCGGCCATCAGCCTGCGGGATGACAGTCTTCCGTTGCACCCACCGCATGTCCCTTGTGACAGGTCTCCGTGCGGCTTCCGTCGATCAGCGTACCGGAAGGTTGTAGGGCAGTCGTACTCCTGGGCAGAGCCCGGGAATCTGTGCGTGAACGAGTTCAACCAGACCGGGCAATGACCCCGGCCTGCGTTTTTTCGTGTCCGCATGCCGAGCGAACTAAGAGCCGTTCGCCGGGCGTCGCCTCCGTGCAGGGGCGGCATTCGCCTCCGGCGCCGATACGGGTCGGTCGGGGCGAATGAACGGCAGAGACTGCGGTCTCTCCCATCCAGACAACAAGGCAGGCGGGACTCCAAGCAGACCCGCCGTCCACAGGCTTTCCTCGAAAGGAGACAGGTCATGCAACTCAATGATGCCAAGCTGTTCCGCCAACAGGCTTACATTGACGGTTCCTGGGTCGACGCCGATAACGGCAAGACCATCAACGTGAACAACCCGGCTACCAACGAGATCATCGGTACCGTGCCGAAGATGGGTGCCGACGAAACCCGTCGCGCCATCGAAGCCGCCGACAAGGCCCTGCCGGCCTGGCGTGCACTGACCGCCAAGGAGCGCGCCAACAAGCTGCGCAAGTGGTTCGACCTGATGATCGCCAACCAGGACGACCTGGCTCGCCTGATGACCATCGAGCAGGGCAAGCCGCTGGCCGAAGCCAAGGGCGAAATCGCCTACGCCGCCTCCTTCCTCGAGTGGTTCGGTGAAGAAGCCAAGCGCATCTACGGCGACACCATTCCGGGCCACCAGCCCGACAAGCGCATCATCGTGATCAAGCAGCCGATCGGCGTGACCGCGGCTATCACCCCGTGGAACTTCCCGTCGGCGATGATCACCCGTAAAGCCGGCCCGGCCCTGGCCGCTGGCTGCACCATGGTGCTCAAGCCTGCTTCGCAGACTCCGTACTCCGCCCTGGCCCTGGCCGAGCTGGCCGAGCGCGCCGGCATTCCGAAGGGCGTGTTCAGCGTGGTCACCGGCAGCGCCGGCGAAGTCGGCGGCGAGCTGACCAGCAACCCGATCGTGCGCAAGCTGACCTTCACCGGCTCCACCGAGATCGGTCGCCAACTGATGGCCGAATGCGCCAAGGACATCAAGAAAGTGTCCCTGGAACTGGGCGGCAACGCTCCGTTCATCGTGTTCGACGATGCCGACCTGGACGCCGCCGTCGAAGGCGCGCTGATCTCCAAGTACCGCAACAACGGCCAGACCTGCGTCTGCGCCAACCGCCTGTACGTACAGGACGGCGTGTACGACGCCTTCGTCGAGAAGCTGAAGGCCGCCGTGGCCAAGCTGAACATCGGCAACGGCCTGGAGCAGGGCGTCACCACCGGCCCGCTGATCGATTCCAAGGCTGTTGCCAAGGTCGAAGAGCACATTGCCGACGCCGTTTCCAAGGGTGCCAAAGTCCTCACTGGCGGCAAGCCGCACAGCCTGGGTGGCACCTTCTTCGAGCCGACCATCCTGGTCGACGTACCGAAGAGCGCCCTGGTGTCCAAGGACGAAACCTTCGGCCCGCTGGCGCCGGTGTTCCGCTTCAAGGACGAGGCCGAAGTCATCGCCATGTCCAACGACACCGAGTTCGGCCTGGCTTCGTACTTCTACGCCCGCGACCTGGCCCGCGTATTCCGCGTTGCCGAGCAGCTGGAATATGGCATGGTGGGTATCAACACCGGCCTGATCTCCAACGAAGTCGCACCGTTCGGCGGCATCAAGGCCTCGGGCCTGGGTCGTGAAGGTTCGAAGTACGGCATCGAGGACTACCTCGAAGTCAAATACCTCTGCCTCGGCGGTATCTGATCCGTTTTTTCCGTGGGCGCGGGGTGGCAGGCAAGAGCTGACAGCCACCTTCGCGCCGGCGTTTTCCGGTGGTAGCACCGGACAACCCGTCTGGCGGGCCGCAAGTTCCACGACAGTCGATCATCGTATGCTGTCGCGTGAGGCTTCTCCCCGCTTTCATCCTTTGATCCGGTCGCCCGATGAGCGGCCACTGAGGAAGCTATGAGCAAAACCAACGAATCCCTGCTGCAACGTCGTCAGGCCGCCGTACCGCGCGGTGTAGGCCAGATCCACCCGGTTGTCGCCGAGCGCGCCGAGAACTCCACCGTGTGGGACGTCGAAGGTCGCGAGTACATCGACTTCGCCGGCGGCATTGCCGTACTGAACACCGGTCACCTGCACCCGAAAGTGATCGCTGCCGTTCAGGAGCAACTGACCAAGCTGTCCCACACCTGCTTCCAGGTGCTGGCGTACGAGCCCTACATCGAGCTGGCCGAAGAAATCGCCAAGCGCGTTCCGGGCAACTTCCCGAAGAAGACCCTGCTGGTCACCTCCGGCTCCGAAGCTGTTGAGAACGCCGTCAAGATCGCCCGTGCCGCCACCGGCCGCGCTGGCGTGATCGCCTTCACCGGCGCCTACCACGGCCGTACCATGATGACTCTGGGCCTGACCGGCAAGGTCGTTCCGTACTCCGCTGGCATGGGCCTGATGCCGGGCGGCATCTTCCGCGCCCTGGCTCCGTGCGAACTGCACGGCGTGAGCGAAGACGAGTCCATCGCCAGCATCGAGCGCATCTTCAAGAACGACGCTCAGCCGCGCGACATCGCTGCCATCATCATCGAGCCGGTTCAGGGCGAGGGTGGCTTCTACGTCAACTCCAAGGCCTTCATGCAGCGCCTGCGCGCCCTGTGCGACGAGCACGGCATCCTGCTGATCGCTGACGAAGTGCAGACCGGTGCTGGCCGTACCGGCACCTTCTTCGCCACCGAGCAACTGAGCATCGTCCCGGACCTGACGACCTTCGCCAAATCCGTTGGCGGCGGCTTCCCGATCTCCGGCGTTGCTGGCAAGGCCGAGATCATGGACGCCATCGCTCCGGGCGGCCTGGGCGGCACCTACGCCGGTAGCCCGATCGCTTGCGCCGCGGCCCTGGCCGTGCTGAAAGTGTTCGACGAAGAGAAGCTGCTGGACCGTTCGCAAGCCGTTGGTGAGCGCCTGAAGACTGGCCTGCGCGACATCCAGGCCAAGCACAAGGTAATCGGCGACGTTCGCGGCCTGGGTTCGATGATCGCCATCGAGCTGTTCGAAGGCGGCGATCACAACAAGCCGGCCGCTGAACTGGTCAGCAAGATCGTGGTTCGTGCCCGTGAGAAAGGTCTGATCCTGCTCTCCTGCGGTACCTACTACAACGTGATCCGCTTCCTTATGCCGGTAACCATCCCGGACGCGCAGCTGGACAAAGGCCTGGCCATCCTGGCCGAGTGCTTCGACGAACTGGCCTGAGCCTCATCGCTCTAGCCGTTCAGGAGAAAGGCCCGCGCAAGCGGGCCTTTCTTTTTGTGCGTCTTTTTTTGTGAGAATTGTCTTCCGAAGTTGATGGCGCGCATGGGAAGCCTGAGGGCTTTGGACTACGCTGCGCAGTATCCGTAGGCCGTTGGCCGGCGGCATCCGAAGGACTGGGCATTCGACAGGGAAGGCTCTGGATCGGTTGTTTCCGCCCGCGACGGCGTTCGTCCCGAACGAGGTGTGATCCATGAGCGTTTCTCCCGGCGTGCTGGTGGCTGCCAGCGATCCCTGGAGCCGTGAGCTGCTTGGCCAACTGGTGCTGAGTGTGCGCTGCGACGCGAGCGTCGAATTCTGCGAGGACGGCGACACGGCCATCGAGGCCTGCCGCCGCCATCCCTTCGCCCTGATTCTGGCCGAGCGCGAATTGCCCGGCAGCGATGGCCTGGAATTGCTCCGCCACGTGCGCATGCGCCGCCGCGGGCCGGTCGCCCAGCCATTCATCCTGATCAGCTCCAAGGCCGATGCCGCCAGTGTGCGCGCCGCCCTGCCGCTTGCGCCCACGGCCTACCTGGTCAAACCCTTCAATGCCGAGAACCTGCGCGAGCGCCTGCGCTCATTGCTGTTGGCGCCGGGCGAGAGCGTCGTCTGCGAGTTGCCAACCCTGGAGCAGAGCCTGTCGCTGGAGCGCTTCCTGCAGACCGAACGCGATGCCACCGAGGGCGCACCGCTGATGGGTGAGGTCGGTGCAGCGGTGAATCGTTGCATGGAAGCCAGCGATATCAACCTGGAAATGCTCGAGCAGGAGTTCGGTCACGATCCACAGATCACTGCGTGCCTGATCTCCGCCGCCAACAGTGCTGCACGGCACGTCGGCATGCCCTGCCAGACGCTGATGCAGGCATTGTCGCGGCTGGGTGTGGCGCAGGCATTGAACCTGATGCTGGCGGTCGCCCTGCAGCGCGCAGCCACCCTCAATGATCCGCTGCTCAAGGAGCGTGCCGAGCGCTTCTGGGAGCTTTCCCGACATACCGCCGACGCGGCCTTTGCCCTGGCCGAGTCGCTGGGGGCAGACGCCGACCGCTGCTTCACCGCTGGTTTGTTGCATTGCCTGGGCGACCTCGCGCTGCTGCGCAGCCTGCAGGACTGGCACAGCGCCGGCGGCGAGCTGGGCGAGGCGGATGTGGATAAGGCCTTGAAGGCGCACGGTGCGAGCTTTGGCTCCGCCTTGCGTACCCGCTGGCGCCTGCCGCTGGAGCTGCGCAACCTGATCGCCGCGGCCTATGCCATCGACAACGGCGTGTTCAGCCGCGAGGCGTTGATCGTCAACCTGGCTTCCAGCGCGGCACGCCTGCCGGAGAACGACTTGCCGGCCCTGACCGAGCACAAGGCCGCGCGCATGTTGCGGCTGACGCCGGCGCAGCTGGGCTTTCTAGGTCGGACCTAGCGCTCGCCAGAAGACCAGCGCCAGCACGGTGAGCAGCACCAGCGCGCCAACAAGTTGCACCAGCCAGTCGGTTCCCCGGAAATCGTCGGGAGATGCCGGCCCGCACGGTCGCCTGCCCAGTGTGATCAGGCGCAGGAAGAGCCAGCCGAGCAGATAGCTGAAGCGGTTGAAGAGGGCGTCAAGCAGACCTTCGAGCAGAAACTCGAAGCCCAGTAGCAGAAGGCGGAGCAGGCGCCCCAGCAGGGCGGTGGGGAGATCGTCGAGCATGGGAATCCTTTCCCCTCGATCGGCCGCGCCGGGCGGCGCGGCCGATGGCTGTTAACGCGAAGCCAGCAGTTCCTTGCCGCGCACGACAGCAGCGCGAACCTGGTTCGGTGCAGTGCCGCCGATATGGTCGCGGGCGTTCACCGAGCCTTCCAGGGTCAGCACGGCGAACACATCGTCGTCGATCTGGTCGCTGAACTGGCGCAGTTCGTCCAGGCTCATCTCGGCGAGGTCCTTGCCGCTGTCCACGCCGTACTTCACGGCGTGGCCGACGATCTCGTGGCAGTCGCGGAACGGCAGGCCACGGCGCACCAGGTAGTCGGCGAGGTCGGTGGCGGTGGAGAAGCCGCGGCGGGCAGCTTCACGCATGATCTCGCGCTTGGGCTTGATCGCCGGAACCATGTCGGCGAAGGCGCGCAGGCTGTCGCGCAGGGTGTCGGCGGCGTCGAACAGCGGTTCCTTGTCTTCCTGGTTGTCCTTGTTGTACGCCAGCGGCTGGCCCTTCATCAGGGTCAGCAGGCCGGCAAGGTGGCCGAACACGCGGCCGGACTTGCCGCGCACCAGCTCAGGAACGTCCGGGTTTTTCTTCTGCGGCATGATCGAGGAGCCGGTGCAGAAACGGTCGGGCAGGTCGATGAACTGGAACTGGGCGCTGGTCCAGAGCACCAGCTCTTCGGAGAAGCGCGACAGGTGCATCATCGCCACGGCGGCAGCGGCGCAGAATTCGATGGCGAAGTCGCGGTCGGAGACGCCGTCCAGCGAGTTGCCGGAGATGGCTTCGAAGCCCAGCAGTTCGCAGGTGATGGTCCGGTCGATGGGGTAGGTGGTGCCGGCCAGCGCGGCGCTGCCCAGGGGCATGCGGTTGGCGCGCTTGCGGCAGTCCACCAGACGCTCGTAGTCGCGGCTGAGCATCTCGAACCAGGCCAGCAGGTGGTGGCCGAAGGTCACCGGCTGGGCGGTCTGCAGGTGGGTGAAGCCGGGCATGATGGTGTCGGCTTCGGCGTCCGCGAGGCCCAGCAGGCCCTGTTGCAGGCGGGTGATCTCGGCGAGGATCAGGTCGATCTCGTCACGCAGCCACAGGCGGATGTCGGTGGCCACCTGGTCGTTGCGCGAGCGGCCGGTGTGCAGCTTCTTGCCAGTGATGCCGATGCGGTCGGTCAGGCGTGCTTCGATGTTCATGTGCACGTCTTCGAGGTCGACGCGCCAGTCGAAGGTGCCGGCTTCGATCTCGCTCTGGATCTGCTTCAGGCCATCGATGATGGTGTCGCGCTCGGCGTCGGTCAGCACGCCGACCTTGGCCAGCATGGTCGCGTGGGCCATGGAACCCATGATGTCGTGGCGGTAGAGGCGCTTGTCGAAGTCGACGGAAGCGGTGAAGCGGGCGACAAAGGCATCGACGGGCTCGCTGAAGCGGCCGCCCCAGGACTGGTTGGTCTTCTCTACGCTCATGGATCTCTCTCGCTGAAACGGGCAGGCGCGGCGCGCAGCCTGCATGAAGGGCAAAGTGCGACGATAATAGCAGGCTGAAGGACAAAACCGGCGGCGCTTTGGCGGGTTACGGCAGGGTAGTGGCGGTGAATCGTCGCAGGGCCGCTGGCCGATCTTTGCGCTGCCCGACAATTCCAGGCTTTTGGTCGCACGCGGCGCTTGCCGCCGTGCAGGCGCTTACGGAAACTGCGTCGATGCCCATACTGACGAAGACCGGCGACAAGCCGGCGCCCAACGAAGACTTCTTCATTCCCGAACTGTGCCAGCCTGAAGCGCTGTTCAGCCTGGTGCTGCTCGCCGAGTTGCTGGTGCTCGTGCTGGTGCTCGCCGAGCCGATGACGCCCAGCTTCAACTGGGTGCGCCTGGCGCTGGCCTCGCTGTTCGTGCAGTGGATCGTGCTGCTCTCGGCCGGCCTGCTGTGCCAGTTGCGGCCGTTCATGTCGCGCTGGCCTGCCTGGTTCTCCGGGCTGCTCAGCTGCGCTCTGGTGGTCCTGCTGACGCTGGGCTGCACGGCCGTGGCGGATTACTTTTCCCTCGGCGGGCCGATGTCGCGCACCGGCGAGGTCAATCTCTACCTGCGCCACGCGTTGATTGCGCTCATCATGTCTACGCTGTTGCTACGCTACTTTTATCTCCAGAGCCAATGGCGACGGCAGGAGCAGGCTGAGCTGCGGGCGCGGATCGAATCGCTGCAGGCGCGTATCCGTCCGCATTTCCTGTTCAACAGCCTGAACAGCATCGCCAGCCTGATCGAGATCGATCCGGGCAAGGCCGAGCTGGCGGTGCTGAATCTTTCGGACCTTTTTCGCGCCAGCCTGGCCAAACCTGGAACATTAATTTCCTGGGGAGAGGAACTTGAGCTGGCCAGACGCTATCTTTCCATTGAGCAGTTCCGTCTTGGCGACCGGTTACAGATGGACTGGCAGGTGAGCGGCGTGCCCGATGGCGTGCCGATTCCCCAGCTGACGCTGCAGCCGTTGCTCGAGAACTCATTGATTTATGGCATCCAGCCGCGGATCGAAGGCGGTCTGGTGAAAGTTGAGGCGGACTACCGTGACGGTGTGTTCCAGCTCTGCGTGAGCAACCCGTACGACGAATCGACCGAGACGCTGCCCACGAAGGGGACCAAGCAAGCCCTGCAAAATATTGCGGCGCGACTTGCGGCACTTTTCGGGCCAAAAGCTAGTCTCAGCGTCGAGCGCCGTGACGGACGGCACTTCACCTGTCTACGCTATCCATGTGCGCGTCTCATGCAGGAAGCCTGAGCTTATGAATGTCCTGATCGTCGATGACGAACCCCTGGCGCGAGAGCGCCTGGCCCGGCTGGTGGGGCAACTGGACGGCTATCGCGTCCTCGAGCCATCCGCCAGCAACGGCGAAGAAGCGCTGACGCTGATCGACAGCCTGAAGCCGGATATCGTCCTGCTGGATATCCGCATGCCCGGCCTTGACGGGCTTCAGGTGGCCGCCAAGCTGTGCGAGCGTGAAGCCCCGCCGGCGGTGATCTTCTGTACCGCCCACGATGAATTCGCCCTGGAGGCGTTCCAGGTCAGTGCGGTCGGCTACCTGGTCAAGCCGGTCCGCAGCGAGGACCTGGCGGACGCCCTGAAGAAAGCCTCGCGGCCCAACCGTGTGCAGCTGGCGGCGCTGACCAAGCCTCCGGCGGCCGGTGGCCCCGGTCCGCGCAGTCATATCAGCGCGCGGACTCGCAAGGGCATCGAACTGATTCCGCTGGAAGACGTGATCTTCTTCATCGCCGACCACAAGTACGTGACCCTGCGACACGCCGGCGGCGAAGTGCTGCTGGACGAGCCGCTGAAGGCGCTGGAAGACGAGTTCGGTGACCGCTTCGTGCGCATCCACCGCAACGCGCTGGTCTCCCGCGAGCGTATCGAGCGTCTGCAGCGCACGCCGCTGGGGCACTTCCAGCTGTACCTGAAAGGTCTCAACGGCGATGCCCTGACCGTCAGCCGCCGCCACGTTGCCGGCGTGCGGCGACTCATGCACAACCTGTAGCGACACAGTGCCGCAGCGCCTGAAGCCCGGGGGGCGGCCCCCGGGCTTTTCATTTGCGTGAGCTGTTATCATGCGGGCACTTTCTTGCACGCTTCCTTTGCCTGGAAATGCCCATGTCTCGCGAAATCCGTATCGCCACGCGCCAGAGCGCCCTGGCACTCTGGCAGGCCGAATACGTCAAGGCCCGCCTGGAACAGGCCCATCCCGGCCTGACCGTGACCCTCCTGCCGATGACCAGCCGCGGCGACAAACTGCTGGACGCGCCCCTGGCGAAAATCGGTGGCAAGGGCCTGTTCGTCAAGGAGCTGGAAACCGCCCTGCTGGAAAACGAAGCGGACATCGCCGTGCACTCCATGAAGGACGTGCCGATGGACTTCCCCGAGGGCCTGGGCCTGTACTGCATCTGCGAACGTGAAGACCCGCGCGATGCCTTCGTTTCCAATACCTACGCCAGCCTGGACGACCTGCCGGCCGGCAGCGTGGTCGGCACCTCCAGCCTGCGCCGCCAGGCCCAGCTGCTGGCCAGCCGCCCGGACCTGCAGATCCGTTTCCTGCGTGGCAACGTCAACACCCGCCTGGCCAAGCTCGATGCCGGCGAATACGACGCCATCATGCTGGCTGCCGCCGGCCTGATCCGCCTCGGTTTCGAAGATCGCATCCGCTCCTCCATCAGTGTCGAAGCCAGCCTGCCGGCCGGCGGCCAGGGTGCAGTGGGTATCGAGTGCCGCACCGCCGATGCGGAAATCCATGCACTGCTGCAGCCGCTGCATCACCGCGAGACGGCCTTGCGCGTTACTGCCGAGCGCGCACTGAACAAGCGCCTCAATGGTGGTTGCCAGGTGCCCATTGCCTGCTACGCCATCCTCGAAGGTGAGCAACTGTGGCTGCGCGGTCTGGTCGGCCAGCCTGATGGCAGCCAGTTGCTGCGCGCCGAAGCTCGCGCGCCGTTTGCCGATGCCGAAGCCCTCGGCGTGAAGGTCGCGGAAGACCTGCTGGGCCAGGGCGCCGAGGAAATCCTCCGGGCGGTCTACGGCGAGGCCGGTCACCCGTGAGCCGCTGGCGGCTGCTGCTGACCCGTCCCGAAGAGGATTGTGCAGCGCTCGCTGCCATCCTCGCCGAACACGGCATCCACGGCGACTGCCTGCCCTTGCTGGCGATCACGCCGCGCGAAGAGACTCCCGCCGAACGCAGCCTGATCCTTGACCTGGACCGCTATTGCGCGGTTATCGTGGTCAGCAAGCCGGCGGCACGCCTCGGCCTGGAGCGGCTGGACCGCTACTGGCCGCAAGCGCCGCTGACCCAGCGCTGGTTCACCGTCGGCGCCGCCACGGCGGCTATCCTCGAAGACTACGGGCTGGATGTCGTCTGCCCGCAGGACGGCGACGACAGCGAAGCGCTACTGGCCCTGCCGGAGTTCGAGCAGGCCCTGCAGGTGCATGATCCGAAGGTATTGATCATGCGTGGCGAGAGTGGCCGAGAATTCCTTGCCGAGCGCCTGCGCGGCCAAGGCGCGGTGGTCGACTATCTGGAACTCTACCGGCGCGAAATGCCGGCTTACCCCCCGGGCGAATTGCTGCGGCGAATCCAGGGGGAGCGTTTGAACGCCATCGCGGTCAGTAGTGGACAGGGGCTGGAGCACCTGCGGCAACTGGCAGCGGAGAATTGGCCGCAAGTGCGCGCCATGCCCTTGTTCGTACCCAGCCCGCGAGTGGCAGAGCAGGCGCGGGAGATGGGCGCACTGCAAGTAATCGATTGCCGGGGCGCAAGCGCAGCGGCGTTAATGGAAGCGTTGAGAAGCGCCGACTAGAACAATTTTCGAGCGAAGGATGGATCTGTGAGCGAAGCCGTCACTCCCCAAGAGACTTCTCCAACATCGTCCAGTCCGGTCTCCGCGCCGGCCCCGCGCAGGGGTGGCACGGGCATCGCGCTGCTGGCACTGCTGGTCGGGGCCGCTGGCCTCGCCGCAGGTGGCTGGGGCGTCTGGCAGGTCCAGCAGCTCAAGGGCGCCGAGCAGCAGCGCGCCGCACAACTGGAAGATGCCCGCGCCCAGGCGCAGGGCGTGCAGAGCGCCAACGCTGAGCTGAACAAGCGCCTGGATACCCTGCCCAACGCTGATGAACTCGAAGCCCGTCGGCGTCTGGTGGTGGAGCTGCAGGGCGACCAGCAGCAGTTGGCCAAGCAGATCAAGCAGGTGCTGGGGCAGAGTCGCCAGCAGTGGCGGCTGGCCGAATCCGAGCATCTGCTGCGCCTGGCCGCGCTGCGCCTCTCTGCGCTGCAGGACATCGACAGCGCCACCGAGCTGGTGCAGGGCGCGGACGACATCCTTCGCGTGAACAACGATCCGGGCGCCTTCGCCGCCCGCGCACAACTGGCCAAGAGCCTTGAAGCGCTGCGCGCATTGCCGCGTCCGGACCGCACCGGACTCTTCCTGCAACTGGGCGCGCTGCGCGACCAGGCGGCCCAGCTGCAACCGCTGAATCCGGCATTCAAACCCTCCGAGGGCGGTACCGGCCCAAGCACCGCCTGGGGCGACGGCAGCAGCACCTGGGACCAGTGGTGGGAGCGCATCTCGCGCTACGTGCGCATCGACTTCAACGCCGGGCAGGACATCCGCCCGCTGCTCTCTGGCCAACAGCTGGACCGCGTCCGTCTCGCCCTGAGCCTCGCCCTCGAGCAGGCACAATGGGCCGCGCTGAACGGCAAGCAGGACGTCTACGAGCAGGCACTGAAGCAGGCCAGGCAGATCGTTGGCGACTTCTTCAATGCCGACCTCGCCGACAGCCGCGCTCTGCTCGCGCGCCTGGATGAGCTCAGCGGCCAGGCCGTTACCGTGCAGACGCCGGACCTGGGCCCTGCCCTGAGTTCGCTGCAGGCCTACCTGTCGCGCCGCGAGAACGCGGTGCAGCAGCAGGAGGCGGTGGCGCCGGACGCGGGGACCCAGCCATGAGTCGCGTCTACGTCCTGATTCTCGCCGTGGTCCTGGCGGCCACTCTGATCGGGCTGGCCATTGCCGAACAGTCAGGCTACGTGCTGATTGCCTACAAGAGTTTCCGCTACGAATCGAGCCTGTGGACCTTCCTCGCGCTGCTGGTGGTGCTCTGGGTGATCTACCTCGCCGTACGTCTGGCATTGCGCCTGCTGGGCGTCTCCGGGCGGGTGGTGAACCCCTGGTCGCGCTTCAACCGTCGGCGCCGTTCGCAACTGGCCGAGGAACATGGCCAGCGCGATCTCGCCGAGGGACACTGGGCGCAGGCGCTGCGCCACCTGCGGCGTGCCGCCGAACTGAGCGACCGCCCGCTGCCGCATTACCTGGGCGCCGCGCGCGCGGCCAACGAGCTGGGCAAGACCGACGAGTGCGATGAACTGCTGGACCGCGCCCAGGAGCGCGAGCCCGGCGCTGAGCTTGCCGTGGGTCTGACCCGCGCGCAGTTGCTGATCAATCGCGGCGATTTCACCCGCGCCCGCGTGGTGCTGGACAAGCTGCACCAGGATCATCCGCGTCATCCGACCGTGCTGCGCCTGCTCCAGCAGCTCTACGTCAGCCTCCACGAATGGCAGGCGTTGTGTGTATTGCTGCCCGAGTTGCGCAAGGAGCGCGTGCTGCAGAACGCCGAGCTGGCGGACCTGGAGCGCCGTACCTGGATGGCTGCGCTGGGCGAGGCGGGCGAGCGGGGCGTCGGCCAGGGCGAAAGCAGCCTGCAGCCGCTGACCCAGCGCTGGCAGAACGTACCTGCCAACCTTCGTGCGCAGCCACCGCTGGTGGCCGCCTATGCCGAACAACTGCTGCGTCTGGGCGCGCCGGAAGAGGCCGAGGAAGTGCTGCGCAAGGCCCTCAAGGAAGGCTACGACAGCCGTCTGGTGCATCTCTATGGCCGTGCTCGTGGCCGCGACGGCGCGCACCAGTTGAAGACCGCCGAAGGCTGGTTGAAGCAGCATGGCGATGACCCCGAGCTCCTGCTGACCCTGGGCCGGCTGTGCCTGCAGAACAAGCTGTGGGGCAAGGCGCGCGAATATCTGGAAGCCAGCCTGGTACGCCAGCGCAGCGCGGAAACCTGTGCCGAGCTGGCGAGGCTGCTGGCGCAACTGGGTGAAGTGGAGCGCAGCAACCAGCTGTTCCAGGAAGGCCTTGGCTTGCTGGCGCCGCCGGTATCGCAGGCGATCGCGGTGCGCGCCTGATCCTGTCGATGCAAGTGAAAACGGCGCCCTTGGGCGCCGTTTTCATTTTCAGGGCTTGCCGTAGCCGATGCGGTAGATCGCGCCATTCTGATCGTCGCTGACCAGCAACGAGCCGTCCGGTGCCACCAGTACGTCGGCAGGTCGGCCGTGAACCTCGCCGTTGCTGTCCAGCCATCCTTCGGCGAACACGCTCTGACGCTTCAGCGTGCCGTCATCGTTGAGCTCGACCCGCTTCACCCGATAGCCGATCTTCTGCGTGCGGTTCCACGAGCCGTGCTCGGCGATGAACAGGTTATTGCGGTACTCGGCGGGGAACTGCTCGCCGGTGTAGAAGCGCAGCCCCAGTGCGGCGACGTGCGGGCCGAGCTTGGCCACCGGAGGGGTGAACGCGGAGCAGGGCTTCCTGCCTTCTTCGGGGTCGGCGATGTCGCCCTGGTGGCAGTCGGGGTAGCCAAAGTCCTCGCCCACCTTGCTGAGCTTGTTCAGCTCGTCATCAGGCTTGTCGTCACCGAGCAGGTCGCGCCCGTTGTCGGTGAACCACAGCTGGTTCGTCTGCGGGTGCCAGGTGAATCCAACCGTATTGCGGATGCCGTAGGCCACCACTTCCCGCGCACTGCCGTCGGCATTCATGCGCTGCAGGTTGGCGTACTGCTCGCGATCCGGACGGCAGATGTTGCATGGCGCGCCGACCGGCACATAAAGCTTGTCGTCGGGGGCGAAGGCGATGAACTTCCAGCCGTGCGCGGTCTCCTGCGGAAACTTTGCCGGTAGCTCCTCAGCCTTGGGTGGTGCATCGAGGTGCGCCTCGATGTCGCGCAGTACGACGACGCGGTTGACCGAGGAAACGTAGAGGTCCCCCTTGTGGAAGGTCACGCCCACGGGCATCTGCAGGCCATTGGCGAGCGCCTTCACCTGGCCGTCGGGTTTCACCGCATAGATCCTGTCGGCGGAGCGACTGCCCACGAACAGCGTGCCCCGGTCGCCCCAGGCCATGGCGCGGGCGCCAGGGACCTGATCGGTGAGAAGGCTGATGTGGAAGCCTTCGGGCAGGCGAATTTTGCTGAGATCGGTAGCAGCAATGGCCGGTGCTGTTGTCAGGGAAAGCAGCGAGCAAAGTAGGAAATGACGACGCATGGCATGGATTCCCGGATGAGTGCCACGGCCAGTCTAGACACTTGCCTTGAACTGATCGCCGTGTTTCCTCTACCGTAGCGGCCTTTCCTGCAACAGCGCTTTTCAGCGGAGCCGCCATGAACCTGGCCAGCCCTCGGTCCCTGTTCTTCCTTGCCTTCCTCGCCTGCGTCGCCATGCTTGGCACCGGGTTCTACCTGCAGTACATGGTCGGGCTGGAGCCCTGCCCGCTGTGTATCCTGCAGCGTATTTTCTTCGCGGGCTGCGGTCTGTTCTCGCTGATCGCCGCACTGCACGGCCGCGCACCGCGCGTGTACTCGGTGTTGATCCTGCTCTGCGCCCTGGGTGGCGCCGGCACCGCGGGCCGCCAGGTATGGCTGCAGACTCTGCCGCCGGACCAACTGCCGTCCTGCCTGCCGCCGCTGGAATACATGATGGAGAGCATGCCCTATGCCGACATCATCTGGACCATGTTCCACGGCTCGGCCGACTGCGCCGAAGTGTCCTGGACCCTGCTCGGCCTGAGCATTCCGGAGTGGAGCCTGCTGGCTTTCATCGGTTTCGCCCTGTTCGCCATCGTGCAGTTCTTCCGCCGCCGCGGCTGAGCGTCGCATCTCAATTCGCCATGGCCTGCGCCGTATCGGCGCAGGCCAGAGGCGTCGCGGTCTGTCGATTAAACGCTCGTATGAATTTTCCCGTTGCCGGTGTCTTGAAGGCGATAACGGGCGGGCATACTCTGGTTTTCCACTCCGTCGGAAAGCCGCCGCCGAACAAGCTTCATACATCGCGGACGTCGAGATTCGACAGAATATTGTCCCGGGGCGGACATTGCCGGGACGGCGAAAAGGGAAGTGAGGACAACATGCTCGAGAGCTGCCGTAATGCCCAGGAACGTTGGGGAGGCGTACACCAGCTGATCGACCGCTGGTTGCGGGATCGACATGAATTGGTCCGGGCATTCGATTCCCTGGACGGTGTCCAGGCGCCGAAGACCAATGCCGAGAACCTGCAAAGCTTCTGTCAGCTACTGCTCGACTATGTGTCGGCAGGCCATTTCGAAGTCTACGAACAGCTGATGAACGAGGCACAGGCCTTCGGTGATACACGGGGCCTGGAACTGGCCAAGCAGATCTATCCGCGCCTCGAAACCATCACCGCCAATGCGCTGAACTTCAATGACCGCTGTGATAATGGCGACTGCCGTGAAGGTACTTGCCTGACCAGTGAGCTGAAGAGCCTGCGCCAGCAACTGCACGAACGCTTCGAGCTGGAAGACTGCCTGATCGAAGTGCTGCACAACTCCCACGAGCAGAAAGCCGTCACGGCCTGAGCGATGGCGAGCCCCCCGACGGCGCGAGCGCTCGATGCACTCGCGCCGTTTTCGTTTCAGTGACTCTCGAGCAACTCGATCTCGAAGACCAGCGGGGCATAGGGCGGGATCAGATCGCCGGCGCCTTCCGCTCCATAAGCCTGTGCCGATGGCACCACGATGCGCCAGCGCGCACCGGGCGACATCATGGGCAATACGCTGCGCCAACCGGCAATGATCGCGTCGAGGCGGAACCACTGCGGCGAATTGCTCGCATCGAACTGACTGCCATCGGCGAGGGTGCCGATGTAGTTCACCTTCGCTTCGCGCATCTGCGCATTCGCCACTCCACGCCCGGCACGAAGCTCCTGGACCAGCACGCCATCGGGCAGTTGGCGAACACCGTAGCGCGCTTTTTCGTTGGCCAGGAAACGCCGTTCGGCAGCCATCGCCTGCTCGCTCGCGGCGGCCTGTGGTTGCGCTGCGTCGTGCTGCCTTTCGTGGGCGGCGAGCACGGCCTGCATGCGTTGTTCGGAGAGTGCCGGCGCCTCGCCGCGATAGCCCTGGCGCAGGCCTTCCAGCAGGTCTGCGACGGCTATTCCAGGCACTTCCTGCTGCAGTCGCTGACCCAGCTCGACGCCCAGGCTGTAGGCCAGTTCGTCCTTTGGCGCGGCAGCGCTGACGACGGGGGAAAACAGTGCAAGGCAGATCAGGCAGTGGCGATGCATCGCTTCATCCGTGTGTGAAAACCGCTGGAGATTATGCCTGCCGCGGGCTCCAGCTCAATCAGGACATTGGCGAGAGGCCGTGTGCGGGGCTAGTATGGGCGCAACCACGTCCGCCAGGAGGCACGTCATGTCGGCCAACAAGAAACCCGTCACTACCCCTCTGCATCTGCTGCACCAGCTGTCCAACAGTCTGATCGAACACCTCGAAGGTGCCTGCAAGCAGGCGCTCGTCGATTCCGAAAAGCTGCTCGCCAAGCTCGAGAAGCAACGCGGCAAGGCACAGGAGAAGCTGCACAAGGCTCGCGCCAAGCTGCAGGAAGCGACCAAGGCTGGCAAGGCGAAGGCGCAGGCGAAAGCCAAGTCGACCATCGCTGAAATCGACGGCGCACTGGATATCCTGAAAACTCGCCAGACTGAAACCCGCGCCTACATCGCCAACCTCAAGCGCGATGTGCAGGAGAGCCTGAAGCTCGCCCAGGGCGTGACCAAGGTGAAGGAAGCCGCTGGCAAATCCCTCGCTACCCGCAAGCCGGCTGCTGCCGCTGCCAAACCGGTTGCCAGGGCTGCCACCAAGCCGGCTGCCAAACCGGCCGTGAAAGCTGCCGCCAAGCCAGCTGCAAAAGCTGCGGCAAAACCCGCTGCCAAGCCGGCCGCCAAGGTTGCCGCTGCCAAGCCGGCGGCTAAAGCAGCTGCCAAACCGGCTGCCAAGCCTGCCGCAAAAGCTGCCGCCAAGCCTGCTGCCAAACCGGCCGCGCGCACTGCCGCTGCCAAGCCTGCCGCTGCTAAACCCGCGGCTAAGCCTGCCGCCAGGCCCGCTGCGAAAGCCACCGCCAGGCCCGCTGCGAAAGCCACCGCCAAGCCGGCAGCCAAACCCGCCGCCAAGGCTGCTGCCAAACCAGCTGCGAAGCCTGCCGCTGCTGCAGCCAAGCCTGCTGCGAAAGCCGCTGCCAAGCCGGCCGCCAAACCCGCTGCGAAGCCTGCCGCCAAGCCTGCTGCGAAAGCCGCCGCCAAGCCCGCCGCGAAACCGGCAGCCAAGCCTGCGGCTGCCAAACCCGCCGTCAAACCGGCTGCGAAACCGGCTGCCAAGCCCGCGGTGAAAGCCGCTGCCAAGCCTGCCGCAAAACCGGCCGCCAAGCCTGCCGCTGCGAAGCCCGCCGCCGTTGCCAAACCGGCCGCTCCGGCTGCTCCGAGTGCACCGGCTGCCCAGCCGAGCACTCCGGCCGCTACCCCGGTTTCCAGTGCTACTCCGGCGCCGGTAACTCCGGCCAGCAGCAACTCCTCCAGCGCTTCCTGAGGCTCAGGAGAGGCTCGCCGCGATGCGCAGGGTTTCCCGCGCATCGCGGCGCAAGCCGCCCGCGTCACCCGCCGCTGCATCCAGCCAGCGCACGAGATCTTCCGCTTCGCCCCGTGGCCAGTTCTTCGCCGCGTCCTGCAATCTCTCCAGCAGCACCTTTTCCGCATCCAGCTCAAGGCGTTTGAGCCGTTCGCGCAGTGCCGCCAGGTCCGCATCCCGGTTTGCAGCGTCGCGCCAGTTCCGGCGCAGCGAGCGCAACGGCACTATCACCTCGTCACGCCAGTTCATCGCGATAACTTTCAGCTCGTTCATCCGGGGTTCGGAGAACGCCGCTCCCGCGCTTCCCAGCCAGGCTGCGCCAAGCAGCAGGCAGACGTCCGTGCCGTCTTCCTGCAGCGCCAGGCAAACCGCCTCAACCCCAGGGCGGGCGTAGAGTTTCAGCGCATACGACCAGACATCATCAGACATAGAGCACCCACAGCGATTGCCAGGCGAAGCTGATAAACTCCGCCGCCATGATTCGACTACAAAATCTTACGCTACAGCGTGGCCCCCAGCGCTTGCTGGAAGGTGCCGAACTCACCCTGCACGCCGGACAGAAAGTCGGCCTGATCGGCGCCAACGGTGCCGGCAAGTCGAGCCTGTTCGCCCTGCTGCGCGGCCAACTCGGCCAGGACGCCGGCGACTGCTATGTGCCTGCCGACTGGCGCATCGCGCATATGCGCCAGGAAGTCGATACCCTCGACCGCCTCGCCGTCGACTACGTGCTCGACGGCGACGTACATCTGCGCAAGATCCAGGCCGACCTCGTCGCGGCCGAAGAGGCCCACGACGGCACCGCTATCGCGCGCCTGCACAGCGAGCTGGACAGCGCCGACGGCTACACCGCTGACGCCCGTGCTCGCAAGCTGCTGGCGGGCCTGGGCTTCACCTCCGAACAGATGGATCGCCGAGTCGGCGACTTCTCCGGTGGTTGGCGGATGCGCCTGAACCTCGCACAGGCGCTGATGTGTCCGTCCGAATTGCTGCTGCTCGACGAGCCCACCAACCACCTCGACCTCGATGCCATCCTCTGGCTGGAAGAGTGGCTCAAAGGCTATCCGGGCACGCTGCTGCTGATTTCCCACGATCGCGACTTCCTCGATGCCGTGGTAGATAACATCGCCCACCTGGAGCAGTGCAAGCTTACCTTGTACCGCGGCGGCTACTCGGCCTTCGAGCGCACCCGCGCCGAGCGTCTGGCGCAGCAGCAGCAGGCCTTCGAGAAGCAGCAGGCGCAGCGCGCGCACATGGAAAAGTACATTGCCCGCTTCCGCGCCCAGGCCACCAAGGCCCGCCAGGCGCAGAGCCGGATCAAGGCGCTGGAGCGTCTGGAAGAGCTGGCGCCGGCGCATATCGACTCGCCGTTCGACTTCGCCTTCCGCGAGTCCGACAAGATCTCCAGCCCGCTGCTCAACCTGTCCGAGGCCCGCCTGGGCTACGGCGACAAGGCCGTGCTGGAGAAGGTCAAGCTGCAACTGGTTCCAGGTGCGCGCATCGGCCTGCTGGGGCCGAACGGCGCAGGCAAGTCGACGCTGATCAAGACCCTGTCCGGCGATCTGTCGTTGCTGGCCGGTGAACTGAGCCGCGGTGAAAACCTCGCCATCGGCTACTTCGCCCAGCATCAACTCGACTCGCTCGACCCCAAGGCCAGCCCGCTGCTGCACCTGGCGCGCATCGCGCCGGCCGAGCGTGAACAGACCCTGCGTGACTTCCTTGGTGGTTTTGATTTCCGTGGCGAGCGCTGCGACGAGCCGGTGCTGAATTTCTCCGGTGGCGAGAAGGCGCGCCTGGCCCTGGCGCTGATCGCCTGGCAGAAGCCCAATCTGCTGCTGCTCGACGAACCGACCAACCACCTCGACCTGGAGATGCGCCTGGCGCTGACCCTGGCGCTGCAGGAGTTCTCCGGCGCCGTGGTGGTGGTGTCGCACGATCGGCACCTGCTCAAGAGCACTACCGACGAGTTCCTGCTGGTAGCCGATGGGCACATCCGCGAGTTCGACGGCGACCTTGAGGACTACGCCCGCTGGCTGGTGGATTTCCGCGCCCGCCAGACGCCGTCTGCACCAACCGCGCCGGCCGGCGACAAGACCGACAAGCGCGCACAGCGGCAGGCCGCCGCCGCCCTGCGCCAGCAACTCGCTCCGCACAAGCGCGAGGCGGACAAGCTGGAGAAGGAACTGGGCAAGGTCCATGAGCAGCTTGCCGAGCTGGAGCAGCGGCTGGGCGACAGCGCGCTCTACGATGCCGCGCGCAAGGACGAGCTGCGCGATCTGCTAGCCCGCCAGGCGACACTGAAAGGTCGCGAGAGCGAGCTGGAAGAGTCCTGGCTGATGGCCCTGGAAACCCTCGAAGAGTTGCAGCGCCAACTCGAGGCCAGTGAGTGATGAATGACGTGAACCTGCTGGTGGCGTGGAGCGAACCGCTGCTGCGTGGCGGGCAGATCATTCTCATCCTGCTGCTGGCCTGGGTGGTGCAGCGCATCGTGACGCGCGCCATCAGCCGCCTCGGCGAGCGCTATCCGATGCCGCCGGAGCTGTTGCTGCCGCTGCGCGGAGGCCTGCGCTGGCTGATCATGGGCTCGGCAGTGATGCTGGTGCTGGAGCGCCTGGGTGTCTCCGCCGACGTGCTCTGGGCCGCGCTGACCGGTTTCGCGGCGGTGGCTGCGGTGGCCTTCTTCGCCATCTGGAGCGTGCTGTCCAACCTGTTCTGCGCCTTGATGATCTTCACCATGGGGCCGTTCCGCCTGGGCGACCGCGTGGAGGTCATCGAGTCCGCCGACAAGCCTGGTGTGAAGGGCCGGGTCGTGGCAATCAACCTGCTCTACACCACCCTGGAAGAAGTCGCCGAGGACGGCGCGCCGGGCGCACTCCTGCAAGTACCGAACAACCTGTTCTTCCAGAAGGCCATCCGCCGCTGGCGCGGCCCGAATTTTCCCACCACCCCCTGACGGACGTCCCCCACTATGGAATGGCTCACAAGCCCTGAGATCTGGGTTGCCTTTCTGACCCTGACTGCCCTGGAAATCGTACTGGGCATCGATAACATCATCTTCATCTCGATCCTGGTCGGCCGCCTGCCGCCGGAGCAGCAACCCAAGGCGCGCTTCTTCGGCCTGGCACTGGCGATGGGCACGCGCATCCTGCTGCTGCTGTCGATCACCTGGGTGATGCGCCTGACCGCTGACCTGTTCACCGTGTTCGACCACGGTATTTCCGGGCGCGACCTGATCCTGTTCTTCGGCGGCCTGTTCCTGCTGTTCAAGAGCACCATGGAAATCTTCCACAGCCTCGAAGGCGCGGAAGAGGGCGGCCAGCAGGGCGGCAAGTCTCGCGGCTTCATGGGCATCATCATCCAGATCGCGATCATCGACATCGTCTTCTCCCTGGACTCGGTGATCACCGCCGTGGGCCTGGTGCAGCACGTGCCGGTGATGGTCGCTGCCATCGTCATCTCGGTCGGCGTGATGATGCTGTCGGCCGGCACCATCAGCGCCTTCATCGAGAAGCACCCGTCGCTGAAGATGCTGGCGTTGTCGTTCCTCATCGTGGTCGGCACCGTGCTGATCGCCGAGGCCTTCGAGATCCACGTGCCCAAGGGGTACGTGTACTTCGCCATGGCCTTCTCGCTGGCGGTGGAGGCAATCAACATCCGCCTGCGCGGCGCCCTGGCGCGCAAGCGCGGCGAGGAACCGGTGAAGCTGCGCAAGGACATTCCGAGCTGATCGGCCTGCGTTGACGAAAAAAGCCCGGCCTGGTGCCGGGCTTTTTCTTGGGCACTTCGTAGGAGTGAGCTTGCTCGCCAACAGAGTTTCCTGCGACTCCGCAGCGGAGGCGGTTCGCGAGCAAGCTCGCTCCTACAAGGGAGGCCTGCGACCTTCGTCGGCAATGCTGGGCGATGCGGCGCGACTGAGGCACACTGGGCCTCCGTAACAAATTATTGCGCCTGCCTGGGCGCCGTGAGGTTCGCAATGCTCGCCAGTACCTGGTTCGCCTTCTTCATTGCCTGCTGGGTGATCAGCCTGTCGCCCGGCGCCGGGGCCATCGCCTCGATGTCCTGCGGGCTGCAATACGGCTTCTGGCACGGCTACTGGAACGCCCTGGGCCTGCAGATCGGCCTTGCCCTGCAGATCGCCATCGTCGCCGCCGGCGTCGGTGCGCTGCTCTCCGCCTCCGCAGTGGCCTTCAGTGCGATCAAGTGGTTCGGCGTGGTCTACCTGGTCTACCTCGCCTACCGCCAGTGGACCGCTGCTCCGCAGGTCATGGCGGCCAGCGGCGAGCGCCCCATCGGTCGGCCGCTGACCCTTGTGCTGCGTGGTTTTCTGGTCAACGCCAGCAACCCCAAGGCGGTGATCTTCATGCTCGCGGTGCTGCCGCAGTTCGTCGATCCGCACCGGCCGATGGCGATCCAGTACGTGATCATGGGCGCGACCATGATCACCGTGGACCTGATCGTCATGGCCGGCTACACCGGATTGGCCGCCCGTGTGTTGCGTGCATTGCGCTCGCAGCGCCAGCAGCGGGTGATGAATCGTACTTTCGCTACCCTTTTCGTGGGCGCCGCGGCGCTGCTCGCTACCGTCCGCCGCGCCCCGGCCTGAGGGCGTTTGCGGCTTATTTGGGGGCATGTCGGGGCGGCCTCAAAGTCGCTCCGGGCGCAACTGTGCGGGACATTGTCCTTGCATAGACGGAAACCTGAGGTGACAATTTAACCTCTTTCATTCTCATTTGCCTTCCCGTATGCGCCCCTCCAAACTTTTCGTCTGGCTGTTACCGCTGGTCGGTCTCTTCAGCCTTGGAGCTCAAGCCGACACGGCCGTCGACCCCTCCCAAGCTCTTCACCTGCTCAGCTATCTCGCTGCCGACTACCCGGCCACCGTCACCGACGGCAAGGTTGTCGACGAGAGCGAATACAAGGAGCAACTGGAGTTCGTCGGCAATCTGCAGGCTCTGATCCTCACGCTGCCGGCCCGCCCTGAACTTGCCGACCTGGAAAAGGACGCTGCCAGCCTCAAGCAGGCCATCGAGCAGCGTCATCCAGGCAAGCAGGTCGCCCAGCAGGCTCGTCACCTGGAGGCGCGCGTCGCCGATATCTACCAGGTGGTGCAGAC
>NZ_JAOCBT010000039.1:0-18225 GCF_029840045.1 Pseudomonas sp. GD03903 | reverse complement strand
CTCCGCTTCAACGAGGCCTCCTGAACGGGGCATTCGGCGTGTGCGGATATTTCTCTGGAAGACCTTAAGCGCCAAAGCCAAAGTCAGGGAAAGGCGGGCTCTTCGTAGGAGCGAGCTTGCTCGCGAACCGCCCTAGCGCTGGAGCCGCCGGTGAGTTTGTTCGCGAGCAAGCTCGCTCCTACAGTTCGAATCCGGCCCATACAGTTTCCCTGCGATTCTGTACCTGTCGGCCGCAAGCGTGCGCCTCATATACTCCGGGGACCTTTTGACTGGAGCGTCCCGTGCAGCAATCCCGGCCGTTCGCCCTCGCGTGCCTGGTGCTGGCCATGGCGCTCTGGGGCAGTTCCTTCATCGCGCTGAAATTCGCCTTCCAGGAAATGCCCGCCATGTGGGTGATCTTCGCCCGGATGGCGCTCGGCAGCCTGATCTTCCTCGCCGCCTGGCACTGGCGCGGGCGCATCGACTACCGCCCCGGTGACTGGAAGTGGCTGCTCGCGCTGGCCGCCTGCGAGCCGTGCCTGTACTTCATCTTCGAATCCCTCGCGCTGCAGCAGACCAGCGCCGCGCAGGCCGGGATGATTACCGCGCTGTTACCCTTGCTGGTGGCCGTCGGCGCGTTCTTCCTGCTGCATGAGAAGATCGCCCGCAACACCTGGCTGGGCTTTGCCCTGGCGGTGCTCGGCTCGCTCTGGCTGACCCTGGCCAGCGAGCCGGACCGCCACGCGCCCAACCCATTGCTGGGCAATTTCTACGAGCTTCTGGCGATGCTTTGCGCCACCGGCTACACCCTGTTGCTCAAGCACCTGTCGGCGCGCTATTCGCCGTTCATCCTCACCGCGATGCAGGCGTTCATCGGTTCGGCGTTCTTTCTGCCACTTGCCCTGGTGACGTCCGGAATACCGGCGGCGCCCGGGCCGACCGGCTGGTTCGCCCTGATCTACCTGGGCAGCGTGGTCACCGTAGGCGCCTACGGCCTGTACAACTTCGGCGTCAGCCGCCTGCCGGCGAGCCAGGCGACCGGTTTCATCAACCTGATCCCGGTGTTCACCCTGATCTTCGCCGCGCTGTTGCTCGGCGAGGTGCTCAGCGGCCAGCAGGCGCTGGCCGCCGGCCTGGTGTTTGCCGGTGTCGCCCTCAGCCAGTGGCGCAGCGCGCCGCCCACGTCGCCCGCCGGTGTGCTGGACTGAACTCATTGAATCGCTTGCCCTGCCAGGAGAACGACACGATGGCCGCCCAGGAACGCAGCTGGACCCGCGAGGCGATCCGCATCATCGAAGCGGATTTCCAGCGCAGCGCCGATACCCACTTAATCCCATTGGACCTGCCCGGCCTGCCGGGCGTGGAGCTGTACTTCAAGGATGAGTCGAGCCACCCCACCGGTAGCCTCAAGCACCGCCTGGCGCGCTCGCTGTTCCTCTATGCGCTGTGCAACGGCTGGCTGCGGCCGGGCGCTCCGGTGATCGAGGCGTCCAGCGGCTCGACGGCGATTTCCGAAGCCTACTTCGCCCGCTTGCTGGGCCTGCCGTTCATTGCCGTGGTGCCGGCCAGCACCTCGAAGGAGAAGATCGCGCAGATCGCCTTCTACGGCGGCCAGAGTCATCTGGTGGACGACCCCACGCAGATCTACGCCGAGTCCGACCGCCTGGCGAAGGAAACTGGCGGCCACTTCATGGACCAGTTCACCTACGCCGAGCGCGCGACCGACTGGCGGGCGAACAACAACATCGCCGAGTCGATCTTCCAGCAGATGCGCCACGAGCGTTTCCCCGAGCCCGCTTGGCTGGTCTCCAGTCCCGGCACCGGCGGCACGCTGGCCACGCTGGGCCGCTTCGCCCGCTATCGTCGCCACGAAACCCGCGTGCTCTGCGCCGACGCCGAGCGCTCGGTGTTCTTCGACTCCTACCGCACCGGCGACCGCGACCTGACCCTGAGCTATGGCTCGCGCATCGAAGGCATCGGCCGCCCGCGCGTCGAGGCGTCCTTCCTGCCCAACGTGCTGGATGCCTGCTGCAAGGTGCCGGACGACCTGTCGCTGGCGGCCATGCACTACCTCGCCCGACGCCTGGGTCGGCATGTCGGCGGCTCCAGCGGCACCAACCTGATCGGCGCACTGCTGGTCGCGCGGCAAATGGTGGCGCGGCGTGAGAGCGGCTCGGTGGTGGCGATCCTCTGCGACAGTGGCGAGCGCTACGAGACCACCTACTACAACCCGCTGTGGCTGATTTCCCAGGGCTTCGACCTCGATCCGCTGATCGAGGCGGTACGCCAGTGCGCCGAACACGGCGCCGCGTTGCCCGGCGATCTGCCCTGCATCGGACTGGACTGATTCATCGGGAGCGAAGCATGAAGACCATCGGCCTGATCGGCGGCATGAGCTGGGAATCGACCATTCCCTACTACCGGCAGATCAACGAACGCATCAAGGAAAAACTCGGCGGCCTGCACTCGGCGAAGATCGCGCTGTACAGCGTGGACTTCCACGAGATCGAGCGCCTGCAGCACGCCGGCGACTGGCCGGCTGCCGGCCGTCTACTGGCTGACGCGGCGCGCTCGCTGCAGGCGGCTGGCGCGGACTATCTGGTGCTCTGTACCAACACCATGCACAAGGTCGCACCGGCCATCGAGGCGGCGGTGGATATCCCGCTCCTGCACATTGCCGACCCGACCGCCGAGGCGATCCGCGCGGCCGGCGTTGCCACGGTCGGCCTGCTGGGCACGCGCTTCACCATGGAGCAGGCGTTCTACAAGGATCGCCTGGTGGAGACGTTCGGGCTGACGGTGCTGACGCCTGACGAAGCCGATCGCCAGGTGGTGCACCGGATCATCTACGAGGAGCTGTGCCTGGGGCAGATTCGCGAAGCATCGCGGCAGGAGTACCGGCGCATCATCGCCGCACTGGTGGAGCAGGGAGCCGAGGCGGTGATCCTCGGCTGCACGGAGATTTCCTTGCTGGTTGGCCCGGCGGACGCTTCGGTGGAGCTGTTCGATACCACTGCGCTGCATGCCCTGCGCGCGGCCGACGCGGCTATCTGAGGAGGACGCAAGCATGAGCTTTATCAGCCTGAAGGTGCGCGCGGCGTTCATCATGCATGGCTACGACGAGCAGAACCGCGAGGTGATCGAGCAGGTCTCCGACCCGGACTTCGTCGAGAAACTGGTGCGCGTCGAGCGCATCCAGTCGATCAGCGAAAAGTACGTGCTGGTGACCGCCAGCGATGGACGGCTGGCCTATTGGGAGTACGCCGGGGAGTTTGCCGCGCTGAAGGCGCGACTGGTCGCGGCGGGGCTCCTCGTTTGAGGTTGCCGGCGGATAACCTGTTCCAGGTTAGGCGCCCTACGGTGCCGAAATTACCGGGGGTGTAGGAGCGGACTATGTCCGCGATGGCATCCGGCGCGATGCGGACCGATCGCGGACGGAGTCCGCTCCTACGTCCCGGCTGGCAGTTGCCGCGCGCCGGCCGTTCAATCGCCGCTGGAACCGCCCGGATAGGCGCAGCCGCGCATGACCTTGTCGTCCAGGCGCAGCTCGGCGGACAGGTTGCTCAGGGCACCGCTCATGCTGTCCTGGCAGCGCGTCGGAGCGACCCACAGCTCGACCTTCTCGCCGTTGGCTTCGCTGGAGTAGCTGGTACTGCCGTCGGGCACGCCTTCGGCGATGTAGGGCAGGACCAGGGGCTCCTTGCCGGGCTGCTCGATCAGCATGCCCTGGCCGTTCACCAGTACGCTCCAGCCCGGCTCGTTGCCGTGGGCGCGGACCACTGCGCGCTTGAAGTTCGGGTCGTCACAGCCGGCGCCTTCGTTCTGCAGGCGATAGACCTTGGCCACTTCCAGCTTGCCGTCGGTGCCCTGGGCGCTGCTGCCGCTGAAGCTGCCGCGCAGGTCGGCATACAGCGAGGTCGCGCCGTCATTGAACATCTCCAGCGCGTCGCGGGGCAGACCGGTGTTGCCGCTGTCCTCGATGCTGAAGCGGCGTTGCTCGGTGCAACTGCGGAACACCAGCTTGCCGTCCAGCCGGCTCAGTTCGCCCTGCAGGCGGGTGGAGGCGTTAAGATCGGTCTTGTTCGGCGTCCACACCTGGCAGGCGGCGAACAGGGGTAGCAGGCTGAACAGAATGAAACGGCTGGATCGCATGGAACGGGCTCCTCGAAAGTGCGCCCACGTTACCCAGCGCGGCCGGTCAGCTCAAGCCGACGAGGAGGATTTCGGATGATTCATTGCAAGCGCGCCTATGATCCAGCGGCACAGGAAGACGGTCAGCGGGTGCTGGTGGACCGCCTGTGGCCGCGCGGCATTCGCAAGGAAGACCTGCACATGGCGCAGTGGGCCAAGGAGGCGTCGCCGTCCAACGAACTGCGCCAGCGCTTCCATCACGACCCGAGCCAGTTCGAGGACTTCCGCAGGGCCTACCACGGCGAGTTGAACGCTCACCCGGAACACTGGATGGGGCTGCTGGACCTGGCGCGCAAGGGCACGCTGACGCTGCTCTACGCGGCCAGGGACGAGGAGCACAACAACGCGCAGGTGTTGGCGGAGTTTCTCGAAGACGAACTGGAGAAGCAGGGCGAGGGGAGTTCACCGGTCTGTTATGCCGGCAAGACCGAGTAGGGGCGGTCCTTGCTCGCGAACCCAGGTGAACGGCAGACGCCAAGGCGTCAGTCCGACAGCCAGGAACGTAGGATGGGTGGAGCGAAGCGATACCCATCGACAATGTCTGCCGGTGCATTGATGGGCACCGCTTCGCTCCACACGATCCTACGCAAAGCCGTTAGAAACGCAGCTTTGTAGGGCGCATAACGCGCCAGCGTTATCCGCCTCTGGTATCCACGGCGGATAACCTGTTCCAGGTTATGCGCCCTACGAAGTTGCTCGCGAGTCGTCCAGGGCGGTTACCAGATCTTGTATACCTGCCCGCTCTGCTTGCCTTCCACGCTGCGGGCGAAGCCCAGGGCGGCGTCGGCGGCGGGCACCGGCTTGAAGCCGCGGAAGAACGGTGCGTAGCCCTCCATCGATTCCACCAGCACGTTCGGGCTCACCGCGTTGATCCGCTGGCCACGTGGCAGCTCCAGGGCGGCGCTGCGCACGAAGCCTTCCACCGCGCCGTTGACCAGGCTGGCCGAGCTGCCCAGCACGATGGGCTGTTCACTGAGGATGCCGGTGGTCAGGGTGAAGGAGGCGCCGTCGTTGGCGTACTGGCTGCCGATCAGCACCAGGTTCACCTGGCCCATCAGCTTGTCCTTCAGGCCGACGGCCATTTCCGCCTCGCCCATTTCTGCCAGCGCACCGAAGTGCACCTTGCCGGCGGCGCTGATCAGCGCGTCGAAGCCGCCAGTCTGTTCGAACAATGCGCGGATCGAGGCGCTGTCGGTGATATCCACGTGCAGGTCGCCACTGTTGCGACCGACACGGATGATCTCGTGGCGCGGGCCCAGTTCGTTGGCGACGGCTTTACCGAGGGTGCCGCTGGCACCGATCAGGATGATTTTCATGAGGCTCTCCACGGAGTGGTTTGGCTGAAGGTGAATTCAGTCTAGAGTGAGTTCCTGTTGTGATAATCCGCCTAATCGATAACCTTTGGTTTTCATATGGAAACAATCGCCAGCGACCTGGCAGACCTGTCCGCCTTTGCCGTGCTGCTTGAATGCGGCAGCTTCACCCGTGCCGCAGAGAAGCTCGGTTGCAGCAAGGGCCAGTTGTCCAAGCGCATTTCCGCGCTGGAGCAGGCGCTGGGCGCGACCCTGGTGCACCGCACCACCCGACGCCTGTCGTTGACGGCGGCGGGCGCCGCACTGTTGCCCGAAGCCCAGGCGCTCAACGCCCAGGCCGCCAGGGCGCGGCAGGCGGTGCTGGCGTTGCAGGAGGAGGCGCAGGGCAAGGTCCGGTTGAGCGTGCCGGTATCGCTGGGCGAGACATTCTTCGATGCCTGGCTGATGGAGTTTTCCCGCCAGTACCCGGACATCCGCCTCGAGCTGGACCTGTCCAACGAGCGCCGTGACCTGGTGGCCGACGGCTTCGACCTGGCGATCCGCTCCGGCAGCCTGGCGGTGGACGAGCGCCTGGTGGCGCGCCCGCTGTTCGCCCTGCAGGAGTTGACCTGCGCCACGCCGGACTATCTCGCCAGGCACGGAGTGCCGGAGGCTCCGGCGGACCTGGCCGGGCATTCCTGCCTGCAGAACACCCACTACCAGGACAGCGACGTGTGGCTTTACCAGCGCCACCACGAGCTGTTTCGCGTGACGGTGGGTGGGCTGCTGGCGAGCAACCATTACACCCTGTTGAAGAAGGCGGCACTGGCCGGAGCAGGAGTCAGCCGACTGCCTTCCTACATGATTCAGCAGGAATTGGCTGAAGGCAGTCTCGTCTGGTTGCTACGTGACTACCAGACCCGGACCCAGCCGGTATTCCTCATCCACCCCTACCAGAGCCGCTTGCCGCGCCGCACGCAGCTGCTGGCGGATTACCTGCTGCGCTGGTTCGAGCGCAGCCGGATGCAGTTGGTCGCCCTGGAAGGCTGACAGAGGTTTCGTTCAGCTTCGTTCAGCCATGGTTCAGAAAGGGTTCAGGGGGAGTTCAGGGACCGCTCGTTAGGCTTTCTCCATCACTTTCGAGAGCCTTCCGAGGACACCACCATGAACCGTCCCACTCTGCTGCTGACCGCTCTGTTCACCAGCGCCGCCCTGTTGAGCGGCTGCGCTTCCGACCTGTCGGGTTCTTCCTATTCGCGGGCCGATGCCCGCGCCGTGCAGAACGTGCGCATGGGCACCATCGAGTCCCTGCGCCCGGTACAGATCGAAGGTACCAAGACGCCCATCGGCACCCTGGCGGGCGCCGCGGTTGGCGGTATCGCCGGCAGCTCCATCGGCGGTGGCCGCGGCAAGGCCATCACCACCATTCTCGGCGGCGTCGCTGGCGGTGCGGCAGGTTCGGCGGTGGAAGAAGGCATCACCCGCACCCAGGGCGTCGAGATCGTGGTTCGCGAGGACGACGGCGGCACCCGTGCCTATGTGCAGGCGGTGGAGGCGAACCAGACGTTCCGCATCGGTGATCGCGTGCGCATCATGACGGTCAACGGCGCCAGCCGCGTCACCATATGAACGGAGGACGCCGCATGCGCCGCCTGCTGATCGCCGCACTGGTTCTGCTCGGCTGTGGCTCCGCCATGGCTGACGACGGAGGCTTCTGGTACCTGCAGACCAGCGTCTACACGACCCACTGGACCAACGACCCGGAGCACAACAACCACCAGGAACTGATCGGCCTGGAGCGCAACCGCACCGATGGCGTGGTCTGGGGCGGCGCGACCTTCAAGAACTCGTTCAGCCAGCGCTCCAACTATGTCTATGCCGGCAAGCGCTTCGACTGGGAAGGCACGCCGTTCTACGCCAAGGTCACCGGCGGCGCGCTGCAGGGTTATCGCGGCGACTACCGCGACAAGATTCCGCTGAACCGCTACGGCGTGGCGCCAGCGATCATCCCGTCGGTGGGCGCACACCTGGGGCCGGTCGGCACCGAGTTCGTGGTGCTGGGCGGCTCCGCGGCGATGGTCAACGTCGGCGTGCGCTTCTAGGTTTTCCTGAAGCGAAACGGCGCGGGCCGCAGTGCGAAATCACTGCGGCCCGCGCCGTTTCTGTTTGAAGGGGACGTCAGACGGTGACGTCCTTCAGCGCCTTGTCCAGGCAGTCGATGAACAGCTCGGCGTGTTCCTGCTCGAAGGCTAGCAGCGGGCGGATCTTCAGGATGTTCTCCAGGGGACCGGCCGCGCTGATCAGCACACCGCGCTCGCGCATGGCATTGACCACCTGGCGGGTCTGGTTGGCGGCCGGCGTTTTTGCCGCGCGATCCGTCACCAGTTCGACGCCGAGGAACAGCCCCGCGCCGCGCACGTCGCCGATCAGCTCATGGCGCTCGGCGAGCTGGCGGATGCCCTGCAGCATGAATGCGCCGATGCGCTGCGAACGCTCCTGAAGCTGCTCGTCGCGGATTACGTCAAGCACCGCCTGGGCCGCCGCGCAGGACACCGGGTTGCCGCCGAAGGTGTTGAAGTAGCGCACCTCGCGGCCGAAGCTCTCGAGGATTTCCGGGCGCACCACCACGCCGGCGATGGGCTGGCCGTTACCCATGGGCTTGCCAAGGGTGACCAGGTCCGGCTGCACGCCGTGGCGCTGGAAGCCCCACATGGCGTCGCCGGTACGGGCGAAACCGCTCTGCACTTCGTCGGCTATGTAGAGCAGGCCTTCGTCCTGGGCGACCTTCACGGCTTCGGCGAGGAATCCAGCCGGATCGGCGAGCACACCGTCGCTGGCGAAGATGCCATCGAACAGCAGCGCGGCGGGCTTGATGCCGTGGGCGCGCAGATCGGCGATGGCGGCGCGCACGTCATCGGCGAACAGCTTGCCAACGTTCTCGGCACCCAGCCGATAAGCGTCCGGCGCACGCACGGTGCGGGCGTGGGCGGGCAGGGTGATGCCGGCGCCGAGGGACGGCGACAGCTCGGAAATGGTCCCGGTGACGCCGTGGTAGGCGAAGCGGGTGATGATCACCCCGGTGCCACCGGTGTACTGGCGGGCGATGCGCAGGGCGAGGTCGTTGGCCTCGCTGCCGGTGCAGGTGAACATCACCTGGTCCAGGCCTTCGGGGAAGGTGGCGAGCAGGTCCTCGGCGTAGTCGAGAATGCCTTCCTGCAGGTAGCGGGTATGGGTGTTGAGCACAGCCGCCTGGCTGGCGATGGCCTGCACCACGCGCGGGTGGCAGTGGCCGATGGAGGCGACGTTGTTGTAGGCGTCGAGGTAACGCTTGCCCTGGTTGTCGTAGAGCCACACGCCTTCGCCGCGCACGGTGTGCAGCGGGCGCTCGTAGAACAGCCGGTAGGCCGGGCCGAGCAGGCGCGCGCGGCGCTCGATCAGACGGCGCTCCTGTTCGCTCAGGCGCCCGGCGTCGGCGGCGCTGAATCCGTTGGGCATGGTCATGGGCGGGGCTCCTGTTGATTCGCGCGGGGGTGGTTGCAGGCGGCGGCTATCTGCTCCTGCGCCTGTTCCCGGCTCAGGCGGGCCAGGCCTTGCACGGCCTGCCAGGCGTGGCGGGTGTTACGCAGGATGTAGTCGCGGTTCTCGGGATGCAGGCTGGCGCGCCAGGCGGTGATGCTCAGGGTCATGATCAGGCGCGTGGCGATCAGGTCGGCGAGGATTTCCTGTTCCTCGGCCAGCAGCGGGCAGCGGCGATGGTAGGCGGCGATCATCTCGCAGGCGGTGGCCAGCGGTGCGTCCGGCTCGCCCACCTGGTAGGCGGCGGCGACACCCAGGTCGTTGATCAGCGGTGCGTGAACCATGTCGCCGAAGTCGAGGATGTTGCGTACCCGGTCCGGATGCTCGGCATCGACGATGACGTTGTGCGGGTTCAGGTCGTTGTGGATCACCTGGGCACGCAGCGTGGCCTGGCGGGGCAGGGCATGGCGCTCGAAATTGTCGAGGAAACGCTCGACCAGGGCGCGCTGATCGCGGTCTTCGATATAGGTCAGCAGGTTGCGCAGGCGCGAGGCGTGCTTGAGATCCCAGAGCAGTTCGTGGTCGGCGGTGGCCAGGTGTTCGAAGTCCTTCAGCGCCAGGCCCAGGCGCGCCAGGTCGTCGCCGAGGTTCTCGCGCAGGGCGCGGCTGCGTTGCGGTACGCGGTGCAACGGGACGCCGTCGACGAAGGAGAACAGCCGGGCAATCATCGGCTGGCCGTCGACGCTGATGGAAATCTGGTGTTCGCCGTTCAGCGCAGGATAGACGCGCTGCACCGCCAGGGTCGGGTCCCGGGCCTCGACACGCAGCAGGGCGCGGGTCTGGAAGTCCACCACCTGTGGGTCTTCCAGCGGGTGGGAGAGCTTCAGCAGGCGGTCGTCGCCATGGCCGTGGGTGATGTGGAAGTTCAGGTCGCGTTCGCCGGCGAGGCGGTTCAGTGTGCCGCGCTGGCCGAAGTATTCGTCGGCGATGGCAGCGGCCTGGGCGTCGCTCACCTGGGCGGGGGCCGCTTCCAGCAGGTGATCGTGGACGGGAGCGGTATTCAGGGGCACGGGTACATCTCCAGCAGGTTCAACGGTCGTTCGGGTATTGCAGCGGCCGGGCGGGGTGGCGCGCCTGCCCGGCGCGGGGCCGGGCAGGCGCCATCCACTTACTTGCTTGCCCAGGCGTTGAAGCGGGTTTCCAGTTCCTCGCCGTGGTCGATCCAGAACTCGGTGTCCATGGCGCGCGCGTTCTCCAGGTTCTGCGGCGCAGTGGGGAGCTTCGGCGCGATGGCGGCGTCGATCAGCGGGATGGTGTTCTTGTTGGTCGGGCCGTAGGGAATGTTCTCGGCAAAGACCTTCTGGTGCTCAGGCTTGTTGGCCAGGGCGATGAACTGCTCGGCCAGTTCCTTCTTCGGGCTGCCCTTGACGATGGCCCAGTGGTCCAGGTCGTAGATGCTGCCGTTCCACTGGATGGCGAAGTCGCGGCCTTCCTTCTGTGCGGTGGCGACACGGCCGTTGTAGGCCGATGTCATCACCACGTCGCCGGCGGCCAGCCATTGCAGCGGTTGCGCACCGGCTTCCCACCACTGGATGTAGGGCTTGATCTCGTCGAGCTTCTTGAACGCCCGGTCCACGCCTTCCTTGGTGGCAAGCACCTTGTACAGGTCGGCCTGTTTCACGCCGTCGGCTTCCAGGGCGAATTCCAGGGTGAACTTGGCGCCACGGCGCAGGCCGCGCTTGCCCGGGTACTTCTTCACGTCCCAGAAGTCGGCCCAGCCGGTGGGCGCGCTGGCGAGCTTCTTGGCGTCGTAGGTGAGCACCGTGGACCAGATGAAGATGCCCACGCCGCAATCGCTCACGGCGGCGTCGAGGAAGTCGGCCTGCTTGCCGAGCTTGCTCCAGTCGAGCTGCTCGAACAGGCCTTCGCTGCAACCGCGCATCAGTTCCGGGGATTCCACTTCGACCACGTCCCAGCTGGTCTTGCCGGTGTCGGCCATGACCTTGATCTTGGCCATCTCGCCGTTGTACTCGGCGCCCTGCACAGTGACCTTGGCCTGCTGTTCGAAGGGTTTGTAGAAGGCCTTTTCCTGGGCCACCTTGTTGTCGCCACCGAAGGACACCACGGTGAGTGTCTCGGCGTGGAGCTGGGCGGCGCCGCCGGCCAGCATCATCAGTGCTATGGCTTTCTTGAACATGCGTTGACTCCTGAGCGGGCCAATCCGGCCCATTTATAAGAGGGCAGCTTCAAGAGTGGGGCGCTGCGCCGGACCAAGCTGGAAGGCCGGCTGGCATTGCCCTCGGACATCAGGGAGAGGAACGGGCGGAACTGGTGCGGTTGATCATGGGAAGTTGCTCCGTTTCTTGTTGTTGTTCGGATAGCTCGTTGTAGGACCAAGCTGGACCGATTAAAACATCTTCCAAAACATGATGCATCATGTTTTTATTGACGCCATCGCTTCACGGATGTTCACAGATCGCGCGCCCCGACGGGGCGCAGATAGCGGCTCAGACTTGAGAGGGAAGCACCATGAACCAGACCCGCACCCTGCTGCTCACCGGCGCCAGCCGTGGCATCGGCCATGCCACGGTGAAGCACTTCAACGCTGCCGGCTGGCGCGTGTTCACCGCCTCGCGGCAGGACTGGAGCGCCGAATGCCCCTGGGCCGAAGGGCTGATCAACCATATCCACCTGGACCTGGAAGACATCGACAGCGTGCAGGCCAGCCTGCCGATGATCCGCGAGAAACTCGGCGGTTCGCTGCACGCGCTGGTGAACAATGCCGGCATCTCGCCCAAGGGCCCGCAAGGCGAGCGCCTGGGTGTGCTGGGCAGCGACTACGGCACCTGGCTGAAGGTGTTCAACGTCAACCTGTTTTCCACGGCGCTGCTGGCGCGCGGCCTGTTTGACGAGCTGAAGGCGGCCAAGGGCTCGGTGATCAACGTCACCTCCATCGCCGGCTCCCGCGTGCATCCGTTCGCCGGTGCCGCCTACGCCTGCTCGAAAGCTGCGCTGGCCGCGCTGACCCGCGAGATGGCCCATGACTTCGGCCCGCACGGCGTGCGCGTCAACGCCATCGCGCCGGGGGAGATCGACACGGCCATCCTGTCGTCGGGCACCGAACTGATCGTCGAACGCGACATCCCGATGCATCGCCTGGGCAAGCCGGAGGAGGTTGCCTCGCTGATCCACTTCCTCTGCACCAGCGGGGCGTCCTACGTGAATGGCGCGGAAATCCACGTCAACGGCGGGCAGCATGTGTGAAACCGGCTGGCATTCGGCGCAATCAGCGACCATCATGCGCGCCCGAATGCCGCAGCACGCGATGAGACAGCCATGAACTACCCGATCGAAGGGCTCAATCATTCCTACCTGGGCAGCGGCGTTTACGCGCTGCTGCGCGAGGCGCTGATCACCGGCCGCTTCAAGCCGGACGACCGTCTGCGCATCCGTGACCTGGCCCAGCAACTGGGCACCAGCGTTACCCCAGTGCGCGACGCCATCCTGCAGCTGGCCAAGGAACAGGCGCTGGTGCTGAAGACCCCGCGGGACATCCGCGTGCCGCTGCTCACCCTCGAGCAGTACCTGGAGATCCGCAGCATCCGCGTGGCGCTCGAAGGCCTTGCTGCCGAAACCGCCGCCGCGCGCGCCAGCGACGGGCAGCTGGACGAGCTGGAAGCGAACATCCGCGAGAACCTCGAGGCGATCCATGCCGACGACCTGGTGCTGGCGCTCAAGCTCAACCAGGCCTTCCACTTCGCCCTCGCCGACATCGCCGGCATGCCGCTGCTGCGCGCCTTCCTCGACAGCCTGTGGATGCGCACCGGCCCGCTGATCGCCCAGGCCTACGCCGACTTCAACGAGCGCATGGCCATAGAGCACCACTGGGATGTCCTGCGCGCCCTGCGCGAACGCAACGGCGCGGCCGCCCGCGAGGCGATCCACGCCGACCTGCTGGACGGCAGCGAGAAGATGCTGGAGTTCATCGCGCAGAGCGAAGCGCCGGAGCAGGAAGCGGGCTGACTGACTTTATTGCAGGAGCTCGCTGCTACACCAAGAGCCGTAGGGCGAATAACCTGAAACAGGTTATCCGCCGGCTTCAATACGGCGGATAACGCTGGCGCGTTATGCGCCCTACCAAAGCAAAGTGGTCAGACGGCGCCGTCCTTGCGCAATGCCGCGATGGCGGCTGCGTTGTAGCCCAGTCCGGAAAGCACCTCGTCGGTATGCTCGCCCAGCTTCGGGCCGATCCACTCGGCGCTGCCGGGGGTGTCGGACAGTTTGGGGACGATGCCGGGCATGCGGAAGGATTTGCCGTCCGGCAGCTTGGCGGAGAGGAACATCTCCCGGGCCAGGAATTGCGGGTCGCTGAACATGTCTTCGGCGGAGAAGATGCGGCTGGCTGGTACCTCGGCTGCGTTGAGCACCTTGAGTACGCTATCCAGCGATTCGGAACGCGCCCAGCGGTCGATGATGCCGTACAGCTCGTCGCGGCGCGCATCGCGGCCGTCGTTGCTGGCGAGCGTCGGGTCGTCGGCCAGGTCGAGGCGACCGATGGCGTTCATGAAGCGGCGGAAGATGGCGTCGCCGTTGGCCGCAATCTGCACATGCTTGCCGTCGGCGGTGGTGTGTACGGAGGAGGGCGTGATGCCCGGCATGATGTTGCCGGTGCGCTCGCGGATGAAGCCGAACACGTCGAACTCCGGGACCATGGATTCCATCATGGCGAACACCGCCTCGTAGAGGGCCACGTCCACCACCTGGCCGGCACCGCCGTTCACTTCGCGGTGGCGCAGGGCCATGAGCGCGCCGATCACGCCCCATAATGCGGCGATGGAGTCGCCGATGGAGATGCCGGTACGCACCGGTGGGCGGTCCTCGAAGCCGGTGATATAGCGCAGTCCGCCCATGGATTCGCCGACCGCGCCGAAGCCCGGCTGGTCCTTGTAAGGGCCGCTCTGGCCGAAGCCCGATAGGCGCACCATCACCAGCTTCGGGTTCAGCGCGTGGAGCACCTCCCAGCCCAGGCCGAGCTTCTCCAGTACACCGGGGCGGAAGTTCTCGATCAGGATGTCGGCCTCGGCCAGCAGCTTCTTCAGCACCTCGCGGCCGGACTCGTGCTTGAGGTTCAGGGTCAGCGAACGCTTGTTGCGTGCCTGCACGAACCACCACAGCGAGGTGCCCTCGTAGAGCTTGCGCCACTTGCGCAACGGGTCGCCGCCATCGGGCGATTCGACCTTGATCACCTCGGCGCCGAACTCCGCGCACAGGCGCGAGGCGAAGGGGCCGGCGATCAGGGTGCCGAGTTCGATGACCTTGAGGCCGGCGAGGGGTTTGGCGGTGCTGTTCATCGGTGGGTCCGAGCAAGGAGAGTGGCGGGACTCTAACCCGTGTGCGCGGCTTCGAACAGGCCGCCGGGCAGGCACCGGGTTTCCGTGCTTTGCGACGGCCCTGCGCGCGCGTAGAGTAGCTACATTCAGATGCTTCCTACTTTCGCTCGCGCGGTTTCGCGCAGGTACTCCGTGATGCGTTGGTCTTCCTCCCTACAGCCCGATGGCCTGGCGGCATTCTCCGGAGAATGCGTGCAGCCGGGCGGCGAGGGGGCTGCATGACGTTGAACCTGCCGACGCTGGTGGTCGTCGACCTCTACGTGCTGACCCTGGTCGGCGTGCTGATGGCGTTCGCCTGGCACAGCGGTCGCCGCGAACACACCCTGGGCTACATGAGTGCCGCGCTGCTGCTGGGCGCCCTCGGCACGTTCCTCGCCACCCTGCGCGGCATCGGCGTGGACTGGCTGCCAATCCTGATCGGCAATGTGGTGCTGCACCTCTGCTCGGCGATGACCTGGACCTCGATGCGCGTCTTCAGCGGGCGCAAGCCGCACTGGCCGCTGGTCGGCGCGGGTGCTGCGGGCTGGGCGCTGCTCTGCCTGCTGCCGCCGTTCTATGAGTCCCTGGCGGCACGGATTGCCGTCAGTACCGGGATCACGGTCATCTATTGCCTGGCGGCAATCGCCGAGCTATGGCGCGACCGCCAGAAGCTCGAGGTGGAACTGCGGCCAACCCTGACGCTGCTGGCGTTCCACACCCTCGTTTACCTGGTGCGGCTGGTAGTCGACCGCGGCATGCCGTTCGAGAGCGTGGCCAACAATGGCCAGGGCTCGACCTTCTTCACCTTCCTGGTCTTCGAGACCATGCTCTTCGCCATCGGCATTGCCTTCGCCACCCTGGCGATGGTCAAGGAGCGCGCCGAGTTGCAGTTCCGCAGCGCCGCCCTGAGCGATCCGCTGACCGGCGTGGGCAATCGTCGCGCCTTCATGGAGACCGGCGAGCGCCTGTTGCGCCTGTGCATCGAGCGTGGCGAGCAGGCTTCGCTGCTGCTCTGCGACCTGGACAACTTCAAGCGTCTCAACGACTCCTTCGGCCACCCGGCCGGTGACCGGGTACTGGTGGAGTTCAGCCGTATCACCGCGTCGCGGATGCGCAAGCATGACCAGTTCGCCCGCATCGGCGGGGAAGAGTTCGCTTGCCTGCTGGTGGGCGCCGACACCGAGGGTGCCTGCCAGGTGGCGGAGCGGGTGCGCCGTGAATTCGCCGAACTGCCGTTCATGGCGGAGGGCCAGTTGAGTGTCAGCATCGGTATCGCCACCAGCCGCGAGGCGGGCCATGACCTGCTGCGCCTGCTGTCGCTGGCCGACCAGGCGCTCTATGCGGCCAAGGCCAAAGGCCGCAACCGTATCGAACTGGCCGCGCCGGAGCCGGGAACCGACCGACGTCCACGGAGTTAATCCGCCGAGCCAGTGCTTTCGCGGTAGACTTGCCGCCTTCGAAAATTCGCCGGGAACACCCATGGCCCTGTCCGCCACGCCCTACAAAGCCGATATCAGCCTGACCGACCTCGACCGTGGGGTCTACGAGACCCTGCGCTTCACCGTCGCCCGTCACCCCTCGGAAACCGAGGAGCGCCTGGCGGTGCGCCTGCTCGCCTATGTCATCTGGTACAACGAGCAGTTGGCCTTCGGACGCGGCCTGTCGGACGTCGAAGAACCCTCGCTGTGGGAAAAAAGCCTCGACGACCGCGTGCTGCACTGGATCGAAGTCGGCCAGCCCGACGCCGACCGCCTGACCTGGTGCTCGCGCCGTTGCGAGAAGCTGACCCTGGTCGCCTACGGCAACCTGCGCGTGTGGACCACCAAGGTGCTCGACAGCGTGCGCCACCTGAAGAACCTCAATGTCGTTGCCATGCCCCAGGAGGCGCTGGAGGAAATCTCCCGCGACCTGCCGCGCTCGATCAACTGGACCGTGATGATCAGCGAAGGAACCATCTTCGTCACCGACGAGCGCGGCCAGCACGAACTGCAGGTCGAGTGGCTGATGGGCGAGCGCTGATTTGCGCTAGCTGTGCTTCGGCCCGGCTGCGTTGTGAACAGGCGTGGGCCTGCTCATTGGCCGCAGCAAACTCCGCGGCCCATGCCTGTTTACGCCTTGCCGTGTTCTAGCTCGCAAGGCGCAAGATCAAGCACAAAGGAATAGTTGGACTCCATGCGCATCGAATCCCGTCCCCTCCCGCCAACCCTGCCCAACCTGGGCGACCTGCCGCCGCTACTGACCCGCCTCTATGCCGCTCGTGGCGTGCAGAGTGCGGAGGAGCTGGACAAGGGGCTGGCGCGGCTGATCCCGTACCAGCAGCTCAAGGGCGTGGACGCGGCGGTGGACCTGCTGGTCGACGCACTGGAGAAGGGCCAGCGGATTCTCTATGTCGGCGACTTCGACGCCGACGGCGCCACCGCCAGCAGCGTCGGCGTGCTGGCGCTGCGCATGCTGGGTGCGGCCTGGGTCGATTACCTGGTGCCCAACCGCTTCGAGTACGGCTACGGCCTGACCCCGGAAATCGTCGCCGTGGCGCTGGAAAAGCGCCCGGAGCTGCTGGTCACCGTGGACAACGGCATCTCCAGCATCGACGGCGTCGCCGCCGCCAAGGCCGCCGGCCTGCGCGTGCTGGTCACCGACCACCACCTGCCGGGGGCGGAACTGCCCGCCGCCGATGCCATCGTCAACCCGAACCAGCCCGGCTGCGACTTCCCCAGCAAGGCCATGGCTGGCGTCGGCGTGATCTTCTACGTGATGCTCGCCCTGCGCGCCCGCCTGCGCGAGCGCGGCTGGTTCGCTGCGCGCGGCATCGCCGAGCCGAACCTCGCCGAGCTGCTCGACCTGGTGTCCCTGGGCAGCGTCGCCGACGTGGTGCCGCTGGACGCCAACAACCGCATCCTGGTGCACCAGGGCCTCGCGCGGATTCGTGCCGGGCGTGCCCGTCCGGGCTTGCGTGCGTTGCTCGAAGTGGCGGGGCGCGATTGCCGGCGGATCACCTCCACCGATCTCGGCTTCATCCTTGGCCCGCGACTGAACGCCGCCGGGCGCCTGGACGATATGTCCCTGGGGATAGAACTGCTGCTCTGCGAGGACGAAGGCGTCGCCCGCGACATGGCGGTGCAGCTCGACCAACTGAACCAGGACCGCAAGGCCATCGAGCAGGGCATGCAGCGCGAAGCGCTGGCCCAGCTCAAGGAACTGCCGGTGGAGGAAATGCCGTTCGGCCTGTGCCTGTTCGACCCGGAATGGCACCAGGGCGTGATCGGCATCCTCGCCTCGCGCCTGAAGGAGCGTTACCACCGCCCGACCATCGCTTTTGCCGATGCCGGCGACGGCACGCTCAAGGGCTCGGCACGTTCGGTGCCGGGCTTCCACATTCGTGACGCACTGGATGCCGTGGCCGCTCGTCATTCGGGGCTGATCAGCAAGTTCGGCGGCCACGCGATGGCCGCCGGGCTGTCGTTGCCGCAGGAGAACTTCGGTGCCTTCGCCGCTGCGTTCGATGCCGAAGTCCGCCGCCAGCTGGATGAAGAAGACCTCACCGGCCGCCTGCTCTCCGACGGCCAGCTGGGTGCCGAGGAGTTCCACCTGGAACTGGCTCGCGCGCTGCGTCAGGCCGGCCCCTGGGGCCAGCATTTCCCTGAGCCGCTGTTCCACGGCATCTTCCAGATCGTCCAGCAGCGCGTGGTCGGCGAGCGTCACCTGAAACTGCTGCTGAAGACCGAGTGCGGCTCGCTGCAACTGGATGCCATCGCCTTCAACATCGACCGCGAAATCTGGCCGAACCCCACCGTGCGCTGGGCGGAAGTGGCCTACAAGCTGGACGTCAACGAGTTTCGCGGCAACGAGACCGTGCAACTGATGGTGGCGCATATCGC
>NZ_JAOCBT010000038.1:0-19959 GCF_029840045.1 Pseudomonas sp. GD03903 | reverse complement strand
TGAACCGCGTCGACTTTCCTAGACACTTGATGACTGTCTTTGGCCGGTTAGCGACGGCCTGTCCTCGACCGTCGCGATGAGTGCATGCTCAAACTTCGGTCTGTTCCGCCATCTCCAAAGCATCATCGACCTCAATCCCGAGGTATCGAACGGTGCTCTCCAGCTTCGTATGGCCTAGCAGTAGTTGAACCGCCCGCAGGTTCTTCGTCCTCCGATAGATAAGTGATGCCTTCGTACGTCTCATTGTGTGAGTGCCATACATGGCCGGATCCAGGCCGATAGCTTGCACCCAGCCTTTGACGATTCGAGCGTATTGACGAGTTGATAGATGGTCTGAGGTATGCAGCCGGCTCGGAAAAAGGCAGTCCTCGTCACGGAGCTGAGCGTGATGTATCCAGGCGGCGAGAGCAGACCGTGTTTGCTCTGTGATCTCGAACTGCACTGGCCGGTGCGTTTTTTGCTGCATCACCATGGCTCGTGATGATACATGCTCGCCATGGGCGACATCGCGCACACGGAGCTTGGTTAAGTCGCAGGCTCGAAGCTTGCTGTCGATGGCTAGATCGAAGAGTGCTAAATCCCGGGTTCTTTCTGCAATTTGAAGCCTTACTCGTATGGCCCAGATATCTCTCAGTCGGAGCGGGGCCTTCTGCCCGACCAATTTCCCTTTATTCCAGGGCTCACGGCTGCAGGTAGCGATGATGTTCATGACAAATCCTCCACATGGGGGAGGACAAGGATGGCTAGGGCATGGGCGCTAACCGGCCAGAAGCGGGCATTGGCTGTCAGAGTGTGATTTGAATCGCGTCGAACCGATTAACCAATAGTGCAGGCATCGATACTACCGCCACCATTAATGCTGATTCTGGATTCGCGCTGGCGTCTTGCCACTGATGTCCTGGATAGTGCGCCGGCACCGAGCCAGCAAGCGAGCACATTCTTCTGCTGCGACCATCCGATTCAGGCTCTCAAGCACGACGCTATAATCAAGCGGCTGCAAAGCCTGCGTACCCGGTACCGGAAGTGTACGAGCCTATGAGCTAGGGTATTTTTTCCAATTCGAGGCGCCTGTGGCGAAAGCCTGGCCGAGTGCGCCGATACGAGCTGTGTGCTATTCGCGTGGCGTACCGGCGATCCGCTTCAGGGCGACGTTAAGGGCAGCTGCGGCCTCGGTGTCACCTCGTTTGATAGCGGCTTCGATCATGCGTTCCAGTTCCTCAGTATCGCCAGAGCGTGCTGAGTTGACGCTGTTCTGCACTGACAATCGGACAGCCTCATCAATGGCGATGCGGCGGACGCGCTTGTCCTCTAAGCTCTGAGCTAACTCCCCTTTCCAACGCAAGAGACCGCCAGCGCTGCGATCCCAGATGCGTTTGCGGTTTCTGTACAAGTACCTACCCAGAAGCGTGATGCAGGTGAGCAGAATAAGCGGGATGGCAATATAGAGGGCATAGTTGATGCGTTCTTTCTGGGCTTCGCCCTGGGCCAGTTGCTCCTCACGCTGGATGTAGGCCGAAACCCGGGAGTGGAAATCCACTAGGGCGAGAGATGGCATGACGACCATCCGCCCCTCTGGGTACATGTCGTACTCGTACGGGTCGCCGTACTTCACCTTCCGCAAGACCACCCTCAGCACCGGTGCTGGGGCCGGGTCAGATAGCACCGCCTGGTAGAGAGCGACGGCATCGTTCCGATTCCACTCATCGGAGATCATTAGGTCTCCGTGCGCAACGAAAGGCTTGTCGGACGAGAACCTGTTCTTTTTCTCCACCTTCAAATAGGGTTCGTAACATTCTGCGGGCGGCCAACCGAGCGCATTAACCTCAACGTCGCATGACTGGATTGCTGAAACAATGACGTCCTCGTTCGACCAGGCCAGGCTTGGAGTGCGGTCAAGGTAGTATGCCCATGCGCTGGCGCCATGGAGGCTGAGCACAATAGGCAGCATGGTCCTGAGTATCTTCTTCCACATGCAGTTTCGTTCCTTCTCAACCGGCAATGGGCACCTATGTATGCGAGTGCCATAACGGCGCCATAATACGTGAAGCGGTAAGATGCTGGGACGGCCCCTGAAAATCAGGCGTACGGAGGCTCCCTGGACGTCGCCAGCGGCAGCTTCGGGTCGCAAGCCGACTCCAAGTTACGCCCCGCGAGCTCACTCTTGCACTGCTGGGAAATGCGCTCGCACATTTTTCACGAGCCAGTTCAGCGCCTCCTCCGGCGGTAGGTAGCCATCCTCACTTTCATTCAGGCAGACCATGCCCACCAGCGGGCTGAACTCCAGTCCCAAGCACCGGCAGGCATGCTGAAAAGCTCCAAGCGCCTCGTCTTCCAATTCATCATCGAGGTCCATGATGAAGGCGTGCATCTGCTTTAGCCGATCGGCTGAGATGGCTAGAGATGTTGGGCAATAGAAAGGCTCGCCGTCGTGATCATGAGAGAGGTTGTAGGCAGGCTCTTCACTAGCCTTGATCGCTTCAACATAACGCTCGATCTGGCTAGCGATCTCACCTCGTCTCAGAACATCGGAAAGGAACGTTGTGTGGCTCGTCATGGAAGCACTCCCAGCTGGCTTTAGTCATACCAGGAGCCAACTGGGTTAATTTTTACGAACCAACCAGTCCTAAGGCTGAGCATCCTCGCCCAGACCCAGCGCTCCATCGCAGGGGTCGAAGCAAGCAAGTCCCCTCTGCTCATCTGCTCCGGGCCCAAACACGTATCCGTGGGCAGGCAGGCGCGCTGGATCAGCTCTGGATTATGCCCATATGAGATATCTCTGATTGCTGCTACCCACGACTGCAGTCGAAACCGTGCTGACCATCCCCATAGCTTTTCGTAGCTGCCTTGCAGAGATAGCTCGCTCGCCGGAATAGATCAGGGAGCTTGTCCTCCTGCCCTGTGCGGATGTCACGGCTGATTCGATACACCGCGTTGTCGGGAATCTCCACCAAGCCATCCAGTAGGTCTACAGATAGCCCCAGAGCCGAACTCCATGCCTCATGCAGACGATTGATCATGTTGTTCGCGTCTGACCGTATGCGACCGAGGCTGTAGTAGGCATCTCCATTGAGGAGGATCAGCAGGTGGTAATGCGGTCGCTCTCCCCTGCTCTCCTCTCTAGTCCAGACATATCTGACCCTACTGTCATGTGCGTAACGATTACGAGCGTTAGCCCTCTGTCGGTCATGCTCGATCTTGGCCTTGAAGGACTCTAGGAACCTACTAATGACCTCGTTGGTGTAGGCGTACTCAGGTAGCTCGAAGGACAGTGGTAAACGGAGATCCACTCGGAAGGCAAACACCCTGGAGTACTGCCTCAGGGAACGCTCAATGGTGCTGTGCAAACGAGAGAGATACTGCTCAATGAAAGGGCCTTTCTCTGCCATTACAGGAAGGCCCTGGAAGGTTCTGGCGTGGTACAGATGGAGGTTGGTGTTACTGGTATGGCGAAGCATGAAGGTTACTCCTATGTGAGGTTCATACCCTCTGCACAGGGAGTAACTTTTTACTGCTCGATGCTGAAGTAAACGGCTGGCCACGGCTATCAGGTGGAGATAGTAAAAAGGATTGGCTAGGGAGGACCTCGTGATTGGATGGACGAGTTGTGTTGGGGGGATTGTGAATGGTGGGATGGTTTGAGACTGAATGACGGCTAGGGGACGGTGGACGAGCAGGGATAGGGAATGGTGGTTGAATGACGGATGTAAAGCATATTACCCGCACCGAAAGAAAAACCATCAATGCCTCCAAGCACAGACACATCAAAACAGCTTAGATTATTGAGCCATTCGGAAGCTCATTGCTCCTACAAATTATTAAACTCGCCAACCCTTAAACTATAAATAGCTCTCAGCTCTTTTCACCATGAAGAAAAGTAACAACCAATACCCCCGGAGCTTCTGACCATATTAGCTCTTAAACCAACCCAACACGCGCGAGCAATGTGAATATATCTCTTATCTCAAGATATCAGAAAAACCACCGTAAATTAAACTTAGTAAGCCACGTGAAACGACCTAACACTGACGCCTTCCACCTTTCAAAATGAAATTATTATCTATAACCCAACGCAGGCAGCATAAATGCCGTGACTGGATATCTTTCCAGCCACGGCATTTATGCTAAAGATTTTATTATAGCGATGCTATTTCATGCAGCATTTAACGTCGCGTCACGCTCTTCAATTCGCTCCAGCACCCAATCTTGCACTTCTTCTTCGACCCACCCCACGGATCGCCCGCCTAAAGGCACAGTTTTCGGAAATGTGCCTTCGCTGATGAATTTATAGATAGTCGATCTAGCCAGACCTGTTGTAGCCATGACCTCTTGCAGTCGCATGATTCTCATGAACGTGTTCCTCATGTTCGTTCAGAGAATTGGCGAGTTCGTTAAAAAGTTACTGACCTGGCAAATGGAATGCAGCCATCACGCCATTCTCCGCCGAGAGCCAGGGTCATGTCGGGTTCAAAATTAAAACTTGAGAATTATCAATTTTCGGTAAGTTTTCTTCGAATCAGCACAAAATACACAACCAGCTTTCAACGTAACCCTGCTATTTTCGCTAGCCCTAGCAGAAATAGCAGAAATAGCAGAAGAATCATGGACAAACTTATCAGCACCACCCTTAAATCCACCGATCCCGAAGAGCCGAGAAAGCAGGACGAGTGGCCATGCTATCGAGAGCAGAGCCTCTTTGAGGCTGCAGTAGAGGAGTCATCCCGCCAGTTGGAGGTGTCTCGAGAGATGGCCATGATGTGCGCACTCGGAGCCATGGCAGCGGCTTGCCAACGCTATGTAGATGTGGAATTGCCCTCAGGAAGTAAAGCCCCAGCTTCCCTGATGCTCTTAACAATCGCCGAATCAGGAGAGCGTAAGACCACCACACAGAATTATTTTTTTGGATCAATAGACAAGATAAATGAAGAAGCTATTGAGGCTAATTCCAAGGATCTCCTAGAACATCGTATAAAGCATAAGCTCTGGAGCACGGAGCAGCGTCACCTAGAGCGGATGTATGGTAGGTATGCAAGTGCGGGTGACGATGAGGCGGCTGATACGGCGACTAAGGAGATTGAAGAGCACTTACGACTTGAACCAGTCCCTCTCCCTTCAGGAAAGTTCTTGTATGAGGATACGACGCCCCAAGCTCTGGTTCAGTTTCTCTACGAGAACGCAGAGAATGGCTGCCTACTGACCAGCGAAGCTAACAGTATCTTCAATGGAAAGGCCATGAGTGAGCTCGACAAGCTAAATACTCTTTGGGACGGAGGCACTCTAATCGTAGATCGCCTATCCAGAGCCCCTATTACGCTAAAAGGCGCTCGGCTTACCATGGCGCTAATGGCGCAGCCAAGTGTAATTTCCAATTTCATGGGGCGGCGCGGGGAAGAGGCGCGCGGTACTGGTTTTCTCGCACGCTTCCTCGTAGCAAAGCCAAAACCCAAGGCCGGCGAGCGCACTAACAGTATGGGATCTGCTGCCCGACCACGGAAGAAAGCTTTCGATAACCGAATCCGTGAAATTTTTGAAACCCCACTTCCAGCCATCCGACAAACGCTTACGTTTTCTGAACCTGCAAAGACTCTATGGTTTGAAATCAACAAATACATAGAAGAACAGATGCAAGAAAGCGGCCTATTCTACTACATGAAAGATCACGCTTCAAAATTACTGGAAAACACCAGTCGCGTAGCTGCTGTTCTGCACGCGTTTGAAAGAAGTTCAACTGATGAAGTCGAAATCGATCTGTTCACCTTGAAGTTCAGCTGGAGATTTGCCCAGGCCTGCTCGGGGCATTTTGCCAAAAACCTGGCTAATGAACCGCAGATCATCACAGACACCTGCGAGCTTGCAAATTACCTGTTGCGAATATCTCATGATGACCCGCGCAATAATCGTATCTTTGACGAAGGCGCGCCTGGTGCAGATCTGAGAATGAATAGATCAAACCTACCCCCCCATCTGAGAGAAGGGTTCAAGACCACAGTTACCCTCACTCAAATTAAACAGCTCGGCCCCTACAGACTTCGAGGCAGAGCCAATGCAGACCGATTACAAGCTGCGATTGAGCTATTAGGAAAACTCGGACACCTAATAAACGACAGAGGCCGATACAATTTCAAAGAATCAATTCTTACGGAAGAGGAACCTATACTACGAAATGGCGAGATCGTCACAATCACGGCACTGCCACTATATCAAAACCAAGAATTTGTACGTGATGAACGCGTGAGCGGACGACCAAGATCCGGGCGTTACTGTATTTTTAAAAACAAATAAAACTACTCAGAAGCGAGTGGGCCGCCCCAGCGGCCCACAGTCTGGAAATACTGCAAATCACAAGCTCGCCCTTGAACCTCCAAAAATCCAAGCAGCAATCGCTTGATATCTTGCTAATCCATTTTTCGTCGAACAAACCGAGGTGGCCGAGCTCTCCAATACCTCTCGACAAATATCAAACCAGCGAAGCCGCCCACCAGCGCCACACCTCCCCCGACCCCTAGCGCCGAAAATCCTAGCCCAAAACTCCCAGGAACTTGTAAGTTGAATGTGGAATTCAGCCATTGGGGCACGTACGTGAGGATGCCAAACGAAATAGCGCCGCCGGCTATTGCTCCTAATTGCATAGCGTTCGCATTTTCCTGTTGAGTCGCCCCCGTTATTACCTCGGCCTTACACCCCAAGCAAACAGTCTGCTGAAGCTTCACAAAGGACCGGCAATGCGGGCAGATCCATCCGTCCTCTTCCAACTGCTCATCCGCTAAGGTACGAGGAGCTCCCCGACCTTCAAGCTCAGCCAGCGCAGCGCGTTCAGCATCTTCTTTCCAGCCCATTAAGCGCAGAACCGTGTAGCGACTTGGATCAACATCAATAAGTCTGGCGCAGTTCTGACAAAGCCATATCCCATTACGGATAGAGGATCGCTCTTCAGATGAAAGAGAGGGGTCGTAACGCGGCCCACCAGGTGCAGCAGCTGTGATATGCGCAGCTACACCGATACGGCTTGCCTTATCTGGCTGAAGATTAGGACCGGAAGTAAGGCGCTCGCACCCTTTAGCTGAACACTTGTTTCCAGCACGCTCCTGAAGTGTGCGGATAGTTTCCTTTTTAAACTCATCTCTCGTGCCGACCGAGGCCACAATCACTTCTCCTTAAACTGCGCCGAAACCGGAAATCGACAAGCGTAGGGAAACCTCGATCCCAAGCCCCTCCGAGGGGCACGATCCGGAGCTTGCTGCACCTCTAGGTGAGGTCTGTCATCATCTGGATGCTGATCGTTAAAAAAGATCGCGCCAAAGCGCCCCTGACTCGACAATCTCGACGAATCGGCCCGCGGAGAATCCTCCAGGGAACAACGAGTCATGGTCATCTGCACCAACCTGCCCCACCGGCTGCAGTAAGTGCTTTTCGTCTCGCAAGATGACCTCAAGGGCCTCACGAGAAACGACTCTGTATCCATCGATTGACTGCCCATCTAGCTCGATAGAGGTATCGACGATCCAAGCACGCAGATCTCTCTCCAGATTCTCGCCATGGTAACCCAACCTCGATCGCAGGCTTTGGTCCCCTCTCAACGCGCAAGCAACAGCAACGAGCTTACGACGTAATTGCCACGCGGCCTTGCGCAAGGTATTCGATCGATGGAGCCAGACTTCATGGGTTGTCGAGCGGATGTATCCTGACTTGACCTCCAAAAGCAGCAGTACGCCATCCAGCTGACAAATCAGGTCGACCTCACCGGCATCATCGTCCTCTGTTGCCAACGGACGATAGCCAACCTCAACGAAGAAGCCACGACGCATCAAACTCTCAGCTAGCAGGAACTCTACCTGCCGGGTCTCTGCCTGCATACCGGCTCTGCGAGCCCCCAATCGCCTTAGATTGTTGAGGGTCGCGGTCAGGTTGTTTTGTTGCGCGACAATCCAAGGAAACTGAAAGCTGTAGCGCCCAATTTTGTAGAATGGACGCTCATAGAGTCTTGGTACGGGCATTCGGGGCTGCGATTTCAACTGCTCAGATAACGTCTTGAGGTCACTGCTCCAGAACTGCAGGATCAACTTAGCCGAGTCGATGCTGCCCTTGGGATGCTCCTTGCAGACCGTCCATCCCCTTATTCTCCGGAGCTTTTCGTCTCCCTCGGACCATGTGATAGGGAATCGATTTTCGCCTATCTGCATGCCCCTCATGGCCAACTGACCGAGCGCGAGAGCAACCACACCAGCATCACGGAAAAGATCTTGAAATGGCTGGATGAACTCTTTCTGGAAGAACACCGAGGTCAACTCGCTCGCCAGCAATACGTGCTGAAGCATCACCCTTGAACCATCACCGAGTGAGAGCTCCTGTGCGACACCGTAGATCTGCTGCAGCTGCAACTTGCTGCGAAGCATCTTGATGTAGGCCAGCTGGTTAAGCTCGTGATTCTCAGGAGAGCCCATCATTTCATCTGCCAGACCGGAGTCGATGAACTCCCCCACTGCACGATTCATCCAGTAGTGCCAGAGCAGATCGTGTTTCCGCCCGGTACGACGCCAGCGCTCTGCCCCCTCCTCCGAACTGTTGTAGAGGACAGGCTCACCTGGCTCTAGCTGATACCGACAATCAGGGTCGAAGCAGAACCAGTTGATCGAGCCTTCGTAGTCAATTCGCTCCTGCATTGCTGTAATCAGCACAGCTAGCGCCTCAAGATTGGCGCGGCACTCTGCAGAGGCCAGTGTCCCTGGCTCCATGAAGAGAATCGGAGCTAGGTGCTGCTTCAAGGATTGCCCTAACCGCAGCTCGCTCAGTCGAAAATCCTCCTCCTGACAGGTTTGTAGTTTCTGGAGAATGATGCGGTTGTAGACCTCCCACTGCCTGCCTGAAGGATCATCTGCAGCATCTTCAGTGAGGGACTGATAAGCGAGGACACTCAGGTACGAAAGCAGCTCGAATAGCGACAGATGCTCCAACTGGCTTTCGGCTTGGAGAATGAGTTCATCGAAGGGGTCTAGCTGCTCGAGCAAGCGGTCGCAGACACCGAAGAAGGTTAGCCACTCCTCATCATCTAGCGCTGCTCGAAGGCCAATCCAGAGGGGCGAATCAACACGTTCAAAAAGCTTCGAGTAGCGTATGGCCCACCTGAGCGTCTCAGGATTTCTGATCGCCAGATGCATGACTAGATCGAGACTGATCGCGGCGTCCAAATGCAGCACTCGACTCAGTGCCAAGCTCGCCAACTCGGAGTCCTGGACGGTCTGCGGATCCCACCAGAAAAGTGCTGAAGACAATCCCTCCGCACGATCAAGCGCAGTCAGATGCTTGCCGGCAGGGCGCTGATCCAGGAAGTGCTGCAAGCATTCATCGAGGGCGCGACCACTGCCACCCGCTGACTGGCTGCATCTGAAAACTCGAAGGTAATGCTGCAGGCACCGATTCCCTTTATCGCTCACCCACTGCGCTCCTAATTAGCCCTTTGGGATCAAGTCCACCTGTATTATCAACTGCACGGCGTTATTCGTCACTTTACCTTGCAGTAGCCGAGTGAGGCATGTGGTATATTTAGCTCTCTACTCACACACTACTACACACGGGATTTAGCATGGACCGATGCCCCTACTGCAAACACGATCTCGGCGACGTCGAACCGCTGGTGCTGCGGTTGAAGCGCAACAAGATAGGTGGAGAGTTCCTGTTTAGTTCACCGTGCTGCAATAGACCGCTACGGGCATTCAGCAATATTGGGGACTATTACCTTGAGCCAACCGATGGTTCCAGCAAACCAGTTATGATCGGCATCGATTAAACAGCCCCCAAAGCGCCAAGCTTCCTCAGCTAAACCCACCAGCCGACCCTTAGTGATTAGTTGTTGGATCTAGCTCAGATGGGAGCGGGGCGTCCAGAGTATGCGCTCCGTGCGAAAACGCATAGCTCCCGGATGCTGCCCTGTGTAAGAAGAATCATTTTCGCTGGGCAGAATGCGTGCGAGGAGTAGTACCTCCTCCATAGTTCATCGGTCTGCTGCTTGCCTCTAAAGGGGCCCAACGTTCCCTCTAGTACCACAGCCCTCAGAACAAACGTCTTGTCTCTTCCCCTGCCCCAGCTTCAGTGCGCCACCTCGCGAATGCCCGTAATGAACGGAGACTCGTCCGAGTTAAACATCAAATGGACTTGCGCCTTAGCGCGTGTAACGCCGACGTAAAACAGTCGAGCGGCCTCCTGATATTGTTCTGCAGAATTTTTTTCGTAGTCATTTGGGAATATGCCGTCCTCGAGCCCCGGCATGATAACAGCCTGAAACTCTAGTCCTTTTGAGCTGTGAAGTGTCATCAGGTTGATCTGGTCTGGGCTTTTTCCATGGTTACCAAAGATCTGAACGGTAAAACCTCCCAGAACCTCCCCTTTCGCCGCCGCACTCATTAAGGCATCGAGCGTGTCCACCTCATCGGCAAGACCAGGCTCTTCAGCGAGCAATGTGGCCAGCACAGAGCTACGCAATGCCTTCAACCAATGCCTAAGAGCAAGATTGCCGTCACGCAGAGAGAATAGAGACGAGATTAACCGTTTGCGGGATTCAAGTTTACTAGCCTCACTTATGCGAGAACGATTTAGCCGTTGCCAAGATCTCAGGAGCTGAGATAGCTGCACCTCCCCTGTCGCCCACCCTCCGGCGCACCACTTCGCAGAATCAGTTAGCCATTCAGTTAGTCTCGAGCGCTTGATAGGAGAACCGTTGTCCAATCGGAAGTAGCGCATCCCTAGGCTATCCGCTACCTCGGCAATCACGGTGCCCTCTTTAAGCGAGCGATAGAGAACAGCAATGTCACCTGGGACCCAGCTTGGATTCGCTTGCAGAAGCATGGGAATCAAAGTTTCAAGGGCATAACGTGCCTGCCCTCGCAATGAGGTCTGACGTTCGTGAATACTAATCTCACCGGCTCTACCATCATGAGAACGGAACTCTGCGGGATCAGGCAAAAGCGTCCTCGATGCTGCGATGATCTGATTGGCACAACGGTAATTCAGCTGGAGCGTGATCGGCTCAATTCTTGGATCCTGCGAGAGCGATCTCAGAAGGTCAGGTCTTGCTCCAGTGAAGCCATAAATTGACTGGTCAGGATCCCCCACAGCGACCACTCGCACCCCCGCGTCGAGCAGAGCCACCACAATGCGGTGCAAAGGCAACCCGAGATCTTGGTATTCATCAACCACCACGATGGGGTATTTTGCCTTGAGGGCGCGACGTGCCCACTCATGTTTCTCGACAAGCTCCAGCCCGGCAAGCACTAAACCATCAAAATCGATCACCCCCCTTGCTAGCAGCAAGGCCTCATACGCCTCGACAACACTAGTCTCCCGAGGATTCCAACCTCTCCATTCATCGCTTCGCCGATCTGGAATAGTACGTCTCAATTTTTCGCAGGAAGTCTTGAACGAGCGACTCATCCTCCCGCCATGAATCGATTCGTAGGCTGCGCGGAACAGCTTGTTGGACTCATCTGGTGTAGCCACTGCCAGTGGAGTTGGCACCGCTAGATTGGCCATAGGGGCATACGGCAGGACCAGCTCGGTCAAACAAAAGGAATGAACCGTAGAGATAACAATTCGATTGCTATCATCCACACCCAGCTTATTGAGCCTTGCTCTGAGTTCACCGACACAAGCGTTGCTGTATGTGATGCAGGCAATGCGTTGCGGGCTGCGCACAGCCTCGGCTAACAACCTGGCAATCTTGATCGTGATGGTCTTCGTTTTCCCACTGCCTGGACCGGCTAGAATCACGCAATTGCCAGCCGACTCGTAGGCACGCCACTGGTCTTCGTTGCCGCGCAGGTCCTCCGCGGCAAGCGCGTAAGCAGGCATAAGGGCACTCATCCCAACTGCTCCCTCAAGTACTCCAAGGCGCTGCGAATGTATTCCGGACAAACATCAGCGTCTTCGTCGATCAGGACAGAAGCTAAACGCTGGGCAAACCGCCCCTTTCCAATGGAGTCGATATCTTTGAGGAATTGTTTGGGATCCAACGACGCAGGATCCGTAGCCAGCCTGTCGAAGCGCTTGTGCATGGCCTTGTTGGACGACAACGACTTCGCGGCTTGCTGAAAGTATCTCTTGGAGCCGGACTTAAATAGATCGACTTCAAACGTATAGTCGTTGAGGAAAACGCCGTGCTGCGGGGCGAGCTTCATCACCTCTTGGAACGAGAGTTTCCCCCAAAGCTTCTCAGGCAGCAGCTCAGGCATGATGTGATTCACTACGCGATTCTCGCCGTAGCTATCCAGGGCGCCTACCCCGTCCGGATCTTCGTCCTCCTGGCTGACCGCAGCCCCCTTCGGATCGAAATCGGTAATCACCGCGACCGGAAGGTTGAGGCCTTGAGGACCAAGCAACTTCAGATATGGGGCGAAGTTGGTACCCGCAATGGAGCAGACTGTGATGCCTAGCGCGTCAAAGTCGAACGCCTCATCATGCAGTCTGGCTAGCGTTGGAAGGAGGAATTTTTCTGCGTCCCCCTCAACGAGGATTACGCCTTTAGCAAAGAAAAGCTCACCGCGGGTCACGTCCATGTAGCGTTCAAGATCATCACGATCCTCGTCCGCGAGATCAACTCCGCAAAGAGATCGCGCAATGGTGTGCCCCTCACTGGCAACGCGCCTCAGAACCACAATATTCGAGAGCGGAGCGACGCTAGCTACGTTTGGAGAGTGGGTAGTCAACAGAATGCTTCGGGGCTCATCATCGGACTCTCCTTCATCGCGTGCCTTCAAATAACTTCTGTAAATCAGACGCTGTAGATGGGGATGCAGGTGCGCCTCGGGCTCCTCAATTGCCAGGAACGTATGCTGTCGCTCCCCCTCGTCGACCAAACACTGGTGCTCTAGGTGCTTCAATGCGAGATACAGAACGTTTGCAGAACCCAAGCTAGCCTCTGCAACGCCCCGCTTACCACCATCAATCATCATCTGCAGGGCACGCAGCAATCGTTCTGGATCTGTTGGGGCGAAGCCTAGAGCGGTCTGAATCGCATGCCCGTCCCCCATCATCCCAGCCAACTGGCCGTTGACCTGCTCCACCACTGCGGCCAGTTCTGGCAACGCAGCAATCTTCGAAGTCGTTAGATGAACTTCGCCAGCAAATAGCCTTCAGATTGTCCTCATCGATCGTTTGTGCTGCTCTGTCGAGCAATGGTCGCAAGGGGGAACGTGTCCACCTAGCAAGATCCGACTCTGCATCACGAAGAGCCGGAAACAGGTCCATCGGCATCCAACGTCTCAGTTCATAACCGACAGTGTTCTCGGGACGATCCCCACCAAAAAGCACGAACTCGTAGTCTGCCTCGCTACGGGGAGCCCGGCCGAGCCCTGCTATAGGCTGAAAGCGAAACGTGACCTTAGCCACCATCGGCAAGGGTTGAATCAGGTGATCCGCAAGTACTGCCAAGAGTGCTTCGCTGTCTTCGAAATCACTGAATTCCGCCGAAATTTCGATCGCGTCCGTCGCAGCCAGAGGTCGAGGAAGACCATCCCAAAAGTCATCCAAGCGAAGTCTTCGTGCAGAGTCGGGAAGCGCAGGGTCCAAGATCAATCGCAAGGCGAAGAGAAGGTTAGTCTTACCAACCTTGTTTTCACCCAGGACAACTGCGTGCCGACCAAGAGCCACATCTAACTCTTTGAAGTTCCTAAAGTTACTGATCGTTACTCGACTCAATAGCATGAGGTTTCCTTCCCTGGAGGACACAAAGTAGTAGGAAGTCCAGATACAGAGATCCAGGCAAATTTTCCTTCGCCCGTATTTAACACAGACTCAACACGCCCTTTCTGACATTTGTCAGTTTTCACCGGCCTTTAGTGAGAAGGCTCTTTCAGAAGCCATCCCCTAATTCGGTGCAAAAAAAAACCGTCGACGTGGCTCTTGAGCTAAAGGCCACGCGTAGGCGCGCCAATACGCACGTGCGGAGGAAAGGTGCTGCAGACTTCTCTCGTTCGCCAAGACAGAAGGAGAGCCTGAATAATCACGTCTCTCAGAGCTTATTTAGACAGCAGGCAGTACAAGCACGTTAGCCTGGATGTCGACGTAAAATCCGTAGACCCAAAAACGGCGCTTCACCTCTTGCTGCACGACCGCAAACGCCGGACGACGCTTGTTGCAGGCGAATGCCTTCTTGACGCGGAAACTATTTAACTCTGTAGGGTGGTACTGGTAGAGGAATTGAATCGTCGACAGCAGTTGCATGACGGCATGTGGCTTCCAGTGGGCCCGCTGGTCCTTTAGCTCCACCAAATACAGCAACTCATTGGTCGTTAACATGGCGTCACAGCGCCCACGATCTGGTTCATCGTTATCTTGAAGCACACACTTGTCGATTGCTGTGAAGGTAACGTCTTGCTGTGAAGGATTATCGATCGTAGCAATCCACCTCGCCTGAGTGTTGAAGTCAACATAAGCGGGGGTTGAATTCTGGTCATCACACACCCCGAACCTCAGTTGGTTGTAGGGGCCACTCTGGCACTGTGGATTGAAGAAATTCACTTACAGCGCCTCTTCCAAGTATAGTAGTCGGTCGAATAGCTCGTTCCCCTCACGCAGCCAGTTGTTCAAGAGATTCCCGTCTGAAGGTATGCCCTCGAAACTAGCTAACCTGCTGATGCTGCCATCGAGCTCATTACACTGATAAATCGCTACGTCATCAGCGCCCAACAGCGCCTTCTCAGGCACTATCTCGTAAAGACTCGGCAATAAGTCATCTCGCTTCGCTTCAATGAGACGCTGCTGTAGGTGCCTTCCCTGAATCGCAAGACTGAGGTAACTGACGACATAGGGGCTATGCGTTGTGAGCACCAGACGGTTGTGCTCACCCTCGCTTTGGAAGCCCAGGAGGCTTTTCAGCATATCCCACTGAGATGATGGGAAGAGGTTCTGCTCTGGCTCCTCGACGATGTTGATAAACGCCTGCTTATTGAAGCGAGAAGAAAGGACAGAGATCGCCACTCGCTTTTGCTCTGGCGTCAGAGATGCGTTAGCAAAAATGCTCTCCACTTCCGTTCTAAATCGCTCCGACTCATCAGCGCTCATCGGCTGCTGACTCTCTTCGCTCCCCTCCCGGACAGACTTGGCAAGGTACTGGCTCACCAGATACACCGGTACGAGTGATTGGAAGCCGCTCGAAGCGTCTGTCAGTCGTAGCTTATGCCCCGCCCCTTTCAGGTTCAGGATGTCATTTAGCTTGTCATACTCGATCTCGCTGTCGTTGATCGGTAACTTGACTGATCCTTTCATGCCCTGCTTAGCCTGATCGAACGCAGAGAGGAACTCTTTTAACGACTCGGACGAGAGCTTCAACTCCCTGGGGTGTCGAACGTAGGAGATGAAATTGCGTTCGGCAGGGACGTACATCACCTGAGGCAGCTTGTAGTCCTGACTGGGCGACTCAGTGATGTTCAATTGGCCCTTGGCATAACTAATCGTACAAGCGTCACCCTGGTACTCAATCTGCGTATCTCCGCGACCACCCGTTTCCAGATAGTTTTCTAGCCGGTGATAGCTCAAAAACTGGCTCTTCAAGCGGCCCTTACGCTCGAACCACTTTCGCTCGTAATCTCCACGGACCAGCGCCTTCTCGATCCAAGCAAAGGTGGAGTACAGCTTAGCCAGTGTGCTTTTCCCGGAGCCTTGATTCCCGATGAAGACAGTAACGCGCTTGAAATCAATCCAGCCGTCGTTTTCCAGACCTGGGCCTATAGGACCGAAGTTCTTGACGCGAAGCCGAATCATGGTTTGTCTCCATTTGATGCTGCAGAGATTTGGTTTGTCTCGCTCTATTTCAGAGCCACAACCACCCTGCAGGGTACCCGATAGCCGAGAAAGAAGGCGCTAATTTACCTGCTATTTCCCTGGCCAGAAAAATTTTCATCCTCTGACACTCGTATCGGTGTCGACATCTTGAACCATTCAGCGATACCGAGAGGAATGAGGACCTGCAGGACTTCCGGCGCGGAGACTCCGAGCATCCAAATTTGCTGGTTCAGCGACGGGGCGACGAGTCTGAAGCCATTTCAGGCAACGATCTCACTCCAAAAAATCTCAGTCCTACATCACTGCAATGACACACCACCAGGAGACCCTCCGCCCATGTCATTGCATTGCCCTAGCTGTCGCTCGCTCAGGATCGCATCTGCAAAACCCGCCATGAAGTTCGGCATCATTGCAGGAACTCTTTGCGGCGTAGCCCGTGGCGCTTCCATTGCGCTGGCAACCAATCGAGCCAGCACCGCCGGCCCCATCGCCACACCCCTTACCTTGTCACTCAGCTCTCTGTCTGCAGTCATCCTTCTAGGACTGAACGGCGCCATCAGCGGCTGCGTACTCGGTGCTCAACTAGGCGAGCAAATCGATCGCCATGCACCGTCCGACCACATCTGCTTGGCCTGCGGTTCCCGATTCACTCTACCGACCTAATCACCACCCTCCTCCAACCGCCCCCTCAAACCACCTCGCCGGTGCTGCGCGTGACGCAGCGCTTTATGCCGGCTATTGCTCAAGGATTTTCATCATGGCTCATCTCGTAGAAAGCATGGCTTACGTTGGCGCTGCTCCCTGGCATGGTCTGGGCAGTCGCCTGTCGCAACGACAACCTCTTGAAGTCTGGCAGCGCGAAGCTGGTATGGATTGGCAAATCCAGGAAAGCCCCGTTCACTTCAAGTCAGATGCCGCGGGCCACCTCGGCAGCATTCACTCGTTCCCCGAACAGAAGGTGCTGTATCGCTCGGACACCAAGGCCCCTCTATCGGTGGTCTCTCAACGCTATCAAGTCGTGCAGCCACGGGAGGTACTGGAGTTTTACCGGGACCTCACCCAGGTCTCCGGCTACGAGCTTGAAACCGCCGGCGTGCTCAAAGGCGGTCGCAAGTTCTGGGCACTCGCCCGCACCGGCCAGAACACCTCGCTGAAGGGGAATGACCTGGTCAATGGGTACCTGCTGTTGGCTACGTCCTGCGATGGGACTCTGGCTACCACTGCTACTCCGACTACCGTGCGGGTCGTGTGCAACAACACCCTCACCATTGCAGTCGACGGCGCCACCCGGGCTATCAAAGTCCCGCACAGCACTCGCTTCGACGCTCAAGCCGTGAAGAAGCAACTCGGCATCGCCGTCTCGCAATGGGACGAGTTCATGTACCGCATGCGCATCCTGGCCGACATCAAGGTGCACCCACGCGAAGCAACGAGCTTTTTCATGAACGTTCTATGCGACGTGAGAGCGAACCAGGAGATACCCGACAAGCTCGTTAACGAGCGCGCACTACGTAAGGTGCACGAACTGTATGAGGGTGCCGGACGCGGTTCGCATCTGGAAGCAGCCAAGGGGACCGCTTGGGGAATGCTCAATGCAGTCACTGAGTATGTTGACCATGAGCGTCGCGCACGCAGCAACGAACACCGCATGGACTCAGCGTGGTTTGGTCAGGGTGCGATCATCAAGCAGAAGGCGTTGGATGCCGCTTTGGAGCTTGCGGCATAGTGAGTCCGAGACAAGTAGCATCCAACGGGCGCTACTTGTCTATCCGCAGTAGCCCTCCAGATTGGGATGGGCAGGAATCATTGCATGCCTTACGGACGCCCCTGACTGATCGCGTCCTCTAACTCTTGAACCAAGCTAACAAGGTCTGTCTTGAGGACCCTACTTAAATCGCGAATTTGAATGATATCGAGCCGCCGCGAGCCTCGCTCTACATCACTCATAAACGACTGCGGATGACCAAGAGCTCGAGAGCACTCCACTTGAGTCAGACCAGCCGCTATGCGATGCCGCTTCAAGATCGCCAGAAAATGTGCGTACTCAGGACGATAAATTGCTTTAGCCATGGTGGCTGACCATCTAATGAGCAGCCTGACAAGCTATATCTGGTTTTCGGATATCTGAATTTCAGATAATCTTGCCAAACCAAGTTTAGCGCGCCCCACAGCTCACGCCGATTGAACGTACTGAGGCGCTCGCAGCGAATGATGAAAGGCGCGGAACCACCTGAGAAAGCTATTGGTGTCACGTAAATGGGGGAGCTGGCGGCAAGCGGGCTTCCCTCAACCACTACATCCATCAGGGAAAACTCAGAGAGGGAATCCCATGAAAATCGCAGTACTCGTAGCCATGGTTCTGGCTACCGCAGCAACGGTCACTGAAGCGGCTAACAACGTCATGCCCTGTTCGAAGCCATGGAGCCTGAAAGGCTCACAATTTGAAGCGCTATTCACTGCCGCTGACGGGCCAGCCAGTACGTGCTTACCGATCGATGCTCCTAAAACTGCTCGTCTGATCATGCCTAATGGCGAAGTACGAGCCGTGCCTGGCCACAAGCCGGTCACCTGCGGTGAGGATGGAATATGCGCTCTTGGCAAAGAGTTCTATGGCAGTGCCCCCAAAGGGAACTACGTCGTCGCTGCCGGTTGGTACATGGGAACCGACACGGCCGGGAACCCGGTTTCCTATGCCAACGGCACGGGGCCTGGTTTCAATGGGAAACGCCAGAATGCCAACACTTTGGGCAAGCGAGAGCCTGGTGAAAAATTCCATGCCGTCTGCCCTATCAACGACAGCGAGTACTGCACTGTCGATACGCCCGTGGGGTTTGTCACTGTGAAGCTGGCCAACCTGCCAACTATCGGTATCCCAGCGCTCAATGAACCCGACGTTACCGCCAAAGGCGGGAACTGCGACTCCCTGCCGATGTGCTACGACAAGAACGGCCTTCAGATCGGCGTGAATGCCGACATGCTCCCGAAAAAATAATCCCCTAAATCCCCCAACGCCCTGTGGAAGCCGCCTTCCGCTGCGGGCTCGCTCACCCTAAGGAAACGTCATGAGCACCAGTTTTGATAACCCTCAATCCAACGGAATCGACCCGACCGGTAATCAGTGGCACTACGAGAAAAACGGAGAACGCAAAGGCGGCTTCGATCAGCAGCAGATCATCGATCTGATTCGCAGTGGAACGCTGACTTACGGCTCGATGGTCTGGAAGAAAGGCATGGCCGCATGGGCCAAGATCGAGCAAACCGAGTTGCGTCAGCATCTCGAAGAGTTCGGCCCGCCACCGCTCACCGGGTCCGGCGTGAACAACAAGATTGTCTGGCTGATCGCCTTTGCTCCGATCATTGGCTACCTGCTGGAGTCCTTCGTCGCCGGCCTGTTCGGCGCAAATGAAGCTCAGTGGGAACGTGCCATGTCGGAGAACCGCTACTGGTACGTCACTCTGGCTTTGAACATCGGTTTGTCGGTGCTCGACTCCAAGCGCCTCAAGCAAGCCGGCCACGATGTCAGTCACTTCAAAGGCTGGGTATTCGTGGTGCCGGTCTATCTGTATCAGCGCTCCAAGCTGCTGAACCAAAACCTCGCCTACTTCATCACCTGGATCGTCTGCTTCGTCCTCAGCATGGCTGCCCACCAGGGTTAAGTCTCAGCCACCAGCTCCAACACGTTGAATGCGCCCGGCTGGTGAAACCTGCCGGGCTTTTTTATGCCCGGAGGCTCCTATGGCTCACACCTATTTCACCCCCACAGCAGAGCACACTCGCCCTGCTCTACGCCTGGTTAGCACGAAGGAATTGTCACGCGAGGATTGGCTTGCTGTTCGTAAGCGTGGCATTGGCAGCTCTGATGCCGCCGCTGCCGTCGGCCTTAACCCTTACAAGTCACAACTGGAGTTGTGGCTGGAGAAAACCGGTCGCGATTCTGGGCTGCCTAGGAGTGACGTGAACGATGAGGAAAGCCCTACCTATTGGGGCAACATCCTCGAGTCCATCGTCGCCAGGCATTACACCCAGCGCACCGGCAATCGCGTGCGTCGTATCAACGCCGTGCTGCAGCATCCTGATCCCAAACTCGACTGGATGTTGGCCAACATTGATCGTGAGGTCATCGGTGCCGAGGACGTGCAGATCCTCGAGTGCAAAACCGCGGGCCTCAACGGTGCCCGCCTATGGAGAGAA
>NZ_JAOCBT010000037.1:0-20719 GCF_029840045.1 Pseudomonas sp. GD03903 | reverse complement strand
TCACTCAGCAACCAGAGAGACGCGCGCGAAGGCCTTCTTGCCAGCCTGCAGCACGTGGGTAGCACCGACCTTGAACACGAAGCTGCGATCTACTACATCGCCATCCACCCGCACGCCACCAGAAGACAGCAGGTCGCGAGCGACTGCAGAGTTCTTCACCAAGCCTGCCTTATTAAGGACGGCACCGATCGGCAGATCTTCTGCCGCCGCCACTTCCACTTCCGGCAGATCTTCCGGCAGCTCGCCTTCCTTGAGACGGTTACCGGCGGACTTGTGCGCCGAAGCAGCAGCTTCTTCGCCATGGAAGCGAGCGACGATCTCTTCAGCCAGCTTGATCTTGATGTCGCGCGGATTGGCGCCAGCCTCTACATCCTTGCGGAAACCATTGATCTCATCCATGGAGCGGAAGCTGAGCAGCTCGAAGTAACGCCACATCAAGGTATCCGGAATGGAGACCAACTTGCTGTACATGACGCCCGGCGCTTCCTGGATACCGATGTAGTTGCCCAAGGACTTGGACATCTTCTTCACGCCGTCCAGACCTTCGAGCAACGGCATGGTCAGGATGCACTGCGGCTCCTGATCGTAGGCACGCTGAAGCTCGCGCCCCATCAGCAGGTTGAACTTCTGATCGGTGCCACCGAGTTCGACGTCGGCTCGCAGCGCTACCGAGTCGTAGCCCTGGACCAGCGGATAAAGGAACTCGTGAATGGCAATGGACTGATTACTGGCATAGCGTTTGCTGAAATCATCGCGTTCCAGCATACGTGCAACAGTGTACTGGGAGGCCAGTCGAATGAAATCAGCGGGGGAAAGCTGGTCCATCCAGGTGGAATTGAAGGCCACCTCGGTCTTCGCGGGGTCCAGGATCTTGAAAACTTGAGCCTTGTACGTCTCGGCATTGTCGAGAACCTGCTCGCGGGTGAGGGGTGGGCGGGTAACACTTTTCCCGCTCGGGTCACCGATCATCCCAGTGAAGTCACCGATCAGGAAGATCACCTGATGGCCCAGATCCTGGAACTGCCGCAGCTTATTAATAAGAACGGTATGGCCCAGGTGCAGGTCGGGGGCGGTCGGGTCGAAGCCGGCCTTGATACGCAGGGGCTGGCCGCGCTTGAGCTTTTCGATCAGCTCGGCCTCCACGAGAATTTCGTCTGCTCCGCGCTTAATCAGCGCCAGCTGCTCTTCGACCGACTTCATTGCAGGTTCCTGTACGTTGCGAATTGCGAAAGGGAACCAACGATACAAGAACAGGCACTAAAAACAAGTTTTGCCCAGCGCCAGAGGACAGGACGTCAGAAGCCCGACATCAGGGTTGCTTCAGAGGGAATTTGGTTATATTTTAGGCAGTTATTTCACATTCCAAAAACACCACTCATGCCATGACGCAATCCAATCAGAAAGCGCCGTACTACCCGAAGAGCCATCTGCTCGCCGCAAGCGGTGTAGCAGCGCTCCTCAGCCTGGCTCTGCTGGTGTTCCCCTCGGCCGAGGTCGAGGCGAAGAAGACCACGCTCAATCTCGAGCTGGAAAGCGGTACCGAGCAGATCCTTCAGGAAAAAGACGATCTTCGACCCAACGCGGTCACGGAAGACGACGGCTCTTCGCCTTTTGCACAGATCGAAGGCCAGCCGGATAACCAGAACAGCGCCGGAAAAGACGCGGAAAAGAACAACGATCTCGCCGATTCGAAGCAGCAACCCTCCCCCTCCGCTCCCGCAGAACCTGCGTGGAAGAGCGTGACCGTGGGCAAGGGCGACACTCTTTCCAACGTGTTCGCGAAAGCCGGCCTGCCGGCTAATGCCGTGCACGACATGCTTGCCGCCAACAAGGACGCCAAGCAGTTCACCCGTCTCGATGTCGGCCAAGACGTGGACTTCCTCATTGATTCCAAGGGCGAGTTGCAAGGCCTGAAGGTCAAGCGCAGCGATCTGGAGACCATCAGCCTGGCCAAGTCCGCCAAGGGCTATGACTTCAAGCGCGACCTGGTGAAACCTTCGGTCCATGCCAACTATGCCCACGGCCGCATCGACAGCTCCCTGTTCGTCGCCGGCCGCAATGCAGGGTTGTCCCACGACCTGATCATGTCGATGGCCAACGTTCTGGGCTACGACATCGATTTCGCCCAGGATATTCGCCAGGGCGACGAGTTCGACGTGATCTACGAATCGCAGCAGGTGAAGGGCAAGCAGGTCGGCACCGGCAGTATCCTGGCCGTCCGCTTCGTCAACCGCGGCAAGGAATACACCGCGGTGCGCTACACCAACAAGCAAGGCAACACCAGCTACCTGCGCGCCGACGGCAGCAGCATGCGCAAAGCGTTCATCCGCACGCCGGTGGACTTCGCGCGTATCAGCTCGCGCTTCTCGATAGGGCGTTTCCATCCGATCCTGAACAAGATTCGTGCACACAAGGGCGTGGACTACGCAGCGCCGATTGGCACGCCGATCAAGGCGACCGGCGACGGAAAGATCCTCGAAGCCGGGCGCAAGGGTGGCTACGGCAACGCCGTGGTGATTCAGCACGGCCAACGCTATCGCACCGTATATGGCCACATGAGCCGTTTCGCCAAGGGCATTCGCTCCGGCGTTGCCGTGAAGCAAGGCCAGATCATCGGCTACGTCGGCATGACCGGCCTCGCCACTGGCCCGCACCTGCACTACGAGTTCCAGGTCAACGGCCAGCACGTCGATCCACTGAGCGCCAAGCTGCCGACAGCCGACCCGCTGACTGGTCCGGAGCGCAAGCGCTTCATGGCGCAGGCGCAACCGCTGATCGCGCGCATGGACCAGGAGAAGGCAACCTTCCTGGCCCTGAACAAGCGCTGATCGATGCCGCTCTATCTGGGAGTGATGTCCGGCACCAGTCTCGACGGACTGGACATCGCTCTGATCGAGCAAGGCGAGCAGACCACTCTGCTCGCCTCTCACTACCTCCCCATGCCTGCAGCGCTGCGCGCCGATCTCCTGGCACTCTGCTCCTGCGGCCATGACGAAATCGCCCGCTCCGCCCTCGCGGAAAACAGCTGGGTACGTCTGGTTGCACAAGGCGTCAACGAGCTCCTCGCTCGGGAGAGCCTGGGCAGCAACTCGATTCGTGCTATCGGCAGCCACGGCCAGACCATTCGCCACGAGCCGCACCTGGGCTTCACCGTGCAGATCGGCAATCCGGCATTGCTGGCCGAACTGACCGGGATCGATGTGGTGGCCGACTTCCGCCGCCGCGACGTCGCTGCCGGTGGCCAGGGTGCGCCACTCGTTCCTGCCTTCCACCAGGCATTGTTCGGCAGCGATCACCGCGAGTGCGCGATCCTCAATGTCGGCGGCTTCAGCAACGTCTCGCTGCTGAGCCCCGGACAGCCAGTCCGAGGCTTCGATTGTGGCCCAGGCAATGTGCTGCTGGATGCCTGGATTCAGCAGCAGCGCGGCGAGCCCTATGATCGTGACGGCGCCTGGGCGGCCAGCGGCAACATCGACAAGCGCTTGCTGCAGTCGATGCTGGCGGATGACTTCTTTGCCGCCAAAGGGCCGAAAAGTACTGGCCGCGAACGCTTCAACCTGGCTTGGCTCCAGGCGCTACTGGCCAACCACGGTTCGGTAAACGCCGAGGATGTACAGGCCACGCTGCTGGAGCTGACCGCCCACAGCATTGCCCATGCCCTGCTGGATGCGCAGCCGGGCTGTGAGGAAGTGGTGGTTTGCGGCGGCGGAGCCTTCAACGCAACGCTGATGCAACGCCTTGCTGCGCACATGCCTGGCGCGAGTGTCATCAGCAGCATCGAGCGCGGCGTACCACCGGAGTGGATGGAGGCGATGGCCTTTGCCTGGCTGGCTCATCGCTTCCTCGAGCGCAAGCCCGGCAATTGCCCGGAAGTGACAGCCGCCCAAGGGCCACGCATTCTCGGTGCGCTCTACCCCGCCTGAACCCGCCCGACAAACAAAAACGCCGCGCATCTGCGCGGCGTTTTCGCTTCTACAGCAATCAGATCGAGAAGGACTGGCCGCAGCCGCAGGTGGTCGCTGCGTTCGGGTTCTTGATGACGAACCGCGAACCTTCGAGGCCTTCCTGGTAGTCCACTTCCGCACCGGCGAGGTACTGGAAGCTCATCGGATCGACCACGAGGCTGACACCATCGCGCTCGACGATGGTGTCGTCGTCCGCGGTGTCTTCATCGAAGGTGAACCCGTACTGGAAGCCCGAGCAGCCACCGCCTGTGACGAACACCCGCAGCTTGAGGCGCGGATTGCCTTCTTCGTCGATCAGGTTCTTCACCTTGTTCGCAGCGCCGTGCGAGAACATCAGCGGAGTGGGGGTGAAGGTTTCGATGGTCATGGTGAAAACTCTCCCGGCCGAAGCCGTACGTTACAACATTGCGGACCATTATCCGCTTACCCCAGAAAAACGGTCAACTAATCCGACTCATCCATTGGTCCAGATCAATTGGCCGCCTTCCGCGGCAGTCTTTCCTTACGGCAGCAGCGCGACGTTGGACAGGCCCAGGTGCTCGTCGAGGCCGAACAGGATGTTCATGTTCTGGATCGCCTGGCCGGATGCGCCCTTCACCAGGTTGTCGATGACCGACAGGATCACCACCAGGTCCCCGCCCTGCGGGCGGTGCACCGCGATGCGGCAAACGTTGGCACCACGCACGCTGCGGGTTTCCGGATGGCTGCCAGCGGGCATCACGTCGACGAACGGTTCGTTGGCGTAGCGCTCTTCATACAGCTTCTGCAGGTCGACACCCCGGTCAGCGACGCGGGCGTACAGGGTCGCGTGGATCCCGCGGATCATCGGCGTCAGGTGCGGCACGAAGGTCAGGCCGACATCGCCCTTGGCTGCGCGGCGCAGGCCCTGGCTGATTTCCGGCAGGTGACGATGGCCCTTCACCGAGTAGGCCATCATGCTTTCGCCGGCTTCGCAGAACAGCGAACCCACCTTGGCGCCACGGCCGGCACCGCTGACGCCGGACTTGCAGTCGGCGATCAATTGGCTGGCGTCAGCCAGGCCGTTCTCCAGCAACGGAATGAAGCCGAGCTGGGTGGCGGTCGGGTAGCAGCCGGGGACGGCGATCAGACGTGCAGACTTGATGGCCTCACGGTTCACTTCCGGCAGGCCGTAGACAGCTTCGGGCAGCAGTTCCGGCGCGCCGTGGGGCTGGCCATACCACTTGGCCCACTCTTCGGCGTCCTGCAGACGGAAGTCCGCGGACAGGTCGATCACCCGCGTACCCGTCGCCAGCAGCTCGCCAGCCAGTGCGTGGGCCACACCGTGCGGGGTGGCGAAGAACACCACATCGCACTCGCCCAGGCGCTTCACGTCCGGCACGCTGAAGGCCAGCCCGTCATAGTGGCCTCGCAGGTTCGGGTACATATCGGCAACCTTCATGCCTTCCTCGGAGCGCGAGGTGATCACCTCGACACGCGCCTGGGGATGCTGTGCCAGCAGGCGCAACAGCTCCACGCCCGTGTAACCCGTACCACCTACGATACCAACCTTGATCATCTGCCTGTCACTCCACCATTTGGGCCAAATTCAGGGGCATCCATGATATGAGCCGCTGCCCGGACTGAACAGAGTGAAATTACCTAGGTTTGAGACCCTTTGGTCGGAGCCAGGGCTTCCTGCATCTGGCGGGCCAGCGCGTGATAGATGGGTAGCGGCGTCAGGCGCGCGGAAACGCCGCTGGCCAGCAGCGTCGCCGCCAGGATCGGAATCAGCATGTCCGGGCTGTGCGACATCTCGACGGTGATCACCGTGGCCGTCAGCGGAGTGCGCGTTACGCCGGCAAGGTAGGCCGACATTCCCAGCAGCCCGACCGCAGGAAGGCTGGCACCGGGGATCAGCGGTGCCAGCCAGGGCGCCAGGCTGGCACCGACGGTGAGTGACGGCGAGAACAGCCCGCCAGGAATCCCCGCGATGAAGGAGATCACATTGGCAATGAACTTCCACAACAGAAACTCATGCCCCACCACGGGCTGCCCTTCAAGGATGGAGCGGGTCTCCGCGTAACCGGTACCGAACACATGCTGCCCCGAGAGCATCCCGAGCAGCGCCAGCAGGAGACCACAGCCGGCGGCGAAGCGAATCGGCCAGCGCCCGCGCCAGCGGCTGATGAAACTCAGCGGCCCCCGCCGGATGGGCAGGACCAGCCGACAGTAGAGGCCGCCAAGCAACCCGCCGAGCAGGCCGCAGGCGACTACGGCGATCCATGCGGGCCCCAATGGCATGCTCTCGGATAACCGGCCGAAGTAGCTGTAACTTCCCATCAGCCCCAGCGTGACCATGCCGCCCAGCAGCACCGCCGTGAGCACCAGGCCACTGAAACGCTGCTCGAAGGTACGGCTCAGCTCTTCGATGGCGAAAACCACACCGCCCAGGGGCGTGTTGAAGGCCGCCGCGATACCGGCAGCGCCGCCGGCAATGATCAGTCCGGACACCGTGCGCTTGTCGTAAAGGCCCAGGCGCCGGCCGAAGGAATACATCAGCGCGGCTCCAATATGCACCGTCGGCCCTTCACGTCCCGCTGAGGCGCCTACCAGCAATGCCAGCAAGGTGAGGAACAACTTGCCTGCGGCGATCGGCAGCGACAGCAAGGCGTTGCGCGTCCGACTGCTGCGCATCTCCAGCGCCACGATGACTTGCGGAATGCCGCTGCCGCGGGTGTTCTTCAGCGCCCCTTGGGTCAACCACACCAGGCCGGCGAAGCCCAGGGGACAGAGCAACCAGGGCCACCAGCGGTTGTGCGCGACCACGGCACGGAAGGTCGCGCTGGCCAGGTCCGCCAGATGGGCGAAGGCCAGCGCGACAAGCCCTACCAGCAGAGCGCCAAGCCAGAACGCCAGGGTCCGCCGCCATCGCCGCAGCAAGGGATGCCTGGCGATTGAGCGTTTCAGGATCTGGCGCGGCGAGGTTTCGGCGGGAGGTTCAGACGGCGTGAGGTCGGACATGAGCAGCAGCCTGGCATCTTCCGGATGCCATACGGCGCGCGCGGCAATGCGCCACGGACGGGACAGGCGATAACGCCCCCTGTGTATATAGATGCGGGATGACTCCATTGCACGGCGCCACTACTATCGGCTCAACCGTGATCCGAGGAAATCCCGATGCTTTACCTGTGGTTGAAAGCCTTTCACATCATTGCCGTGGTCTGCTGGTTCGCCGGCCTTTTCTATCTCCCGCGCCTCTTCGTCTACCACGCCATGAGCGAGGACGCAGCCAGCCGCGAACGCTTCTGCATCATGGAACGCAAGCTGTACCGCGGCATCATGGGCCCGTCGATGATCCTTACCATCGTCCTCGGCGCCTGGATGCTCTATCTCAATCCGGCCTGGCTGACCCAGGGCTGGATGCACGCCAAGCTGACCCTGGTGGTGCTGCTGATCGGCTATCACCACGCCTGCGGCGCCATGCTCAAGCGCTTTGCCCGCGGCGAAAACGGCCGCAGCCACGTGTTCTACCGCTGGTTCAACGAGGTGCCGGTGCTGTTCCTGCTTGCCATCGTGATCCTGGTAGTCGTCAAACCCTTCTGACCCCGACAAGGAAACTGCCATGTCCCTGCCTGCCCTGCTCGACCGCCGCCTGCGCATTCCGCTGGTAGCGGCCCCGATGTTCCTGGTCTCCACCCCGCAACTGGTCCTGGCCTGCTGCAAGAGCGGTATCGTCGGCAGCTTCCCGGCGCTGAACCAGCGCGAGAGCAGCGGCTTCAAGGCCTGGCTGGAAGAAATCGAGGCGGGCCTCGCCGCCGATCCGCAGGCTGCCCCGTATGCGGTCAACCTGATTGTCCACAACACCAACCCGCGGCTGCAGGCCGACCTGAAACTCTGCGTCGAGCACAAGGTGCCCATCGTCATTACCAGCCTGGGCGCAGTGCGCGAGGTGGTGGACGCCGTACACAGCTATGGCGGCCTGGTATTCCATGACGTCACCACGCGCCGGCACGCCGAGAAGGCGGCAGAAGCCGGGGTCGACGGCCTGATCGCCGTTGCCGCCGGCGCCGGTGGCCACGCCGGCACCTGGAGCCCCTTCGCGCTGGTCGCCGAGATCCGCCAGTTCTTCGACAAGACCCTGCTGCTGGCCGGCTGCATCAACCATGGCCACGAGATCCTCGCCGCCCAGGTGCTGGGAGCCGACCTCGCCTACCTCGGCACCCGCTTCATCGCCACCCGCGAGAGCGCCGCCTCCGAGGACTACAAGCACATGCTGCTCGACGCTCGCGCTGCCGACATCATCCACACGCCCGCCGTCTCCGGCGTGCCGGCCAGCTTCATGCGGCAGAGCCTGGAGGCCGCCGGCTTCGACATGCAGCGGCTGAACGACAAGGGCGCGCTCAACTATGGTGAGAAGCTCAAGCCGGTGAGTGACGAGGCCAAGGCTTGGAAGACCGTGTGGTCCGCCGGCCAGGGTGTTGGCGACATCCGCGACCTGCCGGCGGTGGGCGACCTGATCGCCCGACTCGACCACGAGTACCGCCAGGCCCTCACCCGCAGCGCGGGGCTGTCCAATCAACTGCTGGTCTGAGCTGCGGCACCGCTCACGATATATCCGCCGGGGCTGCTTGTTGGCCTCCGGCGGCCCGATTACGCTGTAGCGATTCCAACATAGCCAGAAGACAAGGATGCCCCGATGGACCAATCCCGCTTCAAGATCGTGTTCGACGGCGCGCTGATGCCGCAGACGCCGCTGGAGACTGCCAAAGAAAATCTCGCTCGCCTGTTCAAGAGTGATGCCTCGAAGATCGATGCGCTGTTCAGTGGCCAGCCGGTCGTGCTCAAGCGCGATCTGTCCGGCGACGAAGCCGACAAATACCTGCGCGCGCTCCATGGCGCCGGCGCCAACGCCCGCAAGGAAGCCGAAGGCATTGCCGGCTTCAGCCTGGTAGAGACCGAAGACCACCCCAGCGAAGCGACCCTGGCCGCCCGCGCGGCCGGTGAAGCGGCCAGCAGCGAGCGGATGACCTGCCCCAAGTGCGGGCATGAGCAAGCCAGCGCCATCGAATGCAGCGCGTGCGGCATCGTCATCGAGAAATACCTCGCGCGCCAGGCCGAGCTGGCAGCCAACCCGGCCCCCACCGCCGCGCCCGCGAGCCCCGCCACGGCAGCATCGCCCTATGCGCCGCCCCAGGCACAGGTCGGCGACGACCTGCCGGAGTTCGGCGAACTGAAAGTCCGCAGCCTGTCCGGCCGGATCGGACGCGTGCGCTACCTCGGCTGGTCTGCCGCACTCTCCTTCATCGCCTTCGGCGCGTACCTGCTCGCCAGCCTGCTGATGGCCGTGTCGCTGCCCCTGGGCGTGGTGGCTATCGCGGTCGTGGTCATTGCCGCCATGGTCTTCAGCGTACCCATTGGCGTACAGCGCCTGCATGACCTGGGCTGGTCCGGCTGGCTCTGGCTCGCGCTGCTGGTACCCTTCGTCAACGCGGTCCTGAGCCTGCTGATGCTGTTCATGCCCGGCGAGCAGACTGCCAACCGCTTCGGCCCGCCGCCGCCGCCCAACAGCACTGGCGTCAAGGTCCTGGCCTTCTCCTGGCTGCTGTTCCCGGTGTTTGGCGGTATCCTCGCCGCCATCGCGATCCCGGCCTACCAGAGCTACGTCGAACGCGCCCAGGCGGCGCAAGCCTCGCAACACCAGCAAGGCGACGAAGCTGCCGATCCGGCGGCTACCGCGGAGCCTTCCGACGGCGACTTCAGCAGTGGCGACAGCGAAGGCGGCGACTCGGATCAGTAATGCAACAACCCGTGGCGGGCGTGGTCGAACGCCACCCCGCCACAGAGACTCCTGAATGCCTCGTTTTGCCCTCATCACCGGCGCTTCCAGCGGAATCGGCCTGGCCCTGGCCGAAGCCCTCGCCCGCCGTGGCCAGGCACTGATCCTGGTGGCGCGCCAGCGCGACGCGCTGGATAGCGCCGCCTGCGAGTTGTCCCAGCGTTTCGGGGTGGAGGTGCTGTTCCGCGTCTGCGATCTGTCCGAACCGCTGCAGATCTCCGGCCTGCTGCACGAACTGGAACAGAGCGGGCGGCACATCGAGCTGCTGGTGAATAATGCCGGGGTCGGCACCTCCGGCGCCTTCATCGACCAGGACTGGTCCCGCGAGCAGGAATTGCTGGAGCTCAACGTGCTGGCCCTGGCGCGCCTGTGCCATGGCATCGGCGCGATGATGGAGCGCAGCGGCGGCGGACGAATTCTCAACGTCGCGTCGCTGGCCAGCCTGTTGCCCGGCCCGTGGATGAGCAGCTACTACGCCAGCAAGGCATTCGTGCTGCACTTCTCCGAAGGCTTGCGCGAAGAGCTCAAAGGTCGCGGCATCAAGGTTTCCGTGCTGTGCCCCGGGCCGACCCGCACCGCCTTCTACCGAAACGCCGGCATGCGCCTGGGCAAGCTCGGCGACAGCAAGCGAGTGATGTCTCCTGAGGAAGTCGCCTTCCTGGCAGTGAAAGCGCTGCGCCGCGCGCCCGCCCTGATCATCCCTGGCTGGCGCAACCGTCTGTTCGCCTGTGGCTTGCGCCTGCTGCCACGCTGGGTCATGCGCAAGCTGGCCGGACGCATCAATCGCCTGGCGCTGGCCAGCTAGCCAGGCTCAGTCCGCGCGCACCGTGCGACCGTCGGCCCACGCGCGCAGGGCCGCCAACTCCTCGGCCATCACCACCGACAGCGGCGCGGTACGGCGAATTTCCTCCAGCAGCAACGCCTGGTCCACAGACTTCTGCCGAGCCTGCGCGGCATAGAACGCGCCAACCACTGCCTGCTCGATTTCCGCGCCGGAGAATCCTTCGCTGGCAGCGGCCAGTTCATCCAGTTCGAACTGGGTCGCGTCCAGCTCACGACGCTGCAGATGGATGCGGAAGATATCCTGGCGTACCTCGTCATCCGGCAGGTCGACGAAGAACAACTCGTCGAAACGCCCCTTGCGCACCAGCTCCGGCGGTAGCCGATCGATGGCGTTCGCGGTGGCCACCATGAACACCGGCGCCTTGCGCTCAGCCATCCAGGTCAGCAACGTGGCCAGAACGCGCTGACTGACGCCGTTGTCCTGGTCACCGGTGGCCACGCCCTTCTCGATCTCGTCCGCCCAGAGCACACAGGGCGCCATGCTGTCCGCCAGGCGCAAGGCCTCGCGCAGGTTGCGCTCGGTCTCGCCGAAGTACTTGTTGTAGAGGCTACCGAAATCCAGGCGCAGCAACGGCAAGCCCCACAGCCCGGCAACAGCCTTGGCCGCCAGGCTCTTGCCGCCGCCCTGCACACCCACCAGCAACACGCCCTTGGGCAGGTCCTTGTCCTTGCTCTCGGTAAAAGCGCTCTGCCGCTCACCCAGCCAGCGTTTGAGATTGGCCAGCCCGCCCACTTCGGCGAAACGTGCGGTGTCGTGCTCGAAACTGAGGACACCGTCGAGGTTGAGCAGCTCGAACTTGGTGCGATTGAGCTCCGGCAGGTCTTCCTGGGTGATCGCGCCGTCGTTGCAGATCACACTGCGCGCCAGCAATCGGGCCTCACCGTGGGTCAGGCCGCGCAGGTTCTTCACCACCTGGCGCAGCGTGCGATTGTCCGTTCGTACCCGAGCGCCCTTGTTGCGCTCGCTCCAGCGGCTTGCTTCCTCGCGCACCAGGCCGACCAGTTCGTCCTCGGAAGGCAGCGACAGCGCGAAACGCGCGGCGAAGCGCTGCACTTCGGCCGGCAGTTTCAGCGCATGGGAAACCAGCACCACCGTGGGGCGGAAATTGCCCTCGGCCATGGCGATCTCCTTGAGCAGACGCACGGCACGCGGGTTATCTGCCAGATAGGGATGCAGATCGCAGAGCACATAGAGGTTGGGCTGCGGGTCGGCCTTGATCAGCCGCAGGGCAGTTTCCGCCTCGCGGCTATCGCCCTCGCCCTGGGCTTCGCCACCAAAACCGAGGCGCTGCAGGCCTTCGGTCGCCGACCACAGCTGCAGGTTGAGCCCACGGCGCACGGCCAGCCCGGTCAGGGTTTCCAGCACCCGGGGTTCGTCCCAGGATTCGATGACGATCAGCTTGACCCTGGAATCCAGCACCAGGCCCAGATCATGAATATCGTTCTGCACGCTCGCTCCTTGCGTTGGCCGCCCCGGAACTGGGCGCGGCGGTCGACGGCCGCTAAACTCCTTCTCCTACCCACTATGACTGGAGGAGCACTTCGTGGACTGTCTGTTCTGCAAGATCGTCGCCGGGGAAATTCCCGCGCGCAAGCTCTATGAAGATGACCAGGTGATCGCCTTCCACGACATCGGCCCGCAAGCGCCGGTGCATTTCCTGGTGATCCCGAAGAAGCACGTGTCCACCCTCAACGACCTGAGCGAAGCGGACAAGCCGCTGGCCGGGCACATCCTCTTCACCGCCCAGCGCCTGGCGAAGGAGCAGGGCTGCGACGAGGGCTTCCGCGTGGTGATGAACTGCAACGACCTGGGTGGCCAGACCGTGCACCACATTCACATGCACGTGTTGGGTCAGCGCCAGATGCACTGGCCGCCGGGCTGATCGCCGACCAGTCGACACCAAGAAGCTGCGCGCACCTCGGCAAGACCTGTCATCCGCCATCCGGTAAACTGCCGAACGAATGTTCCTACTCGGAGGTGCGCCATGTCCGCCGACCGTCACTACTCTCCCGCCGACCGTTTCCTGCTGCAGGCCGATGCCGCACTGCGTACCCTGCTGCCGTTCAGTGGCCATCCGGGGCGTCCGTCGCCCGCCATCGTCCAGCCCGACGCCGAGCTCAGCGAGACCGATGCCCGCCATGTTGCCGGCCTGATGCGCATCAACCACACCGGCGAGGTCTGCGCCCAGGCGCTGTACCAGGGGCAGGCACTGACTGCCAAGTTGCCGAAAGTACGCAAGGCGATGGAAGAAGCGGCCGACGAGGAAGTCGATCATCTCGCCTGGTGCGAACAACGCATCCGCGAGCTGGGCAGCCGCCCGAGTGTGCTCAATCCGCTCTTCTACGGACTGTCCTTTGGTGTTGGCGCAGCCGCCGGGCTGATCAGCGACCGCGTCAGCCTGGGGTTCGTCGCCGCCACGGAAGACCAGGTGTGCAAGCATCTGGACGAACACCTGGCGGAAATTCCCGCCGCAGACCAGAAGTCCCGCGCCATCCTCGAACAGATGCGCGAAGACGAGGAGCACCACGCCACCAGCGCCATCGAGGCCGGCGGCCTGCGCTTCCCCGCGCCGGTGAAGTTCGGCATGACGCTGCTGTCCAAAGTGATGACCAAGTCCACCTACCGAATCTGACCCTCTCCGGGCCGATGAATCGGCATCGGCCCGGATATCTCTCTATCTAGCGCAGGAAAATCCCTAAGCTTTTCCCTACACCTTCCGCGCAGCCAATGCTGGGAGGATGCTGCTCCGGCTGTTCACCCCAACCGGAGTTTCCATGCGCTTCACTACCTGTTTTTCCTACCTTATCGCCCCACTCTGCCTCGCCCTTTCCACCGCCCACGCCACCGACGCCCACTGGGCATACACCGGCGACCAGGGCCCGGCGCACTGGGGTGAGCTGGGCAGCGCTCTTTGCGCCAGCGGGCACGAGCAGTCACCGATCGATGTGGAAAAGTCCCGGACGCAGCCACAGAAAGTCGACGCCGCAGAACTGAAGCTGCATTACGGCAAGACATCGCTCAAGCTGATCAACAACGGCCACACCATCCAGGCCAGTGCCGCCGACGGCGACACGCTGACCTACAAGGGCACCGACTACCGCCTTGTGCAGTTCCATTTCCACACGCCCAGCGAGCATCAGTTCAACCACCAGTCCTACCCCATGGAAATGCACCTGGTGAACCAGGACAAGGACGGGCACCTGCTGGTGCTTGGCCTGATGATCAAGGAGGGCCGAGCGAACAAGGAACTGGCCAACCTGTGGAAGCGCCTGCCACCCCAGGAAGGCAAGGAAGCACAACTCGCCGCGAAGTCCGCCCCCGACCTCGCCAAGCTGGTTCCCAGCGCCAGCCACCACCTGTACTACCACGGCTCGCTCACCACGCCGCCGTGCACCGAGGGTGTGCAGTGGGTGCTGTTCGAGCAACCCATCGAGATGTCGAAGCAGCAGATCGGGCAATTCCACAAGCTGTTCCCGGACAACCACCGTCCGACACAGAGCGCCACCAGCCGCGAGGTCGGTGAGGACTGACTGACCGGCAATGAAAAAGGGCACCCTTGGGTGCCCTTTCTCATCCTGCGGAGAAATCAGCGCGGCATGTTGCGCGCATAGAAGATCTCCAGCATCTCGTGCCTGACACGCTCTTCCACCTGCTTGCGCTGCTCGGGCGACAGGTTGCGGGTCGCATCGCCGAACAGGTAGTTGTCCAGGTCGAACTCCTTGAGCAGCATCTTGGTGTGGAACAGGTTCTCCTGGTACACGTTCACGTCGGTCATCTGGTAGGCCTCGTACGTGTCGTCGGAGAGATAGTTCTGGATCGAGTTGATCTCGTGGTCGATGAAGTGCTTCTTCCCTTCCACGTCACGGGTAAAGCCGCGCACGCGGTAATCCACGGTGACGATATCCGAATCGAACTGGTGGATGAGGTAGTTGAGCGCTTTCAGCGGCGAGATGACGCCGCAGGTCGACACATCGATGTCCACCCGGAAGGTCGCGATGCCTTCCACCGGATGGATCTCCGGATAGGTGTGTACGGTGATATGGCTCTTGTCGAGGTGCGCCAGGATGGTTTCCGGTAGCGGCCCCGGGGATTCCTCGATCTGGCTATCGGTCGGGGTGACCGGCTGCTCGGAGATCAGGATGGTCACGCTGGCGCCTTGCGGATCGTAATCCTGACGGGCGATGTTCAGGATGTTTGCGCCAATGATGTCGACAACATCGGTGAGGATCTGCGTGAGACGTTCGGCATCGTACTCTTCGTCGATGTACTGCACGTAAGCCTGCTGGTCTTCAGGCGTCTCGGCGTAGCAGATGTCATAGATGTTGAAGCTCAAGGTCTTCGTCAGGTTGTTGAACCCGTGGAGCTTGAGTTTGCTTTTCACCGTGGGATAACTCTCATCAAATGCGGCTCTGCCGCGTGGTTGAGCATGCCCGTCAGATGCGTACGGCAGCACCTGCGTAGGACGGTTTACACCTCTTCGCGATGGCGATTGTGGTTTCTGGTTTCGGGCGGAAGGCCCTGAAAAAAGGTGGCGCATTATGCAGAGGTCAGACGACCTCTGCCAGATTTTGCGCACCCTTGATGATGAAAGGATGAACGAGGCTGTCAGCCCAGTTCCACGATCTCGTAATCGTGGGTGATCTCTACGCCGGCGCGGCCGAGCATGATCGAGGCGGAGCAGTATTTCTCGGCCGACAGCTCGACCGCACGCTTGACCTGCGCTTCCTTCAGACCACGGCCCTTGACCACGAAGTGCACGTGGATCTTGGTGAACACCTTCGGGTCTTCATCGGCACGCTCGGCCTCGAGGAAGGCCTCGCAGCTTTCCACTGGCTGACGACCCTTTTTCAGGATGCTGACCACGTCGAAGTTGGTGCAGCCACCCAGGCCGAGCAGGAGCATCTCCATGGGACGCACGCCCAGATTGCGGCCACCGGCATCCGGCGGGCCATCCATAACCACGACGTGGCCGCTGCCGGATTCGCCGAGGAACATGGCCTCGCCCGCCCACTGGATTCGCGCTTTCATTGCAAGGAACTCCGCCGGAAAAAAAGGGGCGACAGCTTATCACAGCCCTCTAGCACGCCCAGTGGGAGCGATGGCTGTTACCCAGGTCTCATTTCCACACGGCGAGTATGCATTTATCGCTTAAGCTGGCGCCGGTTTACTGGCACACTCTCAGAAATTGCCTACACGAACGTTCCAGACTTCCGATTGCTGGTAACACGTCGTCTGTTAAGCTCTTGCTGATTTACGTACACGCAAGACTGCTCAGCAAGGCAATCACGCCGCCCTGGGGATCGAGGGGGATCGCGCCAGGGATGCACGGCACCACAGCTGAACATAAAAAATCATTAGCGCCTGTAGTGCAAAGGCCACTCTTATACTTTCCGGGACTCGGGCATGGTAGCTATTACCCTCACACCCAAAATCAAGAACCTCGACAAGTTGCTCGCGCACTGTCATCGCCGCCGCTTCACCGCCAAGAGCACCATCATCTACGCCGGTGACCGCTGCGAGAGCCTGTTCTTCATCATCAAGGGGTCGGTAACCGTCCTGATCGAGGATGACGATGGCCGCGAGATGATCATCGGGTACCTCAACACTGGCGACTTCTTCGGCGAGATGGGACTCTTCGAGAAAGAAGGCAGCACCGGCCAGGAGCGCAGCGCCTGGATTCGCGCCAAGACCGAATGCGAAGTCGCCGAGATCAGCTACGCGAAGTTCCGCGAACTGAGCCAGCAGGATCCGGAGATTCTCTTCACCCTGGGCAGCCAGATGGCGGACCGCCTGCGCAAGACCACGCGCAAGGTTGGCGACCTGGCCTTCCTCGATGTCACCGGCCGCGTTGCGCGTACCCTGCTGGACCTGTGCCAGCAGCCGGACGCCATGACTCACCCGGACGGCATGCAGATCAAGATCACCCGCCAGGAGATCGGCCGCATCGTCGGCTGTTCCCGCGAGATGGTCGGCCGCGTACTAAAGAGCCTGGAAGAACAGGGTCTGGTACACGTGAAAGGCAAGACCATGGTGGTCTTCGGCACCCGCTGAAGCATCCCCAGAAAGCAAAAAAGCCGGCAATCGCCGGCTTTTTTGTTGTCCTGACTCTGTAGGAGCGAGCTTGCTCGCGAACCATTACAGGCCACTACGGCGCCTGGGCAGTTCGCGAGCGAGCTCGCTCCTACAAAGTGCAGTCAGTCCGGATCAGCGCCCAGCTTGACCTTGCTGCGCTCGGGGAAGAACAGGCGCTTGAGCTCGGTGCCCGGCTCCTCGGCGCGCATGAAGGCCTCGCCGACCAGGAAACCGAACACGTCGCTGACTTCCATCAGCTCGACATCGGCACGGTTGAGGATGCCGCTTTCGGTGATCACCATGCGCTCGCGCGGGATCTCCGGCAGCAGGTCCAGGGTGGTCTCCAGGCTTACCTCGAAGGTGTGCAGGTTGCGGTTGTTGATGCCGACCAGCGGGGTGTCCAGGGTCTTCAACGCACGCTCCAGTTCTGCCGCGTCGTGCACTTCCACCAGCACGTCGAGGCCGACGTCCTTGGCCACCGAGGCCAGCTCGGCCATGCGCACGTCATCCAGCGCCGAGACGATCAGCAGGATACAGTCGGCGCCGATGGCACGGGCTTCCACCACCTGGTACGGATCGATCATGAAGTCCTTGCGGATCACCGGCAGCTTGCAGGCCGCGCGGGCTTCCTTCAGGTAGGCATCGCTGCCGAGGAAGAAGTCGATGTCGGTCAGCACCGAGAGGCAGGCAGCGCCACCCTCTTCGTAGCTGCGGGCGATGTCGGCAGGGTCGAAGTTCTCGCGCAGGACACCCTTGCTCGGCGAAGCCTTCTTCACCTCGGCAATGACCGCCGGTTCGCGGCGCTTGGCGCGCTCCAGCAGGGCGTTGGCGAAACCACGCGGGGCATTGGCCGCACGCGCCAGTTGCTCTACCTCGGCAAAGGCGACGCGGGCGCGGCGTTCGGCGACTTCTTCGGCCTTGCGGGCCAGGATCTTCTGCAGAACCGTCGGCACACTCACTGTGCGTTCTCCTCTCGGTAAACGGCGGTGAAGGCCGCCAGCTCTTCCATCTTCTCCCGCGCCAGCCCGGTGTGCAGGGCGTCGTGGGCCAATTGCATGCCTTCGTGCAGGCTGGTGGCCAGGTCTGCGGCGTACAGCGCGGCGCCGGCGTTGAGCACGATCAGCTCGGCGGCCTTCTGCCCGGCCTCGGTCTTGCGACGGCCAAGGGCGTCGCGGATCAGTTCCAGCGACTGCTGCGGGCTGTCCACGGTGAGGCCGATCAGGCTCTGGCTCTTGATGCCGAAGTCTTCCGGCTGCACTTCGTACTCGCTGACCACGCCGTCTTTCAATTCAGCGACGTGGGTGGGCGCGGCGAGACTGAACTCGTCCAGGCCATCGCGCGAATGCACCACCAGGATGTGTTCGCTGCCCAGGCGCTTGAGCACTTCGGTCAACGGGCGGCACAGCGCCTGGCTGAACACGCCGACCACCTGGTGCTTCACACCGGCCGGGTTGGTCAGCGGGCCGAGCATGTTGAACAGAGTACGCAGGCCCAGCTCGCGGCGCGGGCCGGCGGCGTGCTTCATGGCCTTGTGATGAACCTGGGCGAACATGAACCCGACGCCCACGGTCTCGATGCAGCGTTTCACCTGGACCGGCTTTAGATCCAGGTAGATGCCGGCGGCCTCCAGCAGATCGGCACTGCCGCTCTTGCCGGAAACCGCGCGGTTACCATGTTTGGCGACCTTGCCGCCGGCCGCGGCGACCACGAAGGCCGCTGCCGAGGACACGTTGAAGATGTTCGCACCGTCACCGCCGGTGCCAACCACATCGACCACGTGCTTGAGGCTGTCCAGCTCGACCTGGTCGGCCAGCTCGCGCATCACCGCCACGGCGCCGACGATCTCGTCGATGGTCTCGCTCTTCATGCGCATGCCCATGAGGAAGGCGCCGATCTGCGCGTCGGTGCACTGCCCGGTCATGATCTCGCGCATGACGTCCTGCATTTCCTCGGTGGACAGGTCCAGCTGGTTGACCACCCGGTTGAGGGCTTCCTTGATATTCATGCGCGCACCCCGCCGGTCTGCTTGAGGAAGTTGGCCAGCATCTCGTGGCCCTGCTCCGAGAGGATCGACTCGGGGTGGAACTGCACGCCTTCGACGTTCAGCGTCTTGTGGCGCAGGCCCATGATCTCGTCGACCGAGCCGTCTTCCAGCGCCGTCCAGGCGGTGATTTCCAGGCAGTCGGGCAGCGTCTCGCGCTTGACCACCAGGGAGTGATAGCGGGTCTGCGTCAGCGGGTTGTTCAGGCCGGCGAATACACCCTGGTCCTTGTGGAACACCGGGCTGACCTTGCCATGCATGACCTGGCGGGCGCGCACCACGTCGCCGCCGAAGGCCTGGCCGATGGACTGGTGCCCCAGGCACACGCCCAGCAGCGGCAGCTTGCCGGCAAAGCGTTCGATGACTTGCAGGGATACGCCCGCTTCGTTCGGCGTGCACGGGCCGGGAGAGAGGACAATACGCTCGGGGTTGAGCGCGGCGATCTCGTCGACGCTCAGTTCGTCATTGCGAATGACGTGGATGTCGGCCTTCAACTCGGCGAAGTACTGCACCAGGTTGTAGGTAAAGGAATCGTAGTTATCGATCATCAGCAGCATTTTTGCTCTAACCTATTGATTCTTAACGCTTTCGCTGTGTTCCGTCTTTACTGATACCCGCTTATGTACCCGCTATTTTCTCGGCTGGGCTTGGCGGTGCAGGACGGCGGAGAGGGCCCGGCGAAGACCGGGAAAAGAAATGTCAGGCGCGCCAGCGCCAACGGGCGAAAGCCTTGATCAGGGAGGTGATGATGCTGCGGAGGTGGATCACTGTAGCCGTCTCTCTTGCAATGATCGGAACAGTAGCCCACGACCTATGCACGGTGCAATATCACTGTATCGTGTAATCCATCTACTGCCGGGCCAGTGGAGCTTCCGGCAACCATCGAATTTGCGTCGAAATCATGGCGCGGAAATCGCATCTATTTTCGTAGTGAACGAATTTATGACGCGCATCCTCTATTGATTACCACCTATCAGAACGATAGGTCGTAAATTCAACAATCCGTTGACTTGCGCAATTGACATCGAAACAATCGCACCCCATTTTGAAAAGGTGTTACCACTGTTGAAAAAGCAACGGTCGTAACGCCGAAAAATTGGGCACGGAGATAGCCATGGGCCACGCACTGAAAAAATCCGATCGCATTTACATTCCCCCGCGCGACAAGTCCCGCGGCGAGGCAGTGGCGCGTCCGGCTGAAGGTGAGTACCAGGTCCAGCTCGAAAAGGCTTTCTGCATGGCCTTCCAGCGCTATGAAAAGGCGCTTGAGGAGCTGGCCAAGGTATAAGCCATGGCCGAGAAGGACCTCTCCCAGTACGGCGAGATCTGCGAAGGAATTCGCTACCTCACCGGTGACGCGCTGATTTTCATCAACCAGCAACTGATCAGGCTTCAGACCCCGAACGAAATGATCGGGGTCCTGAAGCCTAACGAGCTGTTGTCTTCACAACAGCGCCCAGCTCAAATCCGCTTCTACGAACAGACGAACGACATGTATCGGCTGACGGCTGCGCTGATGGAAAGCATCGTGCGGAATCATCCGTTTGCCAATGCAAACAAGCGCACAGCAGCTGCCGCGGGCTTCCTCTTCCTGCTGATGAATGGCTACGAGCTAACAGCGCCTGGTCATGAGCTGGTAACCATTGTCCTTGGCCTCGCCAATGGCGAGTACAGCTGCGAAGAGCTGGAAAGCTGGCTTGCACATTGGGGCCGCGACTTCGACACGCGCAATCTGAATGCGCCGGACGCCTGGCTGGACATGTTTGCCAAGGCTTTCCAGATCGCCTGACCACCTTCACTGGCACGCCTGCACAGCGGCGCGCAGCTGCACCTCATACCCCTTCCGCTGCTCCAGCTCAGCCAAGAGCGCCCGCACCTTCGTCTGTAGGCTGTCGCCCTTCTGTAGCACCGCGGTAGCCCAGGTCGGCTCCGGCACCTCCGGCGCCCGGCACGGGACCGACACCGGCACTTCGACGCGCACCGTGCGCGGCTCAGGCTCA
>NZ_JAOCBT010000036.1:0-28096 GCF_029840045.1 Pseudomonas sp. GD03903 | reverse complement strand
TTGGTCGCCGATCTGTTCGAAGCCGTACCGGAGCTGGAAAAGACCCTCTGATCCTGCTCATTCCCCTGGCCGGGCCAGCTGTCATCGGCCCGGCGTTTTGCCAACACCCCAGTAGAAAGAAACAAGAACAATGAAAAATCGTCGTACCCCTGTGCTGGTCTCCGGACTGGCGCTGCTGCCCTCGTTCGCCCACGCGGATTTCCTCGCCGACAGCAAGGCCAGCATCGAAGCACGCAACTTCTACTTCAACCGCGACTACCGCCAGAGCGGTGCCGCGCAGTCCAAATCCGAGGAATGGGCGCAGGGCTTCCTGCTGCGCTACGAATCGGGCTACACCGACGGCACCGTCGGCGTGGGCGTCGATGCCCTCGGCCTGCTGGGCCTGAAACTGGATTCCAGCCCGGACCGCTCCGGCTCCGGTCTGCTGCCTTACTCGGCCAGCGACAAGCGCGCCGCCGACGACTACAGCGACCTCGGCCTCACCGCCAAGCTGCGCGTATCCAGGAGCACGCTGAAGGTCGGTACCTTGCTGCCCAAGCTGCCGGTGGTGCAGTACAACGACACCCGCCTGCTGCCGCAGACCTTCCAGGGCGCGCTGGTGGAGTCGAAGGAACTCGACGACCTCGACCTGCAGCTCGGCCAGCTGCGCGAGGTGAAGCAGCGTGATTCGTCCAACGACGAAGACCTGTCGATGACCCGCGGCAACAAGCGCAATATCGTCGCCGGCAGCCACCTCACCAGCGATCGCTTCAACATCGCCGGCGGCACCTACCGCTGGAACAGCCAGCTGAGCACCAGCTATCACTACGCCAACCTCGAAGACCTCTATCGCCAGCACTACGTGAGCCTGGTGCACACGCTGCCGATTGCCGAGGGCCAGTCGCTCAAGTCCGACATCCGCTGGGCACGCTCCACCGACGATGGCGGCAGCAACGTCGACAACCGCGCGCTCAACGCCATGTTCACCTACAAGCTGGGCAACCAGGCGTTCGGCCTGGGCCTGCAGCGCATGTCCGGCGACACCGGCTTCGCCTACCTGTCCGGCACCGACCCGTACCTGGTCAACTACGTGCAGATCGGTGACTTCGCCAACAAGGACGAACGCTCCTGGCAACTGCGCTACGACTTCAACTTCGCCTCCTACGGGCTGCCCGGCCTGAGCCTGATGACCCGCTACCTGCGCGGCGACAACATCGACCTGCTGAACGGCCAGGGCAACGGCAAGGAGTGGGAGCGCGACACCGATGTCGGCTACCTGGTACAGAGCGGCCCGCTGAAGAACGTCGGCTTCAAGCTGCGCAACAGTACCTTCCGCAGCAGCTTCGGCAACGACATGGACGAGACCCGCTTCATCGTCAGCTACACGCTGCCGATCTGGTAACGCGCCAGGCACTACCGAAAAGCCCCGCTCAGGCGGGGCTTTTTCATGTGTTCGACGTGGGCCTTACCACTTGCTGACGTCGACGACGGCCTTGGCGAATGCCGCCGGTGCTTCCTGCGGCAGGTTGTGGCCGATGCCTCCGGTCAGCGTGCGATGCTCGTAGTGGCCGGTGAACTTCGCCGCGTAGGCCTTGGGTGGCGGGTGGAACGCGCCGTTGGCGTCGCCTTCCAGGGTGATGGTCGGCACGCTGATCGGCGGCGCCTTGGCGAGCTTTTGTTCCAGCTCGTCGTACTGCGGCTCGCCTGCCGCCAGGTTCTGCCGCCAGCGGTAATTGTGAATCGTGACGGCGACGTGGTCGGGGTTTTCGAACGCCTTGGCGCTGCGCTCGAAGGTGGCTTCATCGAAGTCCCATTTGGGTGAGGCCTGCTTCCAGATCAGCCGGGTGAAGTCGCGGGTGTTCTTCGCGTAGCCGGCAGCGCCGCGCTCGGTGGCGAAGTAGAACTGGTACCACCAGAGGAACTCGGCTTCCGGCGGCAGCGGTTGCTGGCCGGCGGCCTGGTTGCCGATCAGGTAGCCGCTGACCGCCACCAGCGCCTTGCAGCGCTCCGGCCAGAGGGCGGCAATGATGTCGGCGGTGCGTGCGCCCCAGTCGAAGCCGGCGAGCACGGCCTTGTCGATCTTCAGCGCGTCCATCAGCGCAATGATGTCGCTGGCCACCGCGGCGGGCTGGCCATTGCGCATGGTCTGCTCTGAGAGGAAGCGCGTGCTGCCGTAGCCACGCAGCCACGGCACGATGACCCGGAAGCCTTGTTCGGCCAGCGCCGGCGCTACGTCGACGAAGCTGTAGATGTCGTACGGCCAGCCATGCAGCAGGATCACCACCGGGCCATCTGCCGGGCCGTCTTCGGCATAGCCGATATTGAGCAGGCCGGCATCGATCTGCTTGAGCGCCTTGAAGCTGGTGTGGGTACCGGCCTTCAGTGACGCGGTGGCCTTGCTCTTCTCGCTGGCCGCCAGGGCGACGGCGGGCAATTGGGTGGCGGCGAGTGCTACCGCTGCCAGGCGCATCAGGTCGCGACGGCTGCTATCGAAGTGCTCCGACATGTCTTTTCCTTGTTGGGGTGGGCCGGACAAAGCGTAGGCGAGCATGAATCCTCTGCTGGGAAAATTCCGGGACGAATGGCACGAAAGTGCGTGCTTGAGGGGGTTATTGGCGATTTTTCCCGTGTCGAACCTCTCACCGGGCAAGGAAAAGTCTGGTCAGGGCGCAGGCCCTCGGCTTATAAAACCCCTTCGCCGCTGTAGACCCGCAGGGATGGCGGCCCCACGAGATCAAGGAACGATGATGCGACGAGTCACGATGATTCTGCTCGCCGCCGCCCTGTTGCAGGGCTGCGCGCACCAGAAGACCGGCAAGCAGTGCGAAGACAACTTCAACACCGAAGGCGGCTTCATCGCCGGCAAGACCTTCACCTCCAACGTGCAGTTGGACATGCCATACGCCAAGGTCTTCGACCGGGCGCAGAAGACCCTGGTGAAGGAGGGCTTCACCATCCAGAGCGCCGACGAGAAGAGCGGCACCATTTCCGCCTACCAGGGCGTGATCCTGAGCAGCCGGAATGCGCCGTTGAACATCGTGGTGGAGAAGGCGGGGTCGGGCTCGAAGGTAAGCTATGTCTTCGTCACCCTGGGCGGTATGTACACCACCGAAGGCGCGGTGCGTGACGGCTTCTGCCGGTTCACTGACGGGATTCAGCAGTAAGCCGGCGGGGATTCCTGGCTGGACCTCTGCGGGCGGATGGCGATCGCGGACGGAGTCCGCTCCTACCCAGGTATCAGATTTCGTAGGAGCGGACTCCGTCCGCGATTGGTTGATCCGCGCGCCTGGCTTATTCACGGAGGGGGGCGACAGCATATCGCGGGCGGCGCCCGCTCCTACGCGCGAACCAGCTTCTCCACGAGGCGGCGCGTCAGCGGGGCGATGAGCAGCACCAGCGGGAAGGCGATGCTCCAGCTGCCGAGCCAGGCGCCGAGCCAGAGCCGGGCGAAGCCTGGCGCCAGGCCGACCGCGCGCCCGGTGGCGAGGCCGGAGACCAGCAGGCTCATCACCCCGGACAGAATCAGTGCGAACAGCAGCGGCGCGTAACGGCGCGGGATCATGCGTGGGCCTCCTGCGCGTGCTCGAACTGTGGCTGCTGAAGGCGGCTGAGGGTTTCGGCAAAGTGCTGGCCGAACAAGCGCGCGGTCTTCAGATCGCCGGGGCAGAAGTCCGGCGCGGTCTTGTCGGCCTGGGCCATCAGCCCGGACCAGGAGCCGAGGCGGTTGGCGGCTTCGCCCTCGGGCACGCCCAGGTGCTGCTCGGGAAGGATCGGGTTGCCGGTCCAGAGCATCCCGTGCTGCATGCAGAAGGTGAACAGCGCGATCAGCGTCGATTGCTTGTCGCCCGCCGGCAGCGCCGAGACGGTGAATCCGGCAGCGAGGCGCCCGCGCAGCTTCTGCTGGCGCCAGAGCGGCCCGGTGGCGTCCATCAGGGCTTTCAGCGGCGCTGAGACGCCGCCCAGGTAAGTGGGCGAGCCGAGAACCAGGCCGTGGTAGCCGAGCAGCGCTTGCGGCTGCTCGATCAACTCCTGCGCCTTGAGCAGATGCACTTCATTGCCTGGCACCAGACGAGCTCCGCTGGCGATGGTCCGGGCGATGTGTTCGGTGCGGCCGCTGGCGCTGTGGTAGACGATGGCGATGCTTTTCATGGGGTTCTCCTGTTTCGCACGCAAGGTCAATTCCGCGTCCGGGTTGACCGGAAGGGGCTTTGGCGTGAATCTACAAGTTCAAGCGAACTTGAAGTCAAGAGGTGTTCCATGGATATCGCTGACGTAGCCAGACGCTCCGGCGTGCCGGCATCCACCCTGCGTTTCTATGAAGAGAAGGGGCTGATCGTCTCGCTCGCAAAACCTGGCTCGCGCCGCCAGTTCGCGCCGCAGATTCTCGACCAGCTGGCATTGATCAGCCTGGGGCAGTCGGCGGGTTTCAGCCTGGAAGATATCCGCTCGATGTTTGCCGGCGACGGCAGCACGAACATCGATCGGCAGATGCTGGCGGCCAAGGCGGACGAGCTGGATGCCACGATCAAGCGGCTGCGCGCGATGAGCCGTGGATTGCGCCATGCGGCGGCGTGCCCGGCGCCCAGCCATGCCGAGTGCCCGACCTTCCAGCGCCTGGTGAAGGCGGCGGCGAAGAGTGCGCTGGAGGGGAAGCAGGAACGGGGGCGGTTGAAAAAGGGCAAGACCTGATCGGTGGTGTCTTCGTAGGGCGAATAACCCGGAACGGGTTATCCGCCGACAAGGCGGATAACGCCATAGGCGTTATGCGCCCTACGGAGGTGAAAGTCCTGCGCGGGGCTCGCCCTAACCCTCACCTAGCAGGGGACTGTGCGGTGCGGGATGAAAGCATGGCGTCAGCCGGCACGGACAGTTCCCTCTGAGAGACGGGCTTTCTGTAGGGGGAGTTCCAGCGCGGCTTCCAGCCACTCGCAGAAGCCCACCGCCTGCGCATTGCGCTCGCTCTGCTGATGCACCAGCAGCGACCAGTTCGGCCCGCGCACGGTCTGTTCGCTGAGTGGGGCCAGCAAGCCATTCTGCCGCGCGTCGCCCGCCAGCAACTGGCTCACCAGCGCGATGCCCAGGCCCTGGCTCGCCGCATCCAGCAGCAATCCGGGGTCGGAGAAGTTCAGCCCTTCGCTGCGCTGGCCGACGTCGGCGCCGCCCTGCACCTGCCAGTGCGCCCAGTCCATCTCCCGTTCGCCGTGCAGGGTAGTGCGCGACGGTTCCGCCTGTGCCAGCACGGAAGGGTGGCAGGCCGGGTAGAGGCGATCCTCCAGCAGCACGCGGAAGCGGCATTCGGCCTGTGCGGCGAGGTCGTCACGCACGGCGATGTCGATGGTCTGGGTGGACATGTCCGGGGTTTCGTCGGTGGTCAGCAGCCACAGGTCTATCTGCGGATGGCGCGCGTGGAAGTCGCCCAGGCGCGGCACCAGCCAGTGGCGGGCAAAGGCCGGGGTGGTGTTGACCACCAACTGGTTGGGCTTGCGGTACTGGTCCAGGCGGCGGATGCCCACGGCCAGTTGCTGCAGCATCGATTGCGTGGTGCTGAGCAGGTCAGCGCCGGCGTCGGTCAGCGCCACCTTGCGCCCCGAGCGGTAGAACAGCGGCTGCTCGACAAAGCTTTCCAGGCTGCGAATCTGCTGGCTGATGGCCGACTGGGTGAGGTGCAGCTCCTCGGCGGCCTTGTGGAAGCTGCCCAGGCGCGCGGCGGCTTCGAAGCCGCGCAGGGCGTTCAGGGGAGGCCAGTGTTTGAGCATGATCGATAAGTTCGCCTAATCAGATTTACGCAAAATCTATCGTTTGTTGCCGCGTTTTTACAGGCCTAGGATTGTCATCAGGCGCCGCTTAACCCTTTCCCTCCGATAAAAATTCCTTACCAAAGGTTCGAATATGCATCGCATCGACGATAGGCAGAACGGCTGGCGCATGCCTGCCGAATGGGTCAACCACGCGGCAACCTGGATGGCATTCCCGCATAACCGTCCGCTCTGGGAGGGCGGCTGGCGCGTCACCCTGGAACAGGTGCAGGAAGACTTCGCCGGTGTTGCCAACGCCATTGCCCGTTTCGAACCGGTGAAGCTGGTGGTACACCCGTCCGCCATGACTCGCGCCACCGAGCTGTGCGGGCCGAACGTCGAACTGGTGCCGCTGCCCATCGATGACAGCTGGTGCCGCGATTCCGGGCCGACCTTCGTCTGCCATCCGCAGTTCGGCGTGGCCGGCGTGAGCTGGCGCTTCAATGCCTGGGGCGGCAAGTCCGAGCACACCCTGGACGAGGGCCTGGGCCGCCGCATCCTCAATCACCTGGGCCTGGACTGCTTCGGCACGCCGCTGGCCAACGAGGGCGGGGCGATCCATGTGGACGGCGAAGGCACGCTGATCACCACCGAATCGGTACTGCTCAACCCCAACCGCAACCCCGGCGTGAGTAAGCGCGAGATGGAGGAAATCTTCTCCCGTCTGCTGGGCGTGACCAAGACCATCTGGCTGCCGGGCGACCCGCAGTACGTCACCGGCGACATGACCGACGGCCACGTTGACGGTGTGTGCGCCTTCGCCCGCCCCGGCGTGCTGCTGGTGGACGCCACCCACGACGCTTCCAGCACTTACGCCGAAGTCGCGCGCGAAAACCGCCGTGCGCTGGAGCTGGCCACCGACGCGCAGGGTCGCTCCTTCGAGTTGATCGAACTCTTTGAAGCCACGGCGGCTGTCGACACCGAGGCCGAAGTGTTCTGCGCGTCCTACACCAACTTCTACCTGGCCAATGGCGCGGTGATCATGCCGGCCTACGGCATCGCCGCCGACGACGAAGCCGCGGCAGTACTGGCGCGCGCCTTCCCCGGCCGTGAAGTGGTGCCGGTGCGCATCAACAACCTGGCCCATGGCGGTGGCGGCGTGCACTGCATCACCCAGCAGCAGCCGGCCTGGCCGCTGGGAGGCCTGTGATGGGCAAGCTGAGTGTCGCTGTGCTGCAGTTCCCCTGCAGCTGGGACCTGCCGCGCAACCTCGCCGAAGCCGAGCGCCACGTGCGCGCGGCGGCGGCTGCCGGAGCGAGGCTGATCCTCCTGCCCGAGCTGTTCGCCACGCCGTACTTCTGCATCGAGCAGGACCACGCCCACCTCGCGCTGGCCCAGCCCTACGATGACAGCCCGTTGCTGCAGCGCTTCGCCAGCCTGGCGGCGGAACTGAACGTGGTACTGCCGATCAGCTGGTTCGAGCGCGCCGGCAACGCCTACTTCAACTCACTGACGGTGGCCGACGCCGACGGCCGCCTGCTCGGGATTTACCGCAAGACGCACATCCCCAACGCCATCGGCTACCAGGAGAAGGAGTACTTCAGCCCCGGTGACACCGGTTTCCGTGTCTGGGATACCGCCGTCGGCCGCATTGGTGTGGGCATCTGCTGGGACCAGTGGTTCCCCGAGACGGCCCGCTGCCTGGCACTGCAGGGCGCGGAGCTGCTGCTGTTCCCCACCGCCATCGGCTCCGAGCCGGGTGCCGAGCAACTGGATTCCCGCGACCACTGGCAGACCGCCCAGCGCGGCCACGCTGCCGCCAACCTGCTGCCGGTTCTGGCGGCCAACCGCATTGGCGAGGAAGTGGCGCTCAGCGATGACGCGCTGCGCATGCGCTTCTATGGCTCGTCGTTCATCACCGACCACAAGGGCGCGCTGCTGGCCGAGGCCGGGCGCAACGAGGCGGCCGTGCTGGTACGGGAGCTGGACCTCGATCTGGCCCGCGAGGAGCGCCTGACCTGGGGTGTCTACCGCGACCGCCGCCCGGAAATGTACGGCACGCTGCTCGGCCTCGATGGCCGCCACCTGCACCCGCGCTGGCAAGGAGTCTGACCATGAACAAGCACCTGCTGATCGGCGCGCTGGGGTTGTCCCTGGCGTGCGCCCTGCAACCGGCCGTGGCGGAGGAAGAAAAGGTCCTGCGCCTGTTCAACTGGGCGGACTACTTCGCCCCCGATACCCTGGCCAATTTCACCAAGGAAACCGGCATCCGCGTCATCTACGACGTGATGGACAGCAGCGAGACGCTGGAGGCCAAGATGATGGCCGGGCACAGCGGCTACGACCTGATCTTCCCCGGCGACACCGTCGCCGAGCGGCTGATGCGCGCCGGCGCCCTGCAGAAACTGGACGACAGCAAGCTGCAGCGCCTGGGCGACATCGAACCGGGCCTGCAGTCGCTGCAGACCAAGTACCCGTACTCGCGGCACGCCGTAGTGCCCTACACCTGGGGCAGCATCGGCCTGACCTACAACCAGGCGAAGATCGAGCAGCGCATGCCCGGTGCTCCAGTGAACAGCCTCGACCTGATGTTCAAGCCGGAGTTGGCCAAGCGGTTCGCCGACTGCGGCATCTCGATGATCGACTCGCCGGACGAAGTGCTGGCCGTAGTCCTCAACTACCTCGGCCGCGATCCGCGCAGCGGCAAGCCGCAGGATCTGGCTGAAGCCCTGGCGCTGCTCAATGGCATTCGTCCGTACATCCGCAAGTTCCAGTCGCAGCCGGTCACGCAACTGGTCAACGGTGACCTGTGCCTGTCGCTGGGCTACAGCGGCGACGTGATCCAGTCGCAACGTGCCGCTGACGAAGCGAAGAAACCCGAGCGCTTCGAGTACCGCGTGCCGCGCGAAGGCACCTCGGTGTGGATGGACACCATGGCGATTCCCGCGGATGCGCCGCACCCGGAATACGCCTATGCGCTGATCAACTACCTGATGCGCCCGGACGTCATGGCAGCGATCAGCAATGCCACCGGCTACCCGACCTCCAACGCCAAGGCGCGACCGATGGTCGAGGCCGGCATGCGTGACAACCCGGACATCTATCTTGATGAGAAGGCATACGCGCGACTGTTCCCCGGCAAGGACATCCCGCAGCGCGACATGCGCTCGCGGATGCGCACCTGGACCAGTTTCAAGACCGGCACCGGCGGCTGAGGAGATGAGGATGATGACACGCAGGAACCTGCTCGGCAGCGGCATCACGCTGGCCGCCGGGCTTGGCCTGGGGCTGGGGCGCATCGCCCTGGCCTCGGGCAAGTGGTACATGCCCGACGAACACCGCAAGCAGGAGCGGGTGTTCGTCGCCTATGCGGCGAGCGCCGATATCTGGGAAGACATCGCCGCGGACGTGAATGCCACGGTGGCACGGCTGGCCCGCGCCATCGCCGAGTTCCAGCCGGTGACGGTGCTCTGCCGGCCGGAACAGCAGGCCGAGGCGAGGCGCGCCTGCAGCGGCCAGAATGTCGACTTCCTGCCGGTGCCGGTGGACGATATCTGGGTGCGCGACTATGGCGGCTGCTTCCTGGTCAACGACGCGCCGGGTGGCCTGGCGCTGGCCGACTTCAACTTCAACGGCTGGGGCGGCAAGCAGCACGCCGAGCGCGACCGCGAAGTATCGGCGGCGCTGGCCGAGGACCTGGAGGCCAAGGCCATCGTCAGCGAACTGTGCGGGGAGGGCGGCGGCATCGAGGTGGACGGCCACGGCACGGCGATCTTCACCGAGAGCTGCTGGGTCAACGGCAACCGCAACCCGGGCTGGTCTCGGCCGCGCATCGAGGCTGAACTCAAGCGCGTGCTGGGGCTGCGCAAGGTGATCTGGCTGCCGGGCATCCGTGGCAAGGACATCACCGATGCGCACGTGGACTTCTATGCGCGCTTCGTCGAGCCGGGCGTAGTGGTGGTCAACCTGGACAACGACCCGCAATCCTATGACCACGCCGTGACGCGCCGTCATCTGGAGATCCTCAAGACCGCCACGGATGCCGATGGCCGCCCGCTGAAGCTGCACACCCTGCCACCGCCGATGAAGCCCAAGCCGAGCGCGTACAACCGCGACAATCCCGACTTCGCCGCCGGCTACATCAACTACCTGCCGGTGAATGGCGGGGTGATTGCGCCAAAGTTCGGCGATGCGGCAGCCGATGAGCATTGCCACGCCTTGCTCAGCGAACTCTACCCGGACCGCGAGATCGTGCAGCTGAACATCGACCCTATCGCCGCAGGGGGTGGCGGCATCCATTGCGTGACGTTGCAGATGCCGGCGGTTTAGCGGTGGGTGCCGATGGGCTCTTCGCAGGAGCGAGCTTGCTCGCGAACAGGAGCTGGCAGTGGCTGGAATGATGGATGAGTAGGATGGGTGGAGCGCAGCGATACCCATGCTGTCAGTGCACGGATTGATGGGTATCGCTGCGCTCCACGCCATCCTACGTTGAACGTTCCTGCGCGATCAGCAGCGAAGGGCCCGGTCCGGGGATAGTGCAACTGAACATCGCCCCGCCTTGCTGTTGCTCTTTGTAGGAGCGAGCTTGCTCGCGAACAGGAGCTGCCAGCGGCTCGAATGATGGGTATCGCTGCGCTCCACGCCATCCTACGTTGAGCGTTCCTGCGCGGTCAGCAACGAAGGGCCCGGTCCGGGGATAGTGCAACTGAATACTGCCCCGGTTTGCTGTTGCTCTTTGTAGGAGCGAGCTTGCTCGCGAACAGGAGCTGCCAGCGGCTCGGATGATGGATGAGTAGGCCGGGAGCTACGCCGCCATCAGTGCACGGTGAAAGCAGCATCCACCAGGGCTGGCAAGGCAAGACCCGCCGCGCTGGCGAGGGCGAAGTCGCGTTCGCCGTGCAGCGGGCCGGGTGCCGGATTGATGTGCAGGACGGTCGCCCCGGCGCGCCAGGCGACCTGGGGGACTTCGGCCGCCGGGTAGACCACGCCGGAGGTGCCCACGGAAATCAGCAGGTCGCAATCCTCGGCGGCCTGGAAGGCGTGGCTGATGGCGTTCATCGGCAGGCTCTCGCCGAACCCCACCACGCCCGGGCGTAGCGGGCCGCCGCAATGGGCGCAGGCCGGCGGGGTGAGGCGGCGCCCGGCTTCCGGCTCGTCCGCTGGTGGCAGCGGCGCTTCCGGCTCACGCTGGCACTTGAAGCAGCGCGGGCGTTCCAGCTGGCCGTGCAGGTGGGTGACGTCCCGGCTGCCGGCGCGCTCGTGGAGGTCGTCGACGTTCTGGGTGATCAGCGTGAGCCGCGGCACCTTGCCCGCCAGCGCGGCAATGGCCAGGTGCGCGGGATTGGGTTGCGCGCGACGGACGACGCTGCGCCGCCATTCATACCAGCCCCAGACCAGCGCCGGGTCGGCGCGGAAGGCTTCGGCGGTGGCCAGGGAGGCCGCGTCGAAACGCTCCCACAACCCCGTGAGACGGTCGCGGAAGGTGGGAATGCCGCTCTCGGCGGAAACGCCGGCACCGGTGAACACCACGACATGGTGGGCCTTGCGCAGCGCATCGAGCAGCGCGGCATCGAGGATCATCGCGCGGCTTCCTGCGGCGTCGGCGCGCTTTCCAGGCGATTGCGGCCGGCAGCCTTGGCGCGGTACAGCGCGCGGTCGGCGGCTTCGATGAGGGACTGCGGGCTGCTATCGCTGCCGCCGGGCAGGGTGGCAATGCCGATGCTCGCGGTGATACGGCCAAGCGGGCTGCCGGCGTGGGTGAGGTTGGCCTGCTGCAGGCGCTGCATGAACTGTTCGGCGACGGCGAGGGCGCCGTCGGCCGCGGTGTTCGGCAGGATCACCGCCAGTTCCTCACCGCCGTAGCGTGCGGCGAGGTCGCCAGGGCGGCGCACACTGTCGGCGAGGACACGACCGATGCGCCGCAGGCAGTCATCGCCGGCGGGGTGGCCGTAGGTGTCGTTGAAGCGCTTGAAGTGATCCACGTCGATGAGCAGCAGGCCCAGCGGCGTGCGCTCGCGGTGGGCGCGGCGCAGTTCGGCGAGCAGGTGGTCATCGAAGCTGCGGCGGTTTTCCAGGCCGGTGAGCGGGTCGCGCGAGGCCAGCACTTCCAGTTGGCGGTTGGCCTTGAGCAGCTCTTCGTGGGCGTCCCGGAGCAGGCGTTCGGTGCCGATGCGGCGCTGGATGGCGAGGATCAGCAGGCTGCCTATCACCACGATGACCATCAGCAGGCCGAAGGCGATGGCCACAGTGCGCAGCGCGTCGGCGCGCCAGGCGGCGAGGGCCTCGTCCTTGCCCAAGGCGACCGAGGTCACCAGCGGGTAGCGTTCGTTCTTGCGGAAGGCGTAGATGCGCTCGATGCCGTCCAGCGAGGAGGGGAAGGTCGCGCTGCCGACGGTGGCGTTCTCCAGGTACTGACTGAAGATCGGCGAGCGCGAGAGCACGCGGCCCATGTCGCTCTCGCGGAACGGGTAGCGCACCAGCACCTGGCCGTTACGGGTGGCCACGCCGATGGCGCCGGTCTTGCCGATGTCGATCTTGCCGAACAGGCTCAGGAAGTCCTGTACACCGAGGGCGGCGACTATCACCCCGGCGAAGTTGCCCTGGGCGTCGTTGAAGCGGCGGCTGACGGTGATCACCCAGACGCCGGTGGAACGGCTGTGGATCGGCCCGTCGATGTATGCCTCCAGCGACGGGTTGTCGCGATGGTGGATGAAGTACGCGCGGTCGGCGCTGTTGGAACCGGGCGGGAAAGGCCCGGTGGAGGTCATCAGCCAGTTGCCCTGGGCGTCGTAGATGCCAACGCCGTTGAGTTGCACGAGCAGGTGTTGCTGGCGCTGCACCAGTTCGTTCAGGCGTTGCAGTTGAGGGGCGCCGAGGCCTTCGTGCTCCAGCCGCTCGGCCAGGCCCAGCAGCAGCATGGAACTCTGGGTGACGATGCCTTCGACATAGGTGTCCAGCGCCTGGGTAAGGTTGAGGTTGTGCGTGGTGGTTTCCGCCAGCGTGCGCTCGCGTGCCGACCACAGCTCCCAGGCCGTGGCGCCGGCCACGGTGAGGCTGATGATGGACAGCAGCAGAATGGCAAGGCGGATGTCGCGTTTCACACTGGCCTCGTTGGCTCGGTTGCTGTGGCGGTTGCCACGTGGCGCGGGCATCGCCCGGCGTAAGTGCAGGGAGACGCCAGCGCTGCGCGCCGGGTTACTGGTCGTTCGTCAGACGCCTTGCAGGCCGCTGAGTTGCACACGGTTGCGGCCTTTCTGCTTGGCGACGTACAGGTGCTGGTCGCAGCGGGCGAGCAGTTCACGCGGTTCCCGCAGGCCGCTCTCGTTGGCCATCGCCGCGCCCAGGCTGATGGTCAGGTGGCGCAAGCTGTCGGGCCGGTAGAGATGCTCGATGCCCAGGCTCGCCACCTGCTCGCGCAGCCGCTCGGCGACGCTGCGCAGGTCTTCGGCGCTGGTTGCCTCGAGCAGGATGGCGAACTCCTCGCCGCCATAACGATAGACGTTGGCGCGCCCACCGCGCAGGGTACCGACCAGGCTCTCGGCCACCTGGCACAGGCAGCGGTCGCCGGCCTGGTGGCCGTAATGGTCGTTGTAGGGCTTGAAGTAGTCGATATCGGCCATCAGCAGGGCGAACGGCCGGCCATGGGCGCGCATGCCGTGCCAGCTCTCGTTGAGCTGCAGGTCCAGCGAGCGGCGGTTGCCGACTCCAGTGAGACCATCGGTGGTGGCCAGTTCCTGCAGACGCAGGTTGAGCGCGGCGAGCTCGGCACGCTGGCGGCGCTCCTCGAGATCGGCGAGGAAGGCCTGGCGCACGCCCTTGATGTTGGTCCAGCTGATGAACAGGCTGAACAGCGCAATCGGCAGGTAGACCAGGGTGAAGATCAGCAGCGGCTTGGCCGCGCCGTCATGGATCAGCCAGACGTTGTAGAGAATGATCGCCGAGATGATCGCCGAGACCAGCGCGATGCCTTTGAACGAGTAGCGCACGCCGAGGTTGCCGAGCAGGATGAACACCACCGAGGCATACAGGAAGAAGGGTACGTCCGGTGAGGCGCTGCGCTTGAGCAGCTCGAACCAGGCGATGGTCGAGACGATGTCGTGCAGCGGCATCAGCATGTCCATCACCAGCACGCTGCGGCTGAAGCGGAACACCAGGAAGATGTTGAGCAGGCCGACCAGGCTGAGCGCCGTACGCAGGAACAGCGATTCCCTGGCCATGTCCGGGATCAGCAGCGCGTCGGCCAGCACGTAGGAGTCGTAGGCGGCCATGGCAATGAAGTTGATCGCCAGCAGGAAGCGCCGGTAATGCTGGATCACATACGCCTTGTAGGCATCCTGCAGGCGCGGCGGAATTCTCCCCTGGGATTGCCGGGGAGGAACGGCGAGGAACTCGGGTGCGGTCATCGAGAGTGGGAGCCTGTGTCTGCCATCCGGGGCGAATGCTGGCCAAGGGCTAGAGTAGGGTGCGGCACCATTGCCGTCCAGCGGGGCGATGCACAGGGTGTACCAAATCGTCGGTCGCTCGGGATTGGCTCTGTTGCCAGTGGCGGTAATGGATCTTTATAGGGTGCCAATACGGCGGCATGATGACCGCCATCACCTGCTGTCGAGGCCTTTCATGTACGTACCTGCGCATTTCGCGGAAACCCGCCCGGAGGAGCTGCACCGGCTCATCCGCGACTATCCCCTGGGCATCCTGGTCACCGGCCATGGCGGCCTGCTGGACGCCAACCACCTGCCGTTCGAACTGGAACTGTCCGGCCAGCAGCCGCTGCTGCGCGCCCATGTCGCCCGCAACAACCCGGTGTGGCAGGAGGCCGATGGCGAGGAAGTACTGGTGATCTTCCGTGGCGAGCACGCCTATGTGTCGCCCAACTGGTACCCGAGCAAGCACGAGGAGCACCGCCAGGTGCCGACCTGGAACTACCAGGTGGTGCATGTGCGCGGTCGCCTGAAGGTGATGGACGAGGAGCGCTTCGTGCGCGGTGTGGTCGGCCGCCTGACCCGCACCCACGAGGCCGGTGAAGCAAGGCCGTGGAAGATGAGCGACTCCACCCCGGAGTTCATCAGCGGCATGCTCGCCAATATCGTCGGCATCGAGGTGGAAATCGGCGAGATCGTCGGCAAATCCAAACTCAGCCAGAACAAGGAGGATCGGGATCGGCTGGGGGCGGCCGAGCGGCTGGAGCAACTCGGCAGCTCGGAGCTTTCCGCGGCTATGCGGTCGGCAAAGGAGTAGGAGCGGACTCCGTCCGCGATTGCTTCCAGGCAGCTTCATGGCTGGATCACGCAGAGGCTCCGCTCCTATGGGGCACATTGGCACCTGTTTGTCGCATCGGCGCGGACGGGAGCCAATCGCGGACGGAGTCCGCTCCTACGCTCCCGGGTGGTTCCAGCGGCTGTTGCAGGGCGGTATCAGAACCCGCCGAGCAGATCGTGGGAATCCAGCAGGCGCCAGGCGATTTCCGGGTTCTTCTCCAGGCCCCGGCGGATCGCGGCGGGGATCGCCTGGCGGGTCTTGCGGCAGAGGCCGGGCTGCTCGTCGAAAGCGAACTCGATGCCGCGCATGCTGCGCACTTCATTGAAGCCGGGGGCGATCTGCAGGCGGATGCCGAGCTGGTCGAACAGCTTCTGCTGCATGCGCTCGAGGTCCGCCAGGTCCCTGAGGTTCTCCAGGCGTTCCAGCAGGCGCTGCTCTTCATGCCGGGTCAGCAGCAGGATGCGCAGGTCGGCGCCGGGATCGGCCAGCAGGCGTTCCCGGTCGCAGTCACAGGCACCGGGCGGGCATTGCTGGCGGAGTGGGGGAGTGGTGGGCATGTCCCGATCATAGCGGGGGATCGGGGAATTGCGCAGGGGGTTAACTGTAGGAGCGAGCTTGCTCGCGAACAAACCCCGCTGCGGGGCCAGGGTTCGCGAGCAAGCTCGCTCCTACAAAAAGCGGCTCAGTGCGCCGGCTTGCGAATGGTCTTGAGCAGGTCTTCCGGGCTGATCTGCCCGACGATGTTGCTGACGCCGTCGCTGCCCGGCTGCGGCAGGCCGAGGATGTGGCCCTTGATCTTGCCGATCACGTGCATCTCGCACGGCTTGCAGTCGAACTTCAGGGTCAGCACTTCGTCGCCGTGGATCAGTTGCATCGGCTGCACCTTGGTGCGCACGCCGGTGACGCCCTTGGCCTGCTTCGGGCACAGGTTGAAGGAGAAGCGCAGGCAGTGCTTGGTGATCATCACCGGCACTTCGCCTGTTTCCTCGTGGGCTTCGTAGGCGGCGTCGATCAGCTGTACGCCGTGGCGGTGGTAGAAGTCGCGGGCCTTCTGGTTGTAGACGTTGAACAGGAAGGACAGGTGCGCTTCCGGGTACACCGGCGGCGGGTTGCTCTCGGCCTTGCGGCCACCGCGCGGGTGGGCCTGCACGCGGGCTTCGGTCAACGCCTCGATGGCCTCGCGGCGCAGCGACTTGAGCTGGGAGTTGGGGATGAAGAACGCCTGCGGGGCGTCCAGCTCGATGGCGTCGGCGTGGTACTGGGTGGTGCCCAGCTGGCCGAGCAGGTCGTGCAACTGGTCCAGCGCCTGTTCCGGCTTGTTGGCGACGCCGAACGGGCCGTCAAGGGCGACGCTGGCGCTGACGCCTTCCTCGCTGGTGGCAGTCAGTTCCAGGCGCTCTTCACGCAGCTTGGCAACCCAGGACAGGCCAACGCGACGTTCGGCGGAAGTCTTCTGCAGCGCCTGCTGCCAGTTGTGGTCGAGGTTGCGCGACAGCGGGTGGTTCGGGCGCAGGCGGTAGAGGCCTTCGGGCATCTCGTTGGGTTCGACGCGGTAGCGATAGCGCTTCTCGCCGTCTTCCTCGCCGTCTTCGGTAAAGGTGCCCTTGAGCTCGGCAATGTTGGCGCGGAAGCCGACCACTTCGCGCTTGACCAGCACGTTGAGGCCGTCGCCGTTGGACAACGGGTCCTTGGTCACCACCAGCAGGTCGCGCTTGCCGACCTTTTCCACGGTGCCCACTGGCAGGCCGGTAAAGGTCGGCGAGTCGAAGGCACCGATGTCGATCTTGCGGTCGCTGACGAAGTAGTCAGTGCTGCCGCGGTGGAAGGTCTTGTCCGGGTCCGGCACGAAGAAGTGGTCGGTGCGGCCGCTGGAGGCGCGCGCCAGGTCCGGGCGCTCGGCGAGGATGCCGTCCAGGCGCTGGCGGTAATAGGCGGTGATGTTCTTCACATAGCCCATGTCCTTGTAGCGCCCTTCGATCTTGAAGGAGCGCACGCCGGCGTCCACCAGGGCGCTGAGGTTGGCGCTCTGGTTGTTGTCCTTCATCGACAGCAGGTGCTTCTCGAAGGCCACCACGCGGCCCTGGTCATCCTTCAGGGTGTAGGGCAGGCGGCAGGCCTGGGAGCAGTCGCCACGGTTGGCGCTGCGGCCGGTCTGGGCGTGGGAGATGTTGCACTGGCCGGAGAAGGCCACGCAGAGCGCGCCGTGGATGAAGAACTCGATGGCGGCATCGGTCTCGTCGGCGATGGCGCGGATTTCCTGCAGGTTCAGCTCGCGGGCCAGCACCAGCTGGGAGAAGCCGGCCTGGTCGAGGAACTTCGCCCGGCCCAGGGTGCGGATGTCGGTCTGGGTGCTGGCGTGCAGCTCGATCGGCGGGATGTCCAGTTCCATGATGCCCAGGTCCTGCACGATCAGCGCGTCGACACCGGCGTCGTAGAGCTGGTGGATCAACGCGCGCGCCGGCTCCAGCTCGTTGTCGTGGAGGATGGTGTTGATCGTGGTGAACACCCGCGCGTGGTAGCGATGGGCGAACTCCACCAGCTGGGCGATATCGCTCACCTCGTTGCAGGCATTGTGCCGCGCGCCGAAGCTCGGGCCACCGATGTAGACGGCGTCGGCGCCATGCAGGATGGCCTCGCGGGCGATGTGCACATCGCGGGCAGGGCTGAGCAGTTCCAGATGGTGTTTGGGCAAGGACATGGTTTCTTCTTTATCAGGCATGGCACGGGCAATCGCGCATTGTACCGGTCAAACGTCGCGCCGGCATCCGTGGCGTGCCGGACGGTGGATGGAGGCGAGCCTGGAAGAACGGGGCGGCCGTATCCAGCCGCCCCGGTGACTCAGTATTCGAACCGGTAACCGACGTTGGCGTGGTTCTGGTCGAAGTTGTCGCCGTCGCGGTAGCCCACTTCCATGAACAGGCTGTGCCCGTCGGACAGGCGCGTGGAAACGCCCACCGCCGCCTCGCGCCAGCCGCCGCTGAAGTCCGAACTCTGCCTGGGCGTGCCGTTGATCCGGTAGCCGATGTCGTCGGCCATCAGTTCGCGCACATAGCCGCCCTTGAGGTACACCTCCGACTTGTGTTTCGCGTTGCTCAGCTCATAGCCGACGATGCCACCGGCGCGGGCCAGCAGCGAGTCGTAGTCGTCGTACTTGATCTGCAGGCCGTTGCTGGCCCGCGAGGAGAAACCGCCCTGGTCGGTGTAGACCAGCTGCGCCTGGGGCTCGACGAACCACTGGCTGTCCTTCTCGCGGTGCAGGCTGAAGCGCTTGCCGGCTTCCAGCGAGGCGGAATAGCCGTTGCTGCTGCCGGAACTCTTCACGCGGTTGCCCTGGGTGTCGCTGACACTGAAGTTGTTCTTCAGGTGCGCAGCCTTGAGCACCGCGTCGACGTAGAAGCCGTTCTCGTGCAGCCAGGTGCCGTAGATGCCGACATGGGTGTTGCGTGCGCCGCCACTGCCTTCATCGAAGTTCTGGTCAGCCTCGGTGTGGCCGAGCATGGCGCCGACGAACAGGTCGCCGCTGCTGACCGGCACACGGCGGTCCACGCCGAGCTGGATGCCCTGATAGCTCAGGCGATAGCCGTCGAAGTTGCTGCCGGCGAAGGAGTGCAGGCGCCCGCCGTTGGTGCGCAGCCAGACGTTGCCGTCGGTGTCGCGCTCGGTGTAGCGCAACTCACCCATGCGTTGCAGCAGGGTCTGCATGTCCAGGTAGGACAGCAGGTAGTTGGTGTGCACCTGGGCGTGGAACGCGCGGGTGGTCGAGGTGCCAGGGCCTGGTGCAGGCGGTGCCGGTTCGACGGGATCGCCGGGCTCGATCGGGCCGGGAGGCGTGGGGTCGACCGGCGGCGTCGGGTCCACTGGAGGTGTAGGGTCCACTGGAGGTGTAGGGTCTACCGGCGGCTCGGGATCGACCGGGGGCGTCGGGTCGATCGGGTCCGGATCCACTGGCGGTGCGGTATAGCCGTACAGTTCCCAGTTGTCGTCCTCGTTCTTGCGCAAGGCGTAGGTATTGCCGCCCAGCTCCACCAGCGCACCTTCGTAGAGGCCGAACTGGCCGCTGCCGCCATTGGTTTCGATGATCTCGATACGCTCGTTGCCCAGCGTGCTCTGTGAGCCGTCGTTGGCCACCAGCACCGAATGGCTGCCGCTGCTGCCGCCCGCCTCGCTGATGGTCAGCTTGTCGGTCAGCTGGTTGACGATGTCGGTGTAGAAGTGGAACGCCCCGGCGCCACTCAGCGAGCCCAGTTGCAGGCTGCCGTAGTGCTCCGGCTGGTTGGCGGCGAAGCCGTTCTGCCAGGACTCGCGGCTGTTGAGGAAGACCTGGGAGTCGTCCTGCAGGTCCAGCGCCGTGAGGTTCGAGGTGGCGTAGTGGTTGGCCTCGCTGCTGTTCCTGTCCAGCAGGTACCAGCGCGAGCCCTTGAGGTTGAGCGTGGCGCTGCTGACGCTGCCATCGCTGGCAACGGTGCTGTCGGTCATCGCACGGCCTATCAGTTCGCTGTTCTCGGCATTCAGCGTGAAGCTGCTGGCGAACACGCCGTCGGTGCTGTTCTGGCTGGCGTTGACGTTGAGCAGGCTGCGCCCGTCCTGGGCGGTGGCGCTGCTGCTGGCGAGGTTCAGGGTGGCGTCCTTCACCGCATCGGCGACATTCATGATGCCGCTGTTCTGGCCGTCACTGGTGCGCCCGGCCAGGCCGCCGACTTCGATCAGCCCGGCGGTGCCGGTGGCGCCGTCGAGGTGTGTCATATCGGTGTCGGTCAGGTCGATCACCTGGCCGCCTTCGAGGCGATCGCCATTGCTGGCGAGGCTGTAGCCATTGGCGAAGGAGTAGCGGATCGCGCTGGCGGCGGAGTTGATGCTGTTGCGCACACCGGCCACCAGCGGTGTCAGGGTGATCTTCGCGCCGTCGCCCATGACCCGCAGGCCGGCCGAGTCCCTGCCTTCGGTGGTGATGTCGATCTTGCCGTATACCGCCACTTCGGAATTGCCGTATTGCGAGCCGGCGTGGCCGCTGTCGACGGGGGCGCTGGCATTGCCGCCACCCAGCGAGCCGGCAGCCAGCCCGTGAGACTGGCCGGAGCCGGTGGTATGGATCACCGTCTGGAAGTCCTGATGCTTCTCGCTGTTGATGGTCACCTGGGAGTTGCCGGTGGCCCAGGCGCCGATTTCGTTGAGGCCGCCGGTTTTGATCCGCAGGTGGCCGCCGTCATAACCGGTGGCGGTGACGCTCGAATGGTTGAGGGCAAACAGCGCATTGGCGCCCGGGCGGGTGGTGGTCTGGTTGAAGTCGCCACCCATGAAGGTGATGGACGAGTTCCTGGTGGCGTACAGGCCCACGCCGTTGCTCAGGATGGAGGTACCGTTCATGTCCACCAGGTCGAGGGTCACGGTGCCGCCATTGTTGGCTTCCACCGAACGCTGGCTGGACTTGTTGGTGACCGTCAGCACATAGGGCGTGCCGTCTTTCGAGGTCATGTCGATGGTCCCGCCATTGGCGGCGAACAGGCCCTTGCCGCCGGCGATGGTCAGGTTGGCGTTGCCGTTGAGCTCGGCGCTGGAAGTGGCGCCGTCCACATACATCGCGCTTTTCGGGCTGCTGTAGCCCGAACTGGTCGAAGTGGCGGTGAGGTTGCCGTTGAGCACGAAACGTCCGCCGCCGGTGACCGCGATGCCGTTGTAGACATACTTGCTGTTGGAGTTGGTGTTGCTGCCGTACTTGTACTCGATGTCACCGTTGACGGTGACCTGGCTGTTGGCGCCCTTGATATCCAGGGTATTGCCGTCGACCTTGCCGCTGACGCCGGTCAGCACAAGGGGTGAGCCGCTGGGACCGGTCATGGTGATGATGGCGCCGTTGCTCACGGCGAAGGTCTTGATGGTGCCGACCTGGGTGAAGTCTTCGTATTGGCCGCTCTGGTTGGCGGTGTAGCGTTGATCGGTTTCGGTGACGCTGTTGGCCGCCGTTGCGGTGGCCACGGCCAGCGGGCTGGCCAGCAGAAGCATCAATGGGGTGTTCTTCATCACGGTTTCCTACCGCCTCTCGGCGGGATGGGTGAAGAGAACCCGGTTGCGCGTTTTCCATGTGCCGCGCCAGGGCAAGCCTGGCGTGAAGGGGTGGGAAGGTGGGATTCAGCGGGGGTGTCCTGGCACTGTGAGTCACTCACGGGAGTTGGTAGCGGCGGCGATTGTCGACTACACGGCCTGGGCCCGCCCTTGAGTTATGTCAGAAGGTTTTCGAATCCGGCATGGGTATTGAGAAACGTCATGGCCAGGCGAGTTTGCGCCTGACCTGAATCAGTACGGACCTGCCCCGCAGCTGCGCAATGCAGCTGTGCAGAGGGCAGGGCGGTGCCGTTGCAAAACTGCAAAGCGACCCTGCAACCCTGTCTATTCCGCGCATTGCGGGCATGAATCAAGATTCGTTCGTCCTCTCGGAAAACCTCCCCCACTTTCAAGGAACCGAATCATGAACGCCAAGCAATCCCTGCTCGCCGCCTCCCTCGCCCTGGCCATCGGCAACGTCTTCGCCGCCGGCAACCCCACCGTCGAACACAACACCCAGGCCTTCCTCGAAGCCCTGGAGGCCGGCAAGGGCCAGCCGCTGGAAACTCTGTCGCCCAAGGATGCCCGCGCGGTACTGACCGGCGCCCAGGCCTCGGTGAAAGTCGACCTCTCCGGCACCCAGGTCAGCGAGAAGACCGTCCAGACCGAGGTCGGCCCGGTGAAACTGACCATCGTCCGCCCGGCCGGGGTGAAGGGCACGCTGCCGGCGTTCATGTACTTCCACGGCGGTGGCTGGGTGCTCGGTGACTACCCGACCCACGCCCGCCTGATCCGCGACCTGGTGGTGAACTCCGGCGCGGCGGCGGTCTACGTCGACTACACCCCGTCCCCCGAGGCGCATTACCCGGTGGCGATCAACCAGGCCTACGCCGCGACGCAGTGGGTCGCCGAGCACGGCAAGGAAATCAACGTCGACGGCAAGCGCCTGGCCGTGGCCGGCAACAGCGTCGGCGGCAACATGGCGGCGGTGGTTGCGCTGATGGCCAAGGACAAGGGCACGCCCAAGCTGCGCTTCCAGGCGCTGCTGTGGCCGGTGACCGATGCCAGCTTCGAGACCGGCTCGTACAACCAGTTCGCCCAGGGGCACTTCCTCACCAAGCCGATGATGCAGTGGTTCTGGGACAGCTACACCACCGACCCGAAGCAGCGCGCCGAGATCTACGCTTCCCCGTTGCGTGCCAGCACCGACCAGCTCAAGGGCCTGCCGCCGACGTTGATCCAGACCGCCGAGTCCGACGTGCTGCGTGACGAAGGCGAAGCCTACGCTCGCAAGCTGGATGCCGCCGGTGTGGCTGTCACGTCTGTGCGCTACAACGGAATGATCCATGACTACGGCCTGCTCAACGTGGTCAGCCAGGTGCCGGCGGTACAGGCCGCCATGCGCCAGGCCGGCGAAGAGCTGAAGGTCCATCTGAAATAAGCCGTCTGTCGCATCAGCCGCTTGCCTCCCTCGCCACAGGGGGAGGCCACTTTTCCGGAGGGAACCTCAATGAGCCAGAGCACCCAGCAAGAATCCGTCACCCTGATCATCCGCCACCGCGCGCGGCCCGAGAGCGTCGCCGCCTACGAAGCCATCCTGCGCGAACTGACCCGCGCCGCCAGCGAGTTCCCCGGCCACCTGGGCGTCGACGTGATGCGCCAGGGCGACCATTTCACCTCGGTCCTGCGCTTCGCCAGCGCCAACGAACTGCAGGCCTGGCTCGACTCGCCGCAACGCCGCGAACTGATCGAGCGTGCCGACCCGCACCTGATCGACGGTGAGCAGAAGGAGCTGCACCGTGCCCACGAGTTCTGGTTCACCGCCCCGGACAACCCGCAGAAGCAGCCGCCGCGCTGGAAGCAGGCGGCCATTTCCTATCTGGTGATCCTGCCGCTGGTCATGCTGGTGCCGCAGCTCTGGCGCCCGCTGTTCACGCAAGTCCCGCTGCTGGGCGGCTTCGTGCCGGCCAACATGCTCATCGTCGCCACCATCGTCCTGCTGGTGGTCTACGTTTTCATGCCACGGGCCACGCGCCTGTTCTCCGCCTGGCTCAACGCCCGCTGATCGAAAGAGGAACATTGCCATGTACGCCGACCTGATCCTGACCAACGGCCGCTTCCACACCGTCGACCGCGAGAAACCCGAGGCCACCGCCGTGGCCATCGCCGACGGCAAGTTCATCGCCGTGGGCACCGAGGCGGAGGCCATGGCCTTGCGCGCCGGCGCCACCCGCGTCATCGACCTCAAGGGACGCACCGCGATTCCCGGCCTCAACGACTCGCACCTGCACCTGATCCGCGGCGGGCTGAACTACAACCTCGAACTGCGCTGGGAAGGCGTGCCGTCCCTGGCCGACGCCCTGCGCCTGCTCAAGGAGCAGGCCCTGCGCACGCCGTCGCCGCAGTGGGTGCGCGTGGTCGGCGGCTGGAATGAATTCCAGTTCGCCGAGAAGCGCATGCCGACCATCGAAGAGCTGAACCAGGCGGCGCCGGATACCCCGGTATTCGTCCTGCACCTCTACGACCGCGCGCTGCTCAACCGCGCCGCGCTGCGCGTCGTCGGCTACACCAAGGACACCCCGAACCCGCCCGGCGGCGAGATCGTCCGCGACAGCAAGGGCGAGCCCACCGGCATGCTGGTGGCCCGGCCGAACGCGATGATCCTCTACGCGACCCTGGCGAAGGGGCCGAAGCTGCCGTTCGAGTACCAGGTCAACTCCACCCGCCAGTTCATGCGCGAACTCAACCGCCTGGGCGTGACCAGCGCCATCGATGCCGGCGGCGGCTTCCAGAACTACCCGGACGACTACCAGGTGATCGAACAGCTGGAGAAGGAAAACCAGCTCACCGTGCGCATCGCCTACAACCTGTTCACCCAGAAGCCCAAGGAAGAACTCGCCGACTTCAAGAACTGGACATCCAGCGTCAAGTACGGGCAGGGCAGCGACTTCCTGCGGCACAACGGCGCCGGCGAGATGCTGGTGTTCTCCGCCGCCGACTTCGAGGACTTCCTTGAGCCGCGCCCGGACCTGCCCGGCAGCATGGAAGCCGAGCTGGAACCGGTGGTGCGCCACCTGGTCGAGCAGCGCTGGCCGTTCCGCCTGCACGCCACCTACGACGAATCCATCTCGCGCATGCTCGACGTGTTCGAGAAGGTCAACCTGGACATCCCGTTCAACGGCCTGCACTGGTTCTTCGACCACTGCGAGACCATCTCGCCGAAGAACATCGAGCGGGTGAGGGCGCTGGGCGGCGGCATCGCCATCCAGGACCGCATGGCCTTCCAGGGTGAATACTTCGTCGACCGCTACGGCAAGCAGGCTGCCGAAGCGACCCCGCCGATCCAGCGCATGCTGGCCGAGGGCGTCCCCGTCGGCGCCGGCACCGATGCCACTCGCGTGTCCAGCTACAACCCCTGGACCTCGCTGTACTGGATGGTCAGCGGCAAGACCGTCGGCGGCATGGAGCTGTACCCCGAGGGCCTGTCCCGCGCCACCGCGCTGCAGCTGTACACCCACGGCAGCGCCTGGTTCTCCAATGAGCAGGGCAAGAAAGGCATGATCAAGGTCGGGCAGATGGCCGACGTGGCCGTGCTCTCGGCGGATTACTTCAGCGTGCCGGAGGAAGAGATCAAGGCCATCGAATCCGTACTCACCGTGGTGGACGGCCGCGTGGTATTCGGCAGTGGCGACTTCGAGCGCCAGGCGCCGACGGCGATCCCGGTACTGCCGGACTGGTCGCCGGTGGCCAAGGTCCCCGGCCACTGGCGCCCGCAAGGCCCGCTGCAGCAGGCCGTGCACCAGTGCGCCGGCTCCTGCGGCGTGCATGGCCACAGCCACGAGCGCGCGCGCCAGTCGAGCGTGCCGGTGAGTGACTTCCAGGGCTTCTGGGGCGCCTTCGGCTGTTCGTGCTTCGCGTTCTGATGAGCTAACGGTCCGGTCCGCAAGGGCCGGATGCCGATCGCGGACGGAGTCCGCTCCTACGTAACGGGAAACACCGACATTGATCCCGCGCGTAGGAGCGGACTCCGTCCGCGATGTCTTCGAGCTTGCTCCATTCCCGCTAGAACCCCACCAACTGCCCCACGGCCTGCGCCTGCGGATCGTCGCTGCGGCTGACCAGCGCGTAGTTGTAGCCACCCTGGCTCCAGTAACGTGCCAGCAGGTCGCCATCGGTACGCTGCCCCTGCGGCAACATCTCGTGGCGCGGGCCCGGCGGGCGGATGAAGAAGGTCAGCCGCCGCCCCTGGCCATCCTCGTAGATCACCAGCGCCGCCGCTCCCTGTTCAGTGGCGAGCAGTCGCGCGCCCACTGTCTTCAAGCCAACCTGCTCCAGCGCTGGCGGTGGCGGGGCGTCTTTCAGGTAGCGTGCCAGCCAGCCGTGCAGGTCGCCGCCATCGCGCAGGTCCAGGCCATTCTGGCCGGCGTCGGCAAACAGCCGGTAAGCCTGCACCGCGTCCTGCATCGGCAGCATGCCGCGCAGCATCGCGTCGCCGCGCATCTGCCAGCCGCCCATACCGCCGACACCCAGCGCAACCAGCAAGGCCGCCGCCGTAGCAAGGCGCGAACGCCGCCGCTGCTGGAGCTGCCGGCGAACCCGTGCCGGGTCCAGTTGTTCGGGCAGCGCCCCGCGCGCCTGGCCGGCAAAGGCTGCGCGCAGCTGCTGGGCATCCTGCCGCCAGCCTTCCACGCGGCGAGCGTCTTCCGGGTGCGCAGCCAGCCAGGCTTCCACCCACTGGCGGTGCGCCGGATCGAGCTGGTCGTCGAGGTAGGCGTGCAGGTCCTGTTCCTGGGGCGTGCCGTCGGGAATGCGTTCGTTCATTTGAGTACCCGCAAAGAAGGAGTCGCCGGCTGTCCTTCGCTCAGTGCGCGCAGCGCCGTGCGGGCGCGCGACAGGCGGGACATGACGGTGCCCATGGGAATGTCCAGTGCCTCGGCTACTTCGCGGTAGCTCAGGCCTTCCACGCTGACCAGCGTCAGCAGCGCGCGCTGCTCGGCGGGCAGGCGTTCGAAAGCCTCCAGCGTCGAGCGTGCGCTGACGATGTCCTCGGGCGATGCACTGACCGCGCTGTCCGCGCCGAACAGGCTGAGCAGGCGCGCGTAGCGTTTCGCCCGACGCTGCCCGTCGATGAAGTGCCGGTAGAGGATCGAGAACAGCCAGGCGCGCAGGTCGCCGTCGTCGCGGCGGCCGGTCCAGGCCGACAGCGCCTTTTCCAGGGTGGCCTGGACCAGGTCGTCGGCGCTGCTCGCGCTGCGCGTCAGCGACAGGGCGAAGCGCCGCAAGCGGGGCAGCAGTTCGCGCAGTGAATGGTCGTCCAGTGAGTGCATCGGGGCGCCGGAAGTGGGTGGGTTCGAGCGAGAAAGACGACTGTGACGGCGATCTATTCCCGCCCTGCGAAAAAATAATTCTTTCGCCGATGACGGGAATAACCCGGCGCACGGTGCGTCGTACCGGCTCAACGCATTCAGCCTAAGCCTGAGGAGCTGGAAATGACAGAAACACCCACACCCAACGTGCCCCTGCGCCTGGCCGCCATCGGCGCCGTGGTGCTCGGCGTGGTCGCCGTCTTCGCCTACGTCGCCGGCTGGCTCGACCCGCAGCGCCTCACCCCGGACAAGGTCATCAACACCCTGGAACACAATGGCGGCGTCTACCCCGGTTACCGGCGCAACCACGCCAAGGGCCTGTGCGTGATCGGCCACTTCGACAGCAACGGCGGGCTGGCCGATCTGTCCCGCGCCAGCCTGTTCTCGGTCGGCCGCGTGCCGGTGGTGGGGCGCCTGGCGATTCCCGGCGGTAACCCCAAGGCCAGTGACGGCGCCGCCCCGATCCGCAGCCTGGCGCTGCGCTTCCTGCCCAAGGATGGCCAGGAATGGCGCACCGGCATGAACGCCATGCCGGTCTTCGTCGTCCGCGACGTCGCCAGCTTCTTCGCCCTGCAACAGGCCACCGCGCCGCAACCGGGCACCGGCAAGCCCGATCCGGAAAAGGCCGGCGCCTTCTTCAAGGCTCACCCGGAAACCCAGCCATTCCTGCAGTGGGTGAAATCCTCCACGCCATCCTCCAGCTACGCCAACAGCGCCTACTACGGCCTCAACGCCTTCTTCCTGGTGAACAAGGACGGCAAGCAGCAGCCCGTGCGCTGGTCCGTGCAGCCTGAAGCGCCGGTCGAACCGCTGGCCGCCGACAAGCGCGGCGACGCCGACTTCCTCGCCGCCGAACTGGCCCAGCGCATCGCCGCCGGCCCGCTGCGCTGGCGCCTGCAGTTCACCCTCGGCGAACCGGGCGACAGCACCAGCGACGCCACCCAGGCCTGGCCTACCGGCCGCCGCACGGTGGATGCCGGCGAACTGGTGATCGAACGCCTGCAGCCGGAAATCGGCGGCGACTGCCGCGACGTCAACTACGACCCGCTGATCCTCCCAGACGGCATCCGCGCCTCCGACGACCCGCTGCTCAGCGCGCGCTCGGCCGCCTACTCGGAATCCTTCAACCGCCGCACCCGTGAGCAGGCCCAGGAGACCCACTGATGAAACCGACCTACTTCCCGCTCTCCCTGCGCGTGCTGCACTGGCTCATGGCCGTGCTGGTGCTCGCCATGCTGCTGATCGGCCTGGGCATGGTCGCCAGCGTCTCCCCGCGCCACGCTGCCCTGGTCGCCATCCACAAACCCCTGGGTGCTGTGCTGCTGGTACTGGTGCTGCTACGCATCCTGGTGCGCCTGACCCACCGTATCCCCGCGCTGCCCAGCGACATGCCCGGCTGGCAACGCAGCGCCGCCCATCTCTCGCACCTCGTGCTATACGGCCTGCTGCTGGCCCAGCCACTGGTGGGCTGGACCATGCAATCAGCCGGCGGCTACCCCGTCGTACTCTGGGGCGGCTTCGAACTGCCGGCGCTGGTCGCGCCCTCGGTGCAGCTCCACACCATCCTGCGCAGCGCTCACAGCGTTATCGCCTACGCCTTGCTGGCGACCATCCTCCTGCACCTGGCCGCCGCTCTGTTCCACGGGCTCATTCGTCGCGACGAAGTACTCCCGAGCATGACTGGCGCTCCCATGCCGCGTACCACTTCCTCGGGAGAAC